>CAYGBN010000010.1:38076-38573 GCA_964348155.1 uncultured Methanomassiliicoccales archaeon
TGAGCCATCAGCGAAATACAGATCACCGCGAATCAGGCCGGCGTGCAGTGTGCGGACTACCCCCTGCTCGTCGAGGAACGCACGGACCTTGCCGATGGAACTGGGGCGATCCTAGTCCAGGTAGTAGCCCTCCTTCCCGAGAGCCACATGGGGGACGGGCAGGTAGTCCGCCAGGACCCCCCGGGCCCCCACAGGTCCGGCGCCAGGACCCCCTCCCCCGTGGGGCGTGGAGAAGGACTTGTGGAGGTTGAAGTGCACGATGTCGAACCGCATGCGCCCCGGGTTCGTCTTCCCGAGAATGGCGTTCATGTTCGCCCCGTCGTAGTAGAGAAGGGCGCCCGCGCCGTGCACGGCCTCAGCGACCTCCCGAATCCGCGGTTCGAAGATGCCTAGGGTGTTGGGGTTGGTGAGCATGAACAGGGCCGTCCGCTCCCCCAGGGCGATGGCCGACCGGGCCTGGCGCACGATCGGCAACGAGGCTTTCACGCTCGCGGGCC
>CAYGBN010000010.1:38583-45782 GCA_964348155.1 uncultured Methanomassiliicoccales archaeon
CCCCCAGGGCGTCCTCCAGGGAGGATACGTCCACGACGCCCTTCCGGGAGGGGATCTCCACCACGTCGAACCCCGCCATCGTTGCGCTGGCGAAGTTCGTGCCGTGGGCCGTGTCGGGCAGGATAACCTCTCGCCGATCCTCGCCGCGCTCCGCGAAAAAGGCATTGGCCATGAGGAGGCCCGTGAACTCGCCCTGGGCGCCGGCCGCCGGTTGAAGGCTCACGCGATCCATCCCCGCGACACGGGCCAGGATGTCCTGCAGCTCGAACAGGATGCGGAGGGCCCCCTGGACGCTGCGCAGGTCCTGCTGAGGATGCACCCGCCGGACCTTCTCCGAGGAGGCCAACGTCTCCGCGTACTTGGGGTTGTACTTCATCGTGCAGGAGCCCAGGGGGTAGAGGCCCGTGTCCGTTCCATAGCTCATCTGGGACAGGCGCGTGAAGTGGCGAACGACCTGGAACTCCTCTAGGTCCGGGAGGTCCAAACCCTCTCGTCGCAGGGACGAGGGCACGAGGTCGGGGGGAACGGCGACCTCCGCCTCCTCGCGAGGGAGCTCCCAGAGGAGGGGTTCCTCGTGGACTGCCTGGCGCGAGGTCAAGGGAGTTCCTCCAGCGCGCGGACCAGACGGTCCACGTCCTCCTCGGCATGGCGATCCGTAACGGCGAAGAGGGCCGACTCGCCCAGCTCCGGGAAGTGAGAAGCGAGGCTCCACCCTCCCTGGATGCCCCGCTGCCAAAGGTGTTCATGGACCTCCGCGTAGGGGCGCTCGGTGGCCATGGCGAACTCGTTGAAGTACCGCCCGGGGAACGCGGGGGCGCGGACGCCCTTCACCCCGTCGATCCGGGTCATCAAGGACCCGGCCATCTCGACGAGTTGAACCCCGAGGGACCGCATCCCTGCGGCGCCCCGCTGCGCCAAGTAGACGGCCGTGCCGATGGCCAGGAGGGCCTCATTCGTGCAGATGTTGCTCATGGCCCGCTCCTTGCGAATGTGCTGCTCGCGGGTCTGGAGCGTCATGCAGAAGGCGCGGTTCCCCGCCGCGTCCCGGGTCAAGCCGATGACCCGTCCAGGCATCTTCCGGATGTGCTCCCGTCGGCAAGCGAAGAGGCCCAGGGAGGGGCCTCCGAAGTTCATCCAGCTCCCCAGCGGCTGTCCCTCTCCCACCACCAGGTCGGCCCCGTAGTCCCCCGGAGCCTTCATGAGTCCCAGGGAGAGGGGCTGGACGCCCACCACGAGGAGAACCTCCGGAAACCGCTCCTTTACCTCCGTGAGGCCTGCGTCCATCAGCCCCAGGAGGTTCGGATTCTCTAGGTAGATGCCGCCGGTCTCCGCGCTCACCTGGGCTCCCAGGGCCTCCGGGTCCAGCAACCCGGTCTCCCTGTTGTAGTCCGCCTCCCGCATGACGAGGCCGGCCCCCTTCCCGTAATTCCGGAGGACGGCGCGTCGCTCCGGGTGGAGGAGCCGCGGAACCACGAACTCGCGCTTGCGTGTGACGCGGTAGCACATCAGGGCGGCCTCCCCCAGGGCGGAGGCCCCATCGTACATGGAGCTGTTGGCTGCGTCCATCCCTGCAAGCTCGCAGACGAGGCTCTGGTACTCGAAGAGGGCCTGCATCAGGCCCTGGCTGATCTCGGCTTGGTAGGGGGTGTAGGACGTGTAGAACTCCGATCGGGAGAGGATGGCGTCCACCACTGCGGGGATGTACATGTCGTAGAAGCCGGCCCCCAGGAAGGACACCGTCTCCGCCCCCCCACGATTGGCGTCCAGGATGGCCTGCGTCCGCCCTACTGCGTCGACCTCCTCCAACCCGGGGTCCAGGTCCAGGCCGTCGATGCGAAGCTCTGACGGTATGTCCGCAAACAGGTCCTCCACGCTTTTCAGGCCGAGGAACGCCAGCATCTCCGCCTCGCGGGGAGGCATGAAACCGACCTGCTATGAGGGGCCCCGATTAAAAGGTTCGGCCCCGCTGGCTCCCTCCGGAGATCACCGTGACGACGTCCAGCTCATCCCCGTCCGCCAAGAGGGCGTCCACGGGGAGGGGCCGCCCGTCCCGCAGGATGATGTGGGCGTCGGGGCTGAGTTCCAGCCGATCGAGAAGCTGGAGCGCGTTGGCCTCCGGCTCCATCTCAAGGAACTCATCCTCCCCTCCAGGCAGCAACCGGACCTGAACCCTCATGGGAATGGTCTTAAGGTGACGTTCCCTATTAAACGTGGACGTGCCGAGGTAGCCTAGCCAGGTCAAGGCGGTAGCCTCGAGAGCTACTGGTGCTCTGCACCGCGGGAGTTCGAAAAGACCCTCGGGAATCTCCCCCTCGGCGCTCCGCCCCTCGCCGTTTCCGTTAGACGGGCCAGAGGAAGCTGACCAGGTAGACGATGAGGGCGCTTCCGATGGCGAAGCCGACGACGAGCCACGGTGGCACCTTGATCGCCTTTTCGGTCTCCGACTCGAAGTAGCGAATGAGCCCGGCGGCGGAGTGGAACCCCTCGCCCTTCTTCTCCCGGGCCATCGGAGGAAAATAGGCGGGGGCCTATTTAAACGGTCGTGCCCGCGCAGGGGGGGAGCCAGACCCTCTGGCAGGCCGCCGGTTCTGAACGAACATATATATACGCCAGACCTCCATCTCGCCGTCCACCCACCTGGGGGGAGCCCCATCGCAGAGGACAACACCGTCTACATTGGCAAGAAGCCCACCATGAACTACGTGCTGGCGGTCGTCACCCAATTCAACAGCGGGGATACCAAGGAGGTCGTCATCAAGGCGCGGGGCAAGTCCATCGGACGGGCCGTGGACGTGGCGGAGATCACCCGCAACCGCTTCATCCCCGACTCCAAGGTCAAGGACATTCGGATCTCCACGGAGCAGGTGACCAGCGAGGAGGGGCGTACCGCCAACGTGTCGAGCATTGAGATCTTCCTGACGCGCTGAGCCAGGCCGGCCTACTGCCCGAGGTCCGAAGGTTTATATGGCGTCGTCCAGGCTAGAGGAGCCGGTGGCATCTGGCTTCTCCGTGGAGGTTGGGGAGGGCCTGACGGCGCTCCTATCGGCGAGGCCGCTGTGTCGGGCATGCCTGGGCCGCCTCTATGCGCGAGTGGGGAAAGGGTTGTCCAATCGGGAGCGGGGGGAGCGTGTGCTTGCCGAGCTGGGCCTCCCGCCGGCCGAGGCGTGCTGGCTCTGCGAGGGCCTGGTGGAGGAGATCCCGAAGTTCGCGGACCTGGTGACGGCAGAGCTCCGTGGCTGGGAACTTGACACCTTTCTCGTGGGGTCCCGCATCGACCCAGAGCTCCTGGAGCGGGAGGAGGTGCTGTGGGCCGAGGCCGGCCTGCGCACGTACGAACCCATCAAAGCCGAGGTCAACCGGGAGGTGGGGAAGCGTGTGGAGGAGGCCGTGGGGAGGCCCGCGGAGTTCGGCCGCCCCGACGTCACGGCCGTCGTCGACACGATGCTGGACCACGTGGACGTCCAGGTGGCACCCCTCTACGTGTACGGCCGGTACCGCAAGTTGCGCCGCGGCATCCCCCAGACCCGGTGGCCGTGCCGGCACTGTCGGGGCCGCGGGTGCGAGGAGTGCAACGGCACGGGGAAGAGGTATGAGACCAGCGTGGAGGAGATCGTAGCGCGCGAGGTGATGGCCCAGGCCGAGGGGGAGGCCCACGCCTTTCACGGCATGGGACGCGAGGACATCGACGCCCGGATGCTCGGCGGAGGGCGCCCCTTCGTCTTCGAGGTGCAGCGCCCCCGCCGGCGTCGCCTGGACCTGGGCTCCGTCGCGCGGGCCATCAGCGTCGGGGGCCAGGTGGAGGTGCTGGACCTGCGTCCCTCCCGCCGGGAGGAGGTGGCGGAGCTGAAGCAACGGGTGTGCGACAAGACTTACGGGGTCCGTGTCCGCCTAGGCGAGAGGCGCACGCTGGGAAAGGTTAATGAGGCATTGACCGCATTGGTGGCCAGTCGGATCGTCCAGCGGACGCCCACGCGGGTGGCCCATCGGCGCGCGGACCTCGAGCGGCACAGGAGGGTGCGAACGGCGGAGGTGGAGAAGGCGCAGGGCCGAGAGCTACGGCTCCGCATGCGCACCGAGACCGGCACCTACGTGAAGGAGGTGCTGCACGGGGACGAGGGGCGAACAACGCCGAGCCTTGCCGGTCTCCTGGGAACGCCCGTGGAGGTGGTGGAGCTGGACGTCCTGGAGATCCACGACGAGGATGCCCATGGTGAAAGCGTCTAAGGGGCCGCGACGGCGGACCCGGCAGAAGCTGCGGAAGCGTCCGCGGGATAGGGGACTCCCTCCCGTGACCCGCTTCTTCCTGCGCTTCGAGCCGGGGGAGAAGGCCGCCATCGTCATCGACCCCAGCGTGGCCAAAGGCCAGCCGGACAAGCGCTACCACGGCCTCACGGGGACCGTGGTGGAGCGTCGCGGGCGGGCCTACGTCGTGGCCGTCCGCCAGGGCGGCCTGACGAAGCAGGTCATCGCCACCCCCGAGCACCTGAGGAAGCTGGAGTAGGGGGCAACCATGGAGGACTTTCTCACGCTGGCCGAGGTGAAGGAACTGCTCCAGAAGGAGAAGGAAGACCGCGATGAGCTGACGCCGGAGCAGGGGTACGCCCTGCAACACGCGGAGGCCTTCGCCCGCCTGTCGGCCAAGAAGGCACGCAGGCTGGTCAACGACCTTCTGGAGCTGGAGTTCATGTCGCCTCAGAACGCCGTGAAGACCGCCGACCTCCTGCCCACCCTTCCCGAGGAGGTGCGCTCCGTCTTCGCCAAGGAGCGCTTCACCCTCGGCAAGGACGACATCCAGCGAGTTTTGGACCTCGTTGCGAAGTACCTCTGAAGGGGATGCCGTTGGAGGACTACGCGCGCATCATCGACTACTTGCCCCAAGGGCATCCCGAGCGTCCGCGCCACCGGAGGGAGCCCCTCGCCTTCGCCCTTGGGGAGGACGAGTTCAAGCTCTTCGAGCTCACCCCCAAGCCCGGCGTAGGCCTGACCGTGGGGGACCGCGTCTACATTGGGAAGGACCTGGAGCTGCGGGAGAAGATCCAGCACGTCAAGCGGCGCATCGGATACGAGGAGCTGACGGCCTCCGCCCAGGCGGAACTCCCCTACGTGATCGAGGATATCGTGGTGGACCATGAGGAGCGGTTCCTCCGCTTCTACAACGAGGCCCAGGCCATCACGACGCGCTTCCACATGCTGGAGCTCATCCCGGGGCTGGGGAAGAAGACGATGTGGGCCATCCTTGAGGAGCGGAAGAAGGGGCCCTTCAGCAGCTTTGCGGACGTGGCGGAGCGCATCCCGGCTCTGCACCACCCCGTGAAGCTTCTCGTGAAGCGCATCGACGTGGAGCTCTCGGACCCCTCGCAGAAATACCACATCTTCGCCGCTCGGTAGCGTTGCGGGGCCTGCAGCTAGGGGCGGGTACATTCACCCACCTCTCGCCCGCCTTTAAGACCCCCTGGTGTTCGTCGGACGTCGTGCAGGCCGCGTGGCTTCCTTTGCCGAAGGACACCCTCCGGGCCGTCTCGGAGGGCCTATGCGTGTCGTGCAAGGCCTCCAAGATGCTCTGTGGCAAGCCGCGCTGCCCCCTCCTCGTCCGTTACCACTCTCTCATGAAGACCTTGCCGATGATTCATCGGGAGATGGCCGGATCCTCCCCACCCTCCATCTTCGTGGGCCGGTTTGGCTATCCGAAGCTGAACGTCGGCCCCTTGCTCCCTCCATACCACGGGGACACCGCCATCCTGGACCATCCCGAGGACTGGCTGGACTACTCCATCGACGACTTCGTGGGTTTCCGCTCCCAGCTGGTCCGCGGCATTCGCCGGGTGGGCGTGGAGGACGCACGCGGCGGTTCAAGGTTCGTCTTGGGTCTGCAGGAGCTGGCCGTCTCATCCAACCCCGCGGACGTGGAGGCTGTCTTCACCCGCCGCCCGCGAGGGGCCCTGGCCTTTCGGGATGACGTCCAGCCCTACGGTCCCTCCGCGCCCCTGGAGCAGATGGAGACGGATGCCCCGCGCGCGGAGAGCGCCCTGGAGAAGGCGTGGTACGACGGGGACTGGAAGGCCAAGGACGCCATGCTCTCGCTCTATGGAGACGGCGTGGAGGTTTCCCGCATCTCTCGGGCCCTCAGCGCGGGCGTCCTCGGCGTGCAGAAGCGACGGCGGTTCGTTCCCACCCGATGGAGCATCACCGCCGCCGACGACACCATCGGTCGGCAGCTGGTGGAGCGGTCGAAGGAGTACGCTCTCATCGACGACGTCCGCGTGTACGAATCGTGGAAGCTCGACAATCGCTTCGTGATCCTCCTCTTCCCCCGGGCCTGGATGTACGAGCTGGTGGAAGCTTGGTATCCGGGCAGCACGTGGAACCCCACGGGGCGACGCATCGTCGTCTTCGCCGACGCTGAGGGGTACCGGGGGAGGTCGACCTACGCTTCCATCGGAGGCTGCTACTACGCCGCCCGCCTGGCAATCGCGGAGGCCCTCTGCCGGGAGGGGCGGCAGGCGGGGGCCCTGGTCCTCCGGGAGGCCCACCCGGGCTACATTCTCCCCGTGGGGGTGTGGAACGTGCGGGAGAACGTGAGACGGGCGATGTCCCAGCCCTATCGCTCCTTCCCCGACCTGGCGAGCGCCCTGGGGCATGTGGGCACCCGGCTGGAGATTCCCCTCGCGCATTGGTGGAGGGAAAGCAGCATGTTGCGGTTCCTCCATACGCAGCGGGTCCTAGAGGACTTCGTGGAGGTGGCCGGATGAGACGGGTGTATCCCGATCGCCCCGTCGCCGCGGTGGGCGGTGTCGTTCTTCATGAGGGGAAGGTTCTGATCGTCAAGCGGAAGGTGGAGCCCGGTGCTGGCCTCTGGAGCATCCCTGGCGGGGCCGTCGAACTGGGCGAACGGGCGCGTGACGCCCTCACTCGGGAGGTGGAGGAGGAGACGGGGCTTTCGGTGGAGCCACTACAGCTCCTGGACGTATACGACAGCATCGTGAAGGAGGGAGGAAGGGTGGCCTATCACTACATCCTGGCCGACTACCTGTGCAGCTACGTCGATGGGAGTCTCCGAGCAGCCACGGACGTCGAGGAGGCCCGCTGGGTCGTACCCACGGAGCTGGAGGACTACAGGATGACGGAGACCGCCCCTCTAGCCATCGCGAAGGCGTGGCGCCTTGTGAGCCGCGAGGGCGACCGGAGGTAAGCGGGCCTGC
>CAYGBN010000011.1:0-10358 GCA_964348155.1 uncultured Methanomassiliicoccales archaeon
GGAAGGAGCTGGCGGTGGTGGCGATGAGCGGGGGCCTCGACTCCTCGGTGGTCGCCACTCTCTGCGCCCGGGCCCTAGGGCCCGAGCGCGTGCACGCCCTGTTCTTGCGGGACGAGCTGAGTCCCACGGAGGACGAGGAGGACGTGCGAGCAATGGCCGAGGCCCTCGGCATCTCCATGGAGGTGGTGGACATCTCCGCCATGGTGGAGGCCTTCCGGGAGGCGCTGGGGGTGAAGGACCGGACGGCCCTGGGGAACGTGCGGGCCCGATGTCGCATGGTCGCCCTGTACGCCGTGAGCAACCAGCGGGACGGCTTGGTGGTGGGCACGGGGAACAAGAGCGAGATCCTCACGGGCTTCACCACGAAGCACGGGGACGCCGCGGCGGACCTCCTTCCCATTGGCGACCTCTACAAGACCCAGGTTCGGGAGATGGCCGGGGTCCTGGGGGTGCCGGAGCGCGTCATCCAGAAGACGCCCTCCCCCCGGCTCTGGGCGGATCACACGGACGAGGGCGAGTTAGGTATCCCCTATGACGACCTGGACCGCATCCTCCTGGGGATGGAGCTGGAGATGGAGCCGGAGGAGGTCGCCGCGCGGACGGGGCTCCCCCTCCCGAAGGTGGCGGAGGTCGAGGCGATGATCCGTCGCGCAGTCCACAAGCGGAGGCGGCCCCTCATCCCGAAGGTCGGGGTCCGGACGGTGGGCCTCGACTGGCGGGAGTGAGGCCCGCGGCGACCCCGGTCCGTCCGCCCCGCACGCGGCCGTCGGAGCCCCCTTATAAACCCCCAAGCCAGGGGGGCCAGACGTTCCAAAAAAGTGGTTCGACCGGGACCGCGGGACAAAGGCTTTTGTAGGCCCCGAAGATACCCCGTCGGTCTGCCGGGGGAGGCGGTTCTTGGGACGGCCGCGGCCCTCGACGGGGGAGACGTTCGATGGAGAGAAACATCTTTCAACCCTACTTGCGCACGCAATCCATCTTCCGGGAGAACCGGGAGGTCCTCCGCCCCTCCTACATCCCCGAACGCCTGCCTCACCGAGAGGAGCAGATCGACCAGCTGGCCTCCATCCTGGCCACCGCCCTGCAGGGGGAGCGCCCGTCCAACGTCATGATCTTCGGGAAGACGGGGACGGGGAAGACCGCCGTGGTGAAGTACATCGGCAACGAGATGCGGCGGGCGGACGCGTGGGACCGGGTCGAGTACTTCTACATCAACTGCGAGATTGTCGACACGCCGTATGGGGTGTTCCAGAACGTGGGGAACCGCTTCATCCGGGACTTCGACGAGCGGATTCCCTTCACGGGCCTCTCCACGGAGCGGGTGTACAACCTCCTGCTGAAGCGGATCGACGAGAAGCCCCGGGTGGTGGTCATCGCCCTGGACGAGATCGACAAGCTCGTCTACAAGAGCGGCGACGACGTCCTGTATCACCTGACGAAGATCAACGACGACCTGGGGCAGGCGAAGCTCAGCGTTTTGGGCATCTCCAACGACCTGAAGTTCGCGGAGTTCCTGGACCCCCGGGTCAAGAGCCGGCTGAGCGACGAGAAGATGGTCTTCCCGCCCTACAACGCGGAGGAGCTGCGCGACATCCTGGAGGAGCGGGCGGCCCTGGCCTTCGACCCCGGCGTCCTGGAGGAGGGGGTCATCGGGCTCATTGCCGCCCTGGCGGCCCAGGAGCACGGCGACGCCCGCCGGGCCCTCGACCTGCTGCGGGTGGCCGGCGAACTGGCGGACCGGCGCGGCGAGGAGGACATCACGGAGCGCCACGTCCAGATGGCCAAGAACAAGATCGAGCTGGACACGGTCATCGAGGCGGTGAAGTCCCTCCCCACGCACTCCAAGCTCATCCTCCTGGGCATCATCCTCCAGGAGGAGGCAGGGAACGTGAAGCTTACCACCGGAGAGGTCTACGACACCTACTGCCAGCTCTCCAAGCGCGTCAGCGTGAGCCCCTTGACGCAGCGGCGCGTGACGGACCTCATCTCCGAGCTCGACATGCTGGGGCTCATCAACGCCAAGGTGAAGTCCTTCGGACGGGGCGGTCGGACGAAAGAGATCCAGTCCAGCGTCTCGGGGCTCGACGTGCGCCGGGTGCTGGAGCGGGACGAGATCCTCTCCGAGGTCCGGAACTACCGCCCACGGATCCAGACCACCATCATCTAGGCTCGTCGTCCCCCGGGTTGGACTCCTCTTCCCCCCTCCGGCGGCTCAGCCGGGAGAGCACGATGTCCAGGGCCACGGGGCCCGCCACCAGGAGGATGAGGGCCACCGTCAGGTTGGACCAGGAGTTGGACGGGGCCTCGGCATCGTTCCATCGGAAGTCCCCGCTGATGACGAGCTTCAGCAGCCCGAACCAGGGAACCTCGCCGCGGGCGCGGCCGAGGACCCACTCTTCCTTCACAATCCAGCTGTCGTAGCCCCCCTGCCCCGCGGCGTTGTTGTCCCCCATGGTCACGTACCCGCTGCAGGGGTCGGGACATTCGGCGCGTCTGGCGAAGCTGATGAAGGTGTCGAACTGGAAGCGGATGTTCAGTCCGCGCACGTCCCGCACCTCCACGTGGTCGCCGTTCCCCAGGCCCAGGGGCTCCTCGCGGTTGGAGGTCCAGTCGACCCCCCGCTCCAGGGCGTTGAGGCTGGGGACGTCGAACCCTCCCGAGGTCTCGTTCCAGACCAGAAACATCATGGCCCGGTGGATGACGGGGGTCTGCTCTAGGCTGCCGGATTTACGGAAGATGATGACGTCGCCGAAGTCCCCGTAGGTGGTGTAGCCGCGGGCGCGGCCGTCCACGTAGGTGACGACGTCCTGGCGGCGCGGGGCGCTCTGCACGAGGACGATATCCCCCGTGTCGATGACGCCCAGGCTGCTCCGCGCGTCGCTGTGCTGCATGCTGGAGCTCTCCACCACGACCATGGGCGGCCAGACGCGCGTGTAGGCGAAGAGACCGGCCATGATGATGGCCACCAGCAGAAACGCGATGGCAAGGTCCCGGAGCAGGTTGACAACCCCGGGGGAGAGGCGGCGCCCATCCCTCTGGCCCATTGGGGCGTGACTAGACGCGGGCGGGTCTTAAAGGTTCCTCAGCCAGTCGCCTCCAATATCGTGACGTCCTTCCGCACGGGGAAGGCCACGTTGTGGACGGGGATGACGCGGCCCCGGCCGAAGTCCGTCAGGGTCGTCTGGTCCGTTCGGAGCTCGGCGTAGGGAATCCCCTTGTGGGCGTGGCCGTGGACCACGAGCTCCGGACGACGGCGGAGGAGGACCTCCTCCAGGCGCCGGGACCCCATCTGGTCCCACCAGCCCTCCCCCTCCCCCACGAGGGTCCGGTAGGTGGGTGCGTAGTGCGTCAGCAGGACCCGGTACTCCGCCCCCGCCAGCAACTCGTCGATCCGCTGCACGCGCTCGGCGTAGTCCCGGTAGATGTGGGGAAGGTTCGTCCGCTGCCACCACGTGGGGGTATCCAGAGACCCGGTGCTCCCCACCAAGCGGAAGGAGAAGCTCCGAACCTCCAGGCTCGTCGCCTCGTCGTGGAGGAAGGTCACGGGGAAGGCCTCGCGGTAGGCATCGTGGGACTCCGCCCACTCCTCGTTGCCGAAGACGCCGTAGAGGGGGGCATCCGTCGCCTCCCGGATGGCGTCCACCACCTGCCCGAAGGCGGGGAGGTCGTTGCGCTCCGTGATGTCACCCGCCAGAAGGACGAGATCCACGGCAGGGCGCTCCGCCAAACGCTCCCGCAGGGCCTCCAGGTGGTGGTCCCCATGGACATCGCCCACCGCGAGAAGCCGCATCGGGCCGCCCAAGGCGTGCGGCCTAGAAGGCCTTTACGAAGGTCTCCCCCGTCTGGAGGTCCACCACGGGAACCATGCCGGGGCGGGGGGAGATGTTGTGCATGCGCTGGTAGGAGGTCTGGGCCTGCCACGTGGAGGCGTTGAGCAACGTGACGCCCCGATAGGTCCCCACCCCCAGCCCGTGGACGTGGCCAGTGGCGAAGACGGAGGGGACGGCGTCCACGATGAGGTGATCCGCCGCCTCGGGGGCCAGGGGCGTCTTCCCCCCGTAGAAGGGGGCCAGATGCCGCCGGCGGAGCATCTCCACCATGGAGGCCAGGGGGCGGTCGTAGGACATTCCCGGCAGCCCGGTGACGAAGTCGTCCATGCTCCGTCCGTGGTAGGCCAGGACGTCCACACCATGGAGGCGGAAGGAGGCGGGGTTGCCCAGGAAGAGAACCTCCCGGTGGAAGAGCTTCTGAATGGCCTCCGGGAGGGACGGCTGGGGCTCCGCAGGCCGGACGGCGTCGTGGTTGCCCGGAAGGACCGTGATGTGAACCTCCTCGGGCAGCTCGTCCAGGGCCGCCGCGAAGGCCTCGTACTGCAGGTAGACGTCGTCCATGGCCAGGTCCTCGTCCTGCCGGGGGTAGACGCCGATCCCGTCCACCGCATCCCCCACCACCACGAGGTACTTCACGCGGCCCGCCTCCTCCCCCCGCATCCACTTAACGAACTTCGCCCAGCGGTCCTCCAGGAACAAGCGGCTCCCCACGTGGAGGTCGGAGACGAAGGCGGCACAGAGGGGGATGTCCGATCCGCGGAAGGCGTGGGAGCGCGGGACGTCCGGCCGGAACACGGCGTCCGCCAGCAGGATGCCCCGCTTCCACGGGCGGGCAACGAACCCCAGGACCTCGTCGGTGACCGCCACCTCCTCCGCCCCATCCCCTCGGCTGGGGACGAGCACCTGGCAGGTGTCCTCCTCGTCCTCCACCTGAAGCAGGCGGTGGCCCGCCTTCGTCTGCTTGGCGGATTGGACGATGCCGATGAAGCGGGACTCCCGGGTCATCCGCGTCGCCCGGTGGACGGAGACGGCGGCCCGCAGCTCCCGGCGTCGCCGGAGGAGGGCGGCGAGGGTCCGGAACCGGTGGCCGAAGTAGCGGGCGAAGTCGCCGATCTCCCCCGTGCAGGTGGAGCTCCCGGTGATCTCCTTGACGACCTGCACCTCGGCGTCGTAGTCCATGCGGGAGGCCCCCCGCGAGGCGGGCCGAGGGGGCGGGGGGGAGAGGATCGCCGCCTGGGTGGGGGAGGCGGAGGGAGGGAGGGACTGCACATCCTGCAGGGTGAGGACGGCGGGAGGCGGGTTTACCAACTCCAGGATCTCCGTGAGACGGTCCAGGGGCGCCTCCTGCTCCGCCAGGAAGTCCACCAACTCGGGCTCCAAGAGGATCCCCGAGCGGAGGGCCGTGGAGAGTATCTCCTCCCGCATTCCGTGGGGATTCGCCCTCCCGGCTGAAAACCTTTGCGGAGTCGGGTGGGGATTATGTACGAGGGAGGGATGGACGCACGTTGCCTCGCATCCACTTGGAGACGCCTTGCCACCCCACGGAGAGCCCGGCGGAGGTCAGGAAGGCCCTCCTGAACCTCTTCCCCGACGCCGAGCTGACGGAGGGGGAGGTCGTCGCGGGGGAGGCACGGAGCCTGGAGCGGTTCGCCGAGCTGCTTCGCGCGCAGCACATCCGGAGCTCCGCCCGGGAGGTCCTGGCGGGCGCGGCCCGGGGGAATCGCATCGTCTTCCACCTGAGCAAGCAGGCGGCGTGGGCCGGCCGCGTCTCCTTCTCCGCCCTCTCCCCGCTGGGGGACATCCTGGTCACCGTGGAGGCGGAGGACGTGGAGGCGCTCCTGGATCGCGTCGTGCCGGTGGAGGCGCCCCGGGACTAGAGGAGGCCTCCGCAGACGGCGCATCGCAACGAACCGGCCTCGTAGACGGCCTCACGGGCCCCGCAATTGGGACACGCCACGGGGAAGGCGGCCTCCAGGCGCGGCCCCGGGAGGGTCCCCGGCTGCTGCGCGGAGGCGGCCACGGCGGTGCGGGGGCTGCGCGGCAGGGCCCGCAGGAGGAGGCGTCCCGCCTCTCGGAGGTAGTAGACGAAGAACCCCGTCCCAAGGCCGGCTAGCCCCAGGTAGAACAGCCCCAGCAGCACGAGGGACAGGAGGCTCTCCTCTCCACCCGCAGCCGTGACGAGGACCGTAAAGCCGTTGATGGAGAAGTGAAGGAGGATGGAGGCCACGACCCCCCGTCGCAGGAAGAGGTACCCCAGGGCGAGGCCGCCCACGAAGGTGTCCACAAACTTCCAGGCCGCCTCCCACGTGAGGACGTGGAGGTAGCCGAAGAAGGCCGCGGAGAGAAGGATGAGCAGCGCCCCCGCTGCCTGCGTCAAGGGGGGCGACGCGCCGTGGACCTGGCCTCCCGCCAGGTGCTTGAGGGCGCCGAGAACGTAGCCCGCACTCCGAGGCCCCTGAGACGCCTGGTAGAGGCGGACGGCCAGGGAGGCCAGGGCCAGGGGGAGGCCGATGAGGGCGACCCGGGTGGCGACCTCCTCCGTGAAGGCGGCCTCCACCAAGCTGAACATCAGATACCAGTCCGGGAGCTCCAGGAACCCGGGCGGCGCCTGGGCCTGGATCCCAAGGCGGGGGAGAATGTGGACGAAGTAGACGTAGTCGAAGAAGAGGACGGCCAGGAAGATCTGCCCCAGGGCAACCAGGGAACTCCGGGACCTGGCCTTCTCCCCCACCCTGGCCAGGGGGAGCCGAAGGGACCTCCCCAGGGCCCTCCCATGGAAGAGGAGCATGTACAGCAGAAGGCCCACCAGGAGGCCAATGACGACGAAGAACCAGAGGAGAAAGCCCGTCCCTTCCAGAAGCACGGCGTGGAAGAGCTGGCTTGAGAAGGGATTGACCAGGAACAGCACGGCCAGGCAGTCTTCGCACGAGCCGCCCAGGATACCTCCCACGATGGCGGGCGAGACGAAAACCACCGCCACGAAGATGGCGGTCAGGTAGGCCAGGAAGAGGGCGATGGCCAGGGTCCAGAGGACGCCAAGGAACGTCTGCAGGGGACCGCCCTCCCGGGCCCGCGGACCCGCCGCAGGGAACCCACAGCTGGGGCAGAAGTTGCCCTCGAACTCCGTGCCGCAGCGCGCACAGCGCACGCGAGGGAAGATGGCTCCTCCGTTAAAAGGGTCGTTCCCGCGGCACACCGTCATCCGAAGAGGAAGCCCACGCCCTCTGCGGCATCCTCCTCCTCCCGCTTGAGGAGGGCTTGGACGGCGGCGGCCTTCGCCTCCGGGAGCCGTTGGGCGGCGTCCCCCGCCAGCTCGGCGAACCGCTCGATGGCCGCCTCCAGCCCCTCGATGGCCACCACAAGGCCCTCCAAGTCGGCTCCCAGGGCCTCGGCATCGCGAAGCGTCACGCTCTGGCGGCTCACGAGGTCGTCGGACACGAGGCTGCGGGCCTCCCCCGCGGCCTCCGCGGAGAATAGGAACACGGCGTACATCGTCGCCTCTCTACCCCCGGGAGGGTTAAAGCCTTTCCCCAGCGGCTCAAAGGCGCGGTTGATAATGGCCACGAAAGGTTTTTGCTCGCAGCCCAGCAGATACGCATTGAACGCATGCTCAAAGAGAGCGATCTGGGGGAGACGCACGTCCTGGCGGCCTTCATCGGGGTCTCCGAGATGGTGGGCAACCTCACGGAGCTGCAGGAGGTTTTGAAGTCGGTGGTGCGCATCGCCCCCCAGCTCACACGGGTGGACCGCTGCGCCATCTTCCTGTACAACGCCGCCGAACGGACGTGCATCCCGGCGGAGGCCTACAGTCCCCGGCCTGCCCTGGCGGAGGCGCTCCTGTCGCGGCCCCTCTCCGAGGCGGAGGCCCCTCGCCTCCTGAACAAGGTGGTCCACCAGCGGCTGCCCACCGTGGTCCGGGACCTTCCCCAGGAGGAGATGCTTCCCCCGGACGTCATCGAGGCCTGGGAGCTGAAGTCCATGCTCGTCCTTCCCCTCGTGTCCAAGGGGCAGACCCAGGGGATCATGACCCTGGACAGCACAACCTCTCGCCACTACTTCACCAGTAAGGAGATCAACATCGTCACGGGCATCGCCAACCAGGTCGCCACGGCCATCGAGAACGGAAAGCTGCAGCAGGAGGCCGTACGGGCCTTCCAGCGGATCGGGACCGCCGTGGAGGAGGTGGCCGACGCCGTCATCTGGGTGGACGGGGGCATGCGCGTCACGGGCCTCAGCGAGCGCGGGAGGAAGTTCCTGCGGTGGAAGGAGAAGGATCTCGTGGGGAAGGCCTGGACGAAGGAGCTCAAGCCCCAGGATGTGGCCGGTCGACGGCTAGAGGAGATGGACTTCGTGGGGCCGAGGCCCCTGGTCAACGGGCAGCTCTCCCAGGGGCAGAAGGCCTTCGTCTTGAAGGGGACCAAGGGGAAGGTCTTCTGCAGCGTGCGGGTCCTGCCCCTCCGAGGAGCGGAGGGCGGGACCTCTCAGCTCCTCTACGTCTTCAAGAAGGCCCCGATCCCGAAGAAGCGGGAGGGGGCCCGTGAGGAAGGATGAGCGGGCACGGGAGGACATCTTCTCCTTCGTGAAAATCGCTCGCCAACGGTTAAATAGCCAGGAGGCGGAGGAAATCCGCCTACGAGGCCCTCGGAGGACGTGTGTTGCTGAAGAATAGGCGCCTTGACCGCGCCGGGGTATCCGAAGTAGTCGGGACCATCCTAGTCCTGCTCATCACGGTCATCATCTTCTCCTCCATCATCCTGTGGGTCTACACCATCCCCACGCCGACGGCTACGGACCGGGTCTCCTTCGACGGCAGCCTGGCGGGGGTGTACGACGCCGGCGCGTGGGACGGGGCGTACGTGAACCTCACCCACCTGGGTGGGGACAACCTCTTCGAGGGATCCACGCGGGTCTACCTGACCATCAACAACAAGACCGAGGTCCTCCGCACCCGGGGGACCCACTTCGACGGCATGAGCGTCAAGCCCTACGGCATCAGCGGTCCCGACGCCACCTGGAACATCGGGGAGGTGTGGAGCTACCTCAACGAGAGCGTGGCCCAGAACGCCACCGTCTCCGTCATGGTGGTGGACCTGGACCGCGGCATCGTGCTGTGGGACGAAGCCCTCCTGGGGGCCGACGGGGCCCACGCTCCCGTCTTCCTGGACAAGTGGGTGGACGCCGAGCCGTCCACGAAGCTGACCCGAGATCCAGCCGCGGCGGGGGAGGCGTGGACGCTCTTCGCCAAGGTCATCGATCCCGACGAGGATCTGAACCCGGCGTCAGTCCACGCCTACGTCACCTTCGGCTCGGGGAGCTGCCCGCCGGCCTTCTACGCCCTCACCCCCGGCGGGGAGGACACCTTCCGCCGCACTTTCGCCTGCAACGCCCAGGCGGCCTGGGACGGCGGAATCATCATCCTCAACGCCACGGACCTGGACGGGCACGAGTCCAGGACCCGCCTCATTCTCCGCGTGAGCCAGGGCGGGGGCTCGACCGGCGGCGCGGGTGGCAGCGCCATCCTGAGCAACTTCGGCTTCGGAACGGAGAACCAGCGCTACGACATCTTTGAGGAGCAGGACTGGGACACCAACGGCTGGGACGCCAACGGCACCCGGACCTTCGTGAAGGGCGAGGGGGTCGTCGTGGTGGTCGTGAGCCAGTATCTGAAGAACGTCGACCTGCTGAACCAGTTCTTCCTCTACGACCAAGCTACCCTCCCCGTGGCCCCCATCGTCTACGGCGGAGGCGTGCCGGATGCTTCCACCGTGCCCAGCAACACGGACGCCTTCACGTACCTGGGGTTCGTGGACGACTTCTACGTCTATGAGTACCGATTCAAGACCTCCTCCGACGCCTACGGCTTCGACGGCTCCGAGCTGGCCCTGGGCCCCTACTCGGTGAGCACGGAGCTGCAGGCCAGCGCCGTGCAGCCGCCCAACAACCGCTTCGCCATCGTGGATACCCTCACCGTGACGGATGCCGACGGCGGCTTCCCCGACTACCCGAACCTGGAGTTCTTCATGGACCCCGAGCACACGCAGCCTGCGACGACCTTCAACTTCACGGACGTCGTCTACGTCAAGGTCACCGTCCAGACGACGGACGCCGGCGTGGAGTTTGGCGACATCGTCATCTCGGAGAGCCTGGGGGGGATCCAGGTCTGGGCGAGGCCCGGCCAGCCTCCGGTGGGCGGCGCGGCGGTGAATGACTCCACGAGCTATGCCTTTAGCGTGGACCTCGCCGCCAACAACCTGGACAACTGGCTGTTCGGGACCAACAGCTACAGCTTCCGTATCAAGCGAGTCGTGGATGCGGACGAGGAGTACCACCTCTCCAAGCAGATCACCGTCCGGGGGCCCCGCTGGAAGCTCGACGTCATCACGGGCCTCAACGACTTTGGGGTCCGCTGGTTTGGGGCCGATGAGACCTGGTACGCCACCTTCTACGAGAACGACGGCTTCTGGACGCGAACGCTGGTGGAGTCCTTCCGGAAGGCTGCGGAGGAGGTGGGGGTGCCGGTCGTCACCG
>CAYGBN010000011.1:10368-39096 GCA_964348155.1 uncultured Methanomassiliicoccales archaeon
TGTGCGGGAATCCTGTGCCTCATCTTCGGGGACGACCCGCCCTGGGGCGGTGGGGACTTCCTCGACGTCTCCCTGGGCGACCTGGACGAGGACGGGGACCTGGACAGCGTCTACGGCCTTGAGGCGGGACGCGTCTTCTGGTACCGCAACGCGGACGGCGTGGGCCACAAGTGGGAGCAGTACGAGATCGACAACCTCGTCTCCCCCGTGACCGCCGTCGCCACGGGACTGCTGGACCGGGACACGGACGCCGACGTGGTGGCGGGCACCAACGATGGCCAGCTGTGGTACTACGCCAACGACGGAAGGTGGACGCCCTCCCTCCTGGACGACATCCCCGACGCCGTCAACGACATCGAGGTGGGGGACGTCACGGGGGACGGCTTCAACGACATCGTGGTGGCCACCGCCGGCGGACAGGTCCGTGTCTACATCAACGACCAGTTCGGAGTGTTCGGCACGCAGCAGACCACGGACTACCTCATGACTGTGGACCTTCCCGTGGAGGGGACCGTGGCCGGCGACTACACGGACACCTGGAGCGACAACGACCGGTACGAGTCCATCACGGAGGTGCTCGGGCCCGGCGAGGTCATCCAGTTCTACACGCCGGGGAGCGAGGCGACGGCGGACGTGGAGGCCCCGCCCCAAGGGGGCTACGCCAACGTCCTCAGCGACGACGGGACCTACGAGGTCCTGACGGAAGGCGAGGACACCATCATCATCTGGACCCGGTACTACATGCGGGCCAGCAACCGCCAACCCCCCGGCCATCGCTACATCTGGTCACCGGCCGACAGCTCCGCACCGCCCTCCCTGGGCGGCGGCGACAAGGCCTACCTCATCATCGACGGCTACATCAGCGCCGGAACGGAGGCCTTCCAGGTGGCGTTCTGCACCTCCTGCGGGTCCTACACGACCCTGGGCGGCTTCACGGAGACGACGGAGACCACGAAGGTCTTCGACCTCACGGCGGCCGGGTACACCGGGGGTCCCATCCAGGTCAGCATCCACGACACGGACACGACGGTGGGCGACGACGACACCGGGGACGGGCGGCCCACGAGCATCAGCCTCGACTACGTCGGCATCCAGGTGGTCCAGCAGTCGGGTGAGGCGAGTCGAATGGAGCACCTCTGGCGATCGGAGACCATCGCCTCGGGCGGGAACGCCTACAAGGCCATGATTCAGGCCCACTACGACGAGGCCGGGACCCTGGCGTGGTACGACCTCGACTGGGACTACCGCAAGCAAATCATCATCGACGGCAACGAGGTCGGGGGCGATCTGACCGAGTTCCCGGTGCTCATCACCATGGGCTCCGATGGCGACCTCGCCGCCAACGCCCAGGACAGCGGCGACGACATCCTCTTCACCTCCTCCGACGGCGCTACGAAGTTGAGCCACGAGATCGAGGGCTTCGACGGGGTGACGGGGGCCCTCGTGGCCTGGGTGAAGGTCCCGTCCCTGCCGTCGGGCACCGACACCATCCTCTACATGTACTACGGGAACGCGGGGGCCCTCAACCAGGAGGACCGGGACGGGGTCTGGAGCAACGGCTACGTCGGCGTGTGGCACTTCAACGAGGTCGGGGGCAACGCCCAGGACGCCACCGGGAACGGGCACAACGGCCTCCTGACGGGCGTTACGCAAGGCGCGGCGGGGAAGGTCGGGAACGCCTACGACTTCAACGGGTACCAGGACGGCGCCCAGGTGGATACGGGGGAAATCAGCATCGCCCGGGACTTCACCGTCTCCGCGTGGGTGTACGACTCCAGCACCCTGGCGGAGAACAACTCCCGCCTCGTGGAGAAGTGGGACTGCAGCGGGGCCAACGCGGAGTCCATCCGCATCAACCTGAAGTCGCCCCAGGCGAACTACCGGGTCACCAACGACGTCGGGAGCCAGTTCAACCAGAGCCCCAGCGTCGGCGACTACGAGAACCAGTGGGCGCACTTCAGCATGACGTGGAACGGCGCCACCGTCATCGGGTACCGGGACGGCGGCCAGGAGACGTCGGGGCCCCTCTCTGGGAACCTGAAGAACAGCGGCCCCTTCTTCATCGGGAACTCCAACTGCGAGGAGCGCTCCGTGGAGGGCATCATCGACGAGGTGCGCCTGTCCAATGTCGCCCGCTCCCTGGATTGGATCCAGACGGAGTACAACAACCAGGAGAGTCCCAACAGCTTCTTCTCCCTGGGCTCCCAGACGGAGAGCGCTGAAGTCGACCTGTTCCAGTTCCAATGGGCCGTCGCGCAGACCGGCCCGTGGAACGACCTAGCCACCGTTCTGACCACCGTGGACGACGACACGTACTACGCGGCCAACCTGCCGCAGGACGTGGTGGGGAACCAGATCTACCTGCGGGTTAGGGACACGGACCGCATCAGTGGGAACACCGAGTTGGACACGCTGCACGTGGACCACTTGGTGGTCCGGCGGTTCATCACGATCCCCGATGTCCAGGTGATCTCCGTGGGGGCGCCGGTAAACGACATCGCCCTCGGGGACATGGACGGCGACGAGAACCTGGACGTGGTGGCGGCCGCCAGCGACGACGCCCGCATCTACTATGGCCCCGCCTGGGGCACCTCCCGGACCCTCACGGCCACAGGCACGGTCTTCAGCGTGGACGTGGGCTATCTGGACGGCGACGAGAACCTGGACGTGGTCACGGGGTCCAACGACGGCAACATCTACTGGTTCGCCAACGACGGAAGCTGGGGCCGGACGCCCCTCAGCTCCATGGGAAGCGCCGTCAACAGCCTCCGCGTGGGGGACGTGGACGGGGACTACTGGGATGACGTCGTTATCGGGACGCAGGGTGGCTACGTGCGGCTGTTCCGCCATGATCGGGGCACCACGTGGGTCTCCACGGACATCGAGATCCTGGAGACCGCCATCCGCACCGTGGACATCGGCGACGTGGACCGCGGCGTCATCATCCACCTTCCCGAGCCGCCGTAGGCTGTGACGCGCCTACGGCTGTAGGGCGCGCAGGACCCCTGGGACGCGTTCGTGCTCTACCAAAGCCAGTATGCGGCGGAACTCCTCCACCAAGCCACGCAGTGCCTCGGCCATATGATGTTCCCGGACCCGCTCCAGCCTCCGATGCCCCCGGAGGCGGTTGACGGCGGCGTCGAACGCCTCGAGGAACGCCTCGGGGCTGGTGGAGGGGAACGCGCGTCGGCGGAGCCGCTTCAGGCCTAGGGAGTAGCGCACCATCTCCACCCCGGAGACCTCGCGGGCGTAGGCCTCCGCAAACGCCTCCTCGTCGAGGTCCAGCGCCAGGCACGCCACGTCGAGGGCTCGGGCCACGCGAACGGCCTCGGTGAAGCACGGGGGGGGCTTCTCCACGGCCCCGAAGCGGGAGAGCCCCTCCATGTACACCTCCTCCTCCGTGTTGGCGGGGGGCGCCTTCACCCCCGGGTTCGCCTGGAGGACCTCCAGCTCCTCAGGGGAGACGGAAAGGGCAACGGCGTCGTAGGGGGCGGCTTCCAGGAGCGTCCGGACCTTCGCGGCCTCCGAGACGAGGCCCCGAATCACCGGATGCAGGGCCACCTCGCCCTCCCCCAGGGGGAGGACCTTCACTCCCTCCGCTCCTCGACGAGCTCCACCATCTCCTCCCGCCCGCGCAGCTTGCGGAGCTCCTTGGAGTCGATGATGGGGATCCCGGAGAGGATGCGGCGGGCCCGCCGCACCACGAACATGATCGGGTCCCGCTCCACCACCCGGGAGAGGTTGGCCACCGCCTCCGCCTTGCGGCCCAGGTCCCGCTCGTGCCGGCCCATGCCCGCCAGGAAGAGGACCCGCTGGTCCCGGGTGATGGCGTCGAAGGGGGAGCGGGAGGCCAGCCGGACCTCGTACCCCAGCCCTCGGAGGAGTTCCATGAGCTGCGCCTTAAAGCCCGCCGCGTCGCGGACTCTCTGGGAGCCCGGGGAGGGTGCCTCGTCCCGGGCGAAGGGGTCCAGGGGCACGACGAGGGGCTCCCGCAGGAAGGCCTCCAGCCGCTGGGCGGCCTCCACCGTGGCGCTCATGCCCTCCGCGTACATCTGGATGGTCCGCCGGGAGACGTGAGCCACCTCCGCCAGCTGGCCCAGGGAGAGGCCGTCCACCTCCCGAGCCCGGTGCAGCAATTCCGTGTCCAGCCTGACGTAGAGGCCGCCGGGGGCCGAGAAGATGAAGGGGGGCACGCCCTCCTCCAGGTACTCCTTCAGCGTCTCCAGGGAGGCGATGGGGACGTCGAACCGCCCGTAGACAACGCCCGCCTCCAGCGGGCCGGCGCTGCTCTTCACGCCCACGAGGAGGGGCGCGGCTCCGAGGCTGGCGGAGATCCACCGGAGTTCCCGGGCGGCGGCCTCGCTGAAGGCGTCCACGTTGAGGAGGACCTTCACCAGGAGAAGGACGTCGTCCCGCCGGGCCGCCACGTCGAAGCTCAGGCCCCGGCTCCAATGCTGCTCGCTAACGAAGAACCCCGTTCGGGAGAGGAGATCCCGCACTTCGTCCAGCAACCGCTCCCGATCCACGTGGTTAGATAGAATATTCTTCTATATAATGACGAACCTTGCCCTCCGCTCCCCGGCGTGGCCTCCCCCCGCGCGTCATGGCTTATATGGGCGCCCCCATAGGTCAGCCCATGGGGGGCCGGCTGGAAAGCGGGAAGGTCGTAGTGGAGGACCCCGCGGAGGGGAGCCAGCTCTACAACCGCGGCTACCACGGCCAGCCCTTGCCCGGCGGGGGGGTGGAGCTCGACCTGGTGGAGGCGGCGTACCTCCAAGAGGCGGGGAAGCTCGTCATTCGCAGACGGGGCCGACTCCTGTCGCTGGAGGGCCTGCTGCGGGAGGGTGACCTCCACACGACGAAGTTCGAGATTAGGTACCTGGTGTACCGCGACCTGCGGCAGCGGGGGTACGTGGTGAAGCCCGGGGTGCCGCCCCTGGACTTCCGGGTCTTCCCCCGGGGAACGGGGCCCGACAAGGGGCCCACAAAGTACTGGGTCCTGGCCCTCTCGGAGCGGAGCGTCTTTGACCTCGAGGAGCTGGAGGCCCACCTGGAGGAGGTGGCCACGGTGCGCAAACAGCTCCTGGTGGCCGTGGTGGACGAGGAGAGCGACATCACCTTCTACAAGGTCACCAAGGCCTCTCCGCGGGGCCGCCTGGAGGGGGAGGGGGGGCATCCCCCGGCGGAGGCCCTCTTCCTGCGGGACCGTGCCATCGTGCTGGACCCCCAGGAGGCGACGCGCCTCTACGAGGAGGGGTTCTACGGCAAGATGCTGGGGGAGAAGCTCCAGCTGTCCCTCCTGGAGACGGTCTACCTCCTGCGGCATGGCGCCATCCAGGTCAAGCGGGCCCAGACAGGGCGTCGCATCGGCCTCGCGGCGCTCCTCAAGGAGGCCAAGGCCGTCCAGCCCGACCTGGAGATGCGGCTCCGCGTGTACGAGGACCTGAAGGAGCGGGGGGTCATCGTGAAGACCGGCTTCAAGTACGGCTCCCACTTCCGGGCCTACGAGGGGGATCCGGAGGAGCACCACGCGAAGTACCTGGTCCACGCCCTGCCCCAGGGACACCGCGGCATGTGGCCCGAGGTGAGCCGCGCCGTGCGTCTGGCCCACGGCGTGCGGAAGGAGATCCTCTTCGGGCGGCTGGGGCCGGAGGTGGAGTACATCCGGCTTCAGCGGGTGCGGCCGTAGCTACGCCGCACGATAGACGACACGGCCGTCGAACACCGTCATGTGCACGGCTGTGTCCTGGAGGCCCTCCGGCGCGGCCCGGGGATCCCCCTCCAGAACCACAAGGTCCGCCAGCTTCCCCGGCTCCAGGCTGCCCTTCAGCCCCTCCTCCTGCGTGGCGTAGGCGCCCCCCCGGGTGTAGGCCCGGAGGGCCTCCTCCGGCGACAGCCGCTGGTCCTCGAAGGGGGCGTTCACGGCCCAGTGGACCCCGTACAGCGGGCCGAAGGGCATCATGTCCGAGCCGAAGGCGAGGGGGATCCCCGCGTCCACGACACGGCGGAGCGGGTTGTTCGCCGCCAGCCGGGCCGCCCCGAGGCGATCCTCGTACATCCCCCCCGGCACGCTCCACTCTCCGATGAAGTTGGGCTGCATGGAGGCCACGAGGCCGTTCCGTGCCATGGCCCTCAGGTGCTCCTCCCGGGGGAGCTCCAGGTGCTCAATCCGATGCCGCTCCCCCTCGGCGGACGCGAGGGAGCGCAGCGCCAAGTCGATGCCCCGGTCCCCGATGGCGTGGAGGGCGAGCTGGAAGCCCGCCTCCGCGAACCCCTGGACGAGCTCCCGGATCTCCGCCTCCTCGTACATGAGGCGGCCTCGGTTGCCGGGATCGTCGGCGAAGGGCTCCGAGAGCGCGGCGGTCCGGGCGCCCAGGGAGCCATCCATGAAGGCCTTGAGGGGGCCAATGCGAAGGGTCGCTCCGCCAAGGCCCGTGGAGATGCCGGTCCCGCGCAACGCCTCGCCCCCTTCGATGCGGGGCATGAGGTTCACCCGCAGACGGAGCTCCCCTGCCCGCTGCAGCCGCATGTACGCCGCCACCTCCGCCGGCCGGACGACGTCGGAGACCGAGGTCACCCCGTGGCGATGGGCCTTGGCCACCATGGCCCGAAGCCCCTCCACGATGGCGGCCTCCCCCGGCTGCGTCAAGGCGAGGAGGGCCTCGAAGGCCTCCTCCTTCAGGATGCCCGTGGGTCGCCCCGCGTCGTCCACCTCCACCCCCGGCAGACCTTCCAAGTCGAGGCGTTCCAACGCCGCCGAGTTGGCCACCGCCATGTGCATGTCCACGCGGCTCAGGGCGACCGGACGGTTCGAGGTCCCCCGATCCAGGTCCTCCCGGGTGGGGTAGGCACGGACGGGCCATCGGCTCTCGTCCCAGTTGCGGCCGACGATCCACGCCCCCTGAGGGAGGGTCCGGGCGCTTCGGCGGACGCGCCCCAGGAGGTCCTGCAAGGAGGAGGCGCCCCGCAGGTCCAGGGCCCGCCGCTCTGCCCCCACGGTGGCCAGGTGGGTGTGGCTGTCCACGAAGCCGGGCAGGATCGTGCGGGGACCCACGTCCACGAGCTGGGTGTCGGGACCCGCCCATCCCCGGGCCTCGGCGCGGGACCCCACGGCGAGAATGCGCCCCTCGGCGATGGCCACCCCCTGCGCCTCCGGGACCTCCCCCCACCAGGTGAGGACCCGATCTCCCAGGACGACGAGGTCGGCCTCCCGCGTCATGCAGCCTCCCGCCGCTCCAGGTGAGTGCGCCATAAATAGGTGCGGCACCCGGGGCGTGAGCTCCCCTCCCCCTTACCTATATCTACCCCCTAGGCATCGACGTGTCCGCGGGATCCATGGCATCGATGGAGGAGGAGCTGGCCCCCCTGCAGGGGCAACGAGTCCTCCGGTTGGCCTGCATCGGGAGCCGGGGGGACCCCTTCGTCGCGCCCGTCCGCTTCGTCCTGGACGGAGCCGCCATCTGCTTCCCCACGCCCCCCGACCTCCCCCTGGTCGTTCACCTTCAGGCCAACCGACGCGTGGCCCTAGAGGCGGACGCGGAGGGGGAGGTGGGGTCCGAGGGGCTCATGGTCCAGGGGCTCGCCCAGCGCGTCCGGGGGCGCGGACAGCGGGAACGCCTCCTGGAGGCCCTGGCCGCAAAGTATCCCGATTGGTCGCCCTCGGAGGAGGACCTCCTCTTCCAGGTCGTGCCCGTGCGCCTCCTCGATCTGGATGGCCGGGAGCGGTAGCCGACGAATGCTTGATTAGCGATGAGGCCCTTGGCCAGCGGGGGGCCAAGGCCGGAGGATGAAGGCCATCGCAACCATCGTGCTGAAGAGCTTCCACGAGACGAAGCCCAAGCTGGCCGCCGTCCTGAACGTGGGGGAGCAACGGGCCCTCACGAAGGCCATGTTCGAGGACGTGGCAAACGCCGCCCAGGGCTGCGAGGAGGTGGCGGAGGTGGCCGTCATCAGCCCGGAAGAGGAGGTGCTGGACCGCGCCCGCGACCGGGGCATGGAGGCGATCCGGGAGGAGGAGCCGGTGGACATGGACGAGGCCTTCCGACGGGGGGCAGGGTTCTGCCAGGAGCGAGGAGGCGAGGTCCTCCTCTGCCTGCCGGCCGATCTGCCCCTCCTCACGCCCCGGGACCTCGCCTACCTGCTGGGCCGCGTGCGGCGCACCCCCCAGGTCGTCGTCGTGCCCTCGACCATCGGTCCCGGGACGTCCATCCTCCTGACGGTCCCGCCCGATGCCATCCCGCCTCAGTTCGAGAAGGACGACCACCTGGCCCACCTGGAGGAGGCCCTGAAGGCGAACGTCCCCGCGGAGGCCGTGGAACTCCTCCAGGGAGGGCTGGACGTGGATACCCCCAAGGACCTGGCCCGCCTCTTCCTCGTGGAGCGGCCGTGCAGGACCCGGGACCTCCTGGAAGACATGGAGGTCCTGGACCGCTTCCGCCCCTATTTCTGAGGGTTCAGAGCTCCACGTCGAGGCCCAGCTTCTCCGTGAGCTCCTTGTAGCGGTTGCGGATCGTGACCTCCGTCACCCCGGCCACGTCCGCCACCTCCCGCTGGGTTCGGCGCTCGTTGGCCAATATGGAGGCGATGTAGATGGCGGCCGCCGCCACCCCCGTGGGCCCCCGGCCGGAGGTGAGCTCCCGCTCCGCCGCCTGCTTGAGGATGTCCATCGCCTGGGACTGCACCTCGCCGGACAGCTTGAGCTCGCTGCAGAAGCGGGAGACGTAGTCCTGGGGGCGCGTGGGCATGAGCTTCAGCTTCAGCTCCCGGGTCATGAAGCGGTACGTGCGGCCGATCTCCTTCCGGGTGACCCGGGAGGAGCCCGCGATCTCGTCCAGCGTGCGCGGAACGCCGCACTGGCGGCAGGCGGCGTAGAGGGAGGCGGCCACCACGCCTTCGATGCTGCGCCCGCGGATGAGGTTCTTGTTCACGGCCTTGCGGTAGATCATGGCCGCCGTCTCCCGCACGTTCCGGGGGAGGCCCATGCCGCTGGCCATGCGATCCAGCTCCCCCAGGGCGAAGGCCAGGTTGCGCTCCGTGGCATTGCTCACGCGGATGCGTCGCTGCCACTTCCGCAGCCGGTAGAGCTGCGCCCGGTTCTTGGTGGGAATCGACTTGCCGTAGGAGTCCTTGTTCTTCCAGCCGATGGTCGTGGAGAGCCCCTTGTCGTGGATCGTGTAGGTCATGGGCGCCCCCGTCCGCTGCCGCTTCTCCCCCTGCTCCATGTCGAAGGCGCGCCACTCGGGGCCCTGATCAATCATGCCCTCGTCGATGACGAGCCCGCACTCCTGGCAGACCAGCTCCCCCCGTGCATCGTCGTAGGCCAGGTTGGTGCTGTCGCACTCGGGACACCGTAGGGGCTCCTCCACGTGTTCCACCTTTCGCCTTTTCATCCTTTCACATCCACCCACACATCGGATCCGAGGAGCCCCAGCGAGGGTTCGCCCTGGGGTTCCACCGTCACATAGGGCGCCGCCACGGGGCCGAAGACCCGCCGCACCCGTCCCAGGGACGTCTTCCGGCCGTCCAAGACCTCCTGCCCCACCCGGGGGGCGAAGACGGCCTTGACGAGGAGGTCGCCCTTGTAGGAAACGTTTTGAATGACGCCCATCTTTTGCATAAATCGCTCCGATGCCGGTAACGCCTTCCATGAGGCATCCCGTATAAAGACTTATCGAAATCTTTTACTTATTTGAGAACGACCGGCATCAACCTTTCGCCCCTGGGCGAGGCCCCGGTGCCCGCCCCTTTTATTAACCCTCCAGGCGCTCCATTCCCCCGCATGGCCCAGAAGCTCCTGCAGCACAAGCACTGCATCAACTGCGGCAAGGCGATCCCGTTGAAGGAGGAGTACTGCTCGGAGGCGTGCACCACGGAGCATCGGGAGCTCATACGCCGGAAGCGGCGGCAGCTCCTGATCCTCTGGGTGGGGGCCGTCTCCATCATCGTGCTCGTCTTCGTCTTCGGGTTCGGGGTGTGAGGCGTGAAGGTCTGCATGGGGGGCACCTTCGACGTGCTGCACGACGGGCACCGCCTTCTCTTGCGGCGAGCCTTCGAGGCGGGCCGGGAGGTCCTCATCGGCCTCACCTCCGACGCCATGGCCGCCGCGCGGGGCAGGGAGGTCCGGCCCTACGCGAAGCGAGAGGAGGCGTTGAAGGCGTACCTCCGGGCTCAGGGCTGGGCACGGTTCACCATCGCCCCCCTCGACGATCCCTTCGGGCCTGCGGCCCATCGGGAGGACCTGGATGCCATCGCGGTCTCGGAGGAGACCCGGTCCACGGCGGAGGAGCTCAACGGTGCACGGCGGCGGGCGGGGTTGCGTCCCCTGGAGGTCCTCACGGTGCCCATGCTCCCGGCCGACGACGGCCTGCCCATCAGCGCCACCCGCATCGCCCGGGGGGAGATCGAGGCCGACGGCCGGGCGCTGCCCGCCCTCCGGGTCCGAGTGGGGACGGCGAACCCCGTCAAGGTTGAGGCCGTTCGGCGGGTCCTGGGGGGCCTGTACGAGCGCGGGGAGGTTGAGGGACGACCCGTCGGCGCCGGAGTCGCGCGCCAGCCGCAGGGCAAGGCGGCGCTCCAGGGGGCGATCGCCCGGGCGAAGGCCGCGCTTGGTCAGGGGCACCTGGGGGTGGGCGTCGAGGCAGGCCTCGTGGAAATGGAGGGTCTCGCCGCCGCCCTGGACATCCAGTACTGCGCCGTGGCGGACCGGGGCGGCCGGGTGACGGTGGGGACGGGGCCCGGGTTCGTCCACCCACCGGCGGTCCTCCAGGCGGTGGAGGCGGGGAGGACGGTGGGGGAGGCCATGGAGGAGCTCTCGGGCGTGGCGGAGATCGGGCGGAAGGAGGGGGCCATCGGCTACCTTACGGAGGGGCGGATGGACCGAACGGAGTTGACGGAGGTCGCCGTTCTCATGGCCATGGTGCCGCGCCTCCGGCGGGAACTCTACCTGCCGCCTGCGCGGGCGGCACTGCCATGAAATAGTACCGCGTCCTCTCGCCCGTCGGGAGGTCCATGGGCGCCAGGATTGCCATCAACGGCTACGGAACCATCGGCAAGCGGGTGGCGGACGCCGTCGCCGCCCAGGATGACATGGAGGTCGTCGGCGTGACGAAAACGCGGCCGACCTACGAGGCGCGGATGGCCCGGAGCCGGGGGTACCCCCTCTACGCCGCCGCGGAGACGCACGTCGCCGGGTTCGAGGAGGCCGGCATGAAGGTGGACGGCACTCTGCAGGATCTGCTGCAGGAGTCGGACCTGGTGGTGGACGGCACCCCCAAGGGCAGCGACTACAAGGGGCTGTACCAAAAGGCGGGGGTCAAGGCCATCTGGCAGGGCGGGGAGAAGCACAGCCTCACGGGTCTCTCCTTCAATGCCTCCGCCAACTACGAGGCCGGCCTGGGGGCGGACCTCCTGCGGGTGCCCTCCTGCAACACCACGGGGCTCATCCGGACCCTCCACCCCCTGCACGCGACCTTCGGGGTGGAGGAGGTCCTGGCCGTCATGGTGCGGCGAGCCGCCGACCCCTGGGACACCAAGCGGGGGCCCCTCAACGCCATCGAGCCCGTTCTGACGAGGCCCTCCCACCACGGGCCGGACGTGCAGTCGGTCCTGGAGGATTTGAACATCCAGACCATCGCCGTCAAGGTTCCCACCACCGTCATGCACCTCCACGCCGTCACGGCCCGGCTGGCCAACCCGGCCACGGAGGACGAGGTGCGGGACCTCTGGCGGCGGACGTCCCGCCTGCGCTTCGTCCGGGGGGCGGAGGGCATCACCTCCACCGCCCAGGTCATGGAGCTGGCCCGGGAGCTCCAGCGGCCCCGCTCCGACATGTTCGAGATCGTCGTCTGGGAGGACGGGGTGCACGTGGTCGACGGGACGCTCTACTACTTCCAGGCCGTGCACCAGGAGGCCGACGTGGTCCCCGAAAACGTGGACGCCATCCGCGCCATGCTGGAGCTGGAGACGGACAGGGGGGCCAGCATCAGGAAGACGGACCTCTCCCTGGGGATCCCGCCAGCCGGGTGACGGTCTTTGCGGCGCCCCGGATGGCGCCCATGAGGGCGTGAAACTCCCATCGGGTGGGCAGGGCGCGGCCCACGAGCCGCCGAAACATGACCTCCGTCCGGCGGCGCTTGTGGGCGGGATACCGCGTCGCCACGAGGAACTCGTGGAAGGCCTCCATGAGGGTCTCCTTCTCAAAGCCCGAAGCCAGGGGGTGCGCGATTCGGGGGGGCTCCCCCTGCCGGCGGTAGAGCTCGTAGAAGAGGACGCAGGCCGCGTGGGAGAGGTTGAGGACAGGGTAGTCGGGGCTTGCGGGAACGTGGACCAGGAGGTCCACCAGGTCCAGCTCCTGGTTGTACAGGCCGTAGTTCTCCCGGCCCAAGACCAGCATAACGTCGCCCTGGGTCTCCTCCAGCTTGGCGGCTAGGTCCCACGGGGGAAGGGCCTGTCGGTGGAAGGCCTTCACGTTCTCGCTGGGCACGGCCGTCGTCCCCACCGCCAGGCTGGCCTCCTCCAGTACGTCGGGGAGGCTGGGCGCCACGCGCGCGCGCTCCAGGAGCTCCCCGGCGTGACCGGCCCGTCGATAGGCATCGTCCCCCAGGGGGCAAGGGTTCACCAGGACCAGGCGGGAGAGGCCGAAGTTCGCCATGGCCCGGGCGACGGCCCCCACGTTCCCCTCAAAGCGTGGTTCCACCAAGACCACGATGAAACGGTCCATCCTACGAGCTAAAGACCCGGAGGGTAATCACGGTTGGCATGCGCTGGGCCTTCAAGCTTGCGTACTGGGGAGGGGGGTTCCACGGATTCCAGCGGCAGCCCGACGTCCCCACGGTGGAGGGCGACCTGCTGCATGCGCTCCGGACCGCAGGGGTGTTCAGGAACCCCAAGGAGGCCCGATTGGAGGCGGCAAGCAGGACCGATGCCGGGGTGAGCGCCCTGGGCAACGTGGTCGCGCTGGACACGACATGGGATCCGCGCCGGGTGATTGCCACCGTCAATCCGCGCCTCCGGGGCATCTGGCTGCACGGGTACGCGAACCCGGGAGCCCGCTTCCGGCCTCGGGAGGCGCTGGAGCGGTGGTACCGGTACCACTTCCCCCGACCTCTCGATTGCGAGCGGCTGGAGGCGGGGGGCCGCCTCTTCCTGGGCACCCACGACTTCGGGGCCTTCGCGAAGGGGGCGGGGGGGCGCTGCGAAATCCGTTCCGTGACGTGCGAGCCGAGCGGTGCGTGGACGCTCCTAGACGTTCGGGGGGATCGCTTCCTGTGGAACATGGTACGTCGAATCGCGGGGTCTCTCGAGGCCTACGCCACGGGTCGGCTGACGCAGGAGGACCTTGCGCGGGCGTTGGAGGGGGAGCGAGGCCCAGGGCCCCCGAGTCCGCCTGAAGGACTCGTCCTCATGGATGTGGTCTATGCGTTCCCCTTTCACCCCTTTCTGCGGGCCTCGGAGAACGCCCTCCGGGAACGGGAGTTCCGACGGCGCATGGAGGTCGTTTTCTTGCGAAGCCTCCGGGATACTGGCCCAGGGGGAGATTCGCAAGAGTCTGGACCTGGGGCTGAAGCTTTAAGGGCCTCCCTCTATCCGGGAGCGAATGATTGAGGTCCGGGACCTGGTCAAGACCTTTGGTCTTCGGGGGGGGACGGTATCCCTGGACCACGTTTCCCTCAAGGTGCCGAAGGAGTCGATATTCGGCCTTCTGGGCACCACGGGATCCGGGAAGACCACGTTTCTCAGAATCCTGGGGGGAACCCTCCAGCCCGACTCGGGGATGGTGGAGGTAGACGGTCACGTCCTCCCCCGCGAGGCGCGAGCGGTCTGGAGGGCGGTGGCCCTCGTCCCGGAGCGGAGGTACTTCGCCATGTGGGATACGGTCGGAGAGTACCTGCGTTTCTGGGGGCGGGTGGCCGGGCTCCCTGGGCGGGAGGCCAAGGCACGCATTGCGGACCTGGCCGACCTGATGGGGCTGAACGGGATCGAGGACCTGGATCTCGCAAGGTTGACCGTGGACGTTGAAGCGCGGATCAACCTGATGCAGGCCCTGCTGACGGATCCCGCCGTCCTGCTCCTCGACGAGCCCTTCACGGGGATCGCCGCCCCGCAGAGGGAAGGCCTCACGGAGCTCCTCCGAACCCTGCAGCGCCGGGGGAAGACCATCGTGTTGACGGCGTCCCACCTGCAAGGGGTGCGCCGTTCCTGCGACCGCGTCGTCGTGTTGGAGGAGGGGCGTGTCCTCGGCGACATGCGGACGGAGGACCTCCTGGCGAGGATCGGCCAGGGGAAGCATGCGCGCATCTTCGTGGACGCGAAGGACCCTGGCGCCGTGGTGGACGCCGCCAAAGCGGTGGAGGGCGTCATCGACGCGAAGGCGACCCGGGACGTGGTGGTCGTCTACGTGAACCCGGACAAGGCGGACCGGGGGACGCTGGAGGAGGCGTTCAAGAAGCGAGGCGTGCAGTCCGACAGCATCCGCGACGCCGAGATCACGCTCGGGGACGTGTTCCGAGCCCTGCACCAGGGAGGGCGTGGTTAGGTGTTCGCCCGCGTGGTCAACCCGTTGGTGGCCGTGGCCGTCCGGGACCTGCGGGTTGTCCTGACCAGCAGGCGGGTCCTCATCGCCACCGTCATCGTAGGGTTCTTCACCCTCCTCGCGGCCTGGGGCTTTGCCCAGAGCGCCGCGGCCGCGCTGGAGGCCGAGAGCGAGGGCCAGGTCCTCTGGGAGAAAGGGGCCGACGGGGCCCTAGCCGCGCTGCTGTTCGTTGTCGTCCCCATCATTCAGCCCCTCCTTCCCGTGACCATGGCCCACGACGCCCTGGAGCGGGACCGCTCCACGGGGCTCTTGGACGTCTACCTCACCCAGCCTTCCCCCAAGCCGAGCCTCGCCGTTGGGAAGGCCTTAGGGGTTGTCGGTGGGGTTGCGGCCATTGTGATTCCCCTCAACCTGGCGGGGGCTCTCTTGATTCAAGGCATCGTGGGCGGCGAAGCCGCTTTCGGGTTCTTCGCAGCGTTCGTTGCGTACGGGCTCGTCCTGGCCGCGCTGTATGTCCTCCTCACCCTCTGGCTGGGGCGGCTTGTGACGCCCGCCATCGGTGCGGCGTTGGCCTTCGCGGCGTGGGCGGGCTTCAACGCCCTAAGACCCACCGCCGCCCTGCTGCTTGGCCAGATGATCGGGCTTCTGCCCACGGAGGACGCCCCGGTGTTCACCCCCACGGGGGGCGACCTGGCGAGCTTCACGGGCCTCTACGAAATGCTCGTGGCGGGCTCCCTCCCGGGGGCGCTGGGGTTCGTGGTGTGGCCCGAGGCGGGGAGCCCCTGGGTCTGGGTCCCGGCGGCGGCCCCATGGGTCACCCTGGTCTGGGGCGCAGCCCTCGTCGTCCTGTTCGCCCTGCGGCAGGGGAGCGTGCCGAGGCGGTGAGAGACGCCCGCAACCCCCTCCTGGCCCTTTGGGAGAACGATTAAATAGCGTGCGCCTCTTCAATGCACCGTGGGACTCGGGAGGTATCTGGCTAAGCGTGGTTTCTTCCTCCTGATTACGCTGATCATGGCCATCTACGCCACCGTCGTCATCGCGAACGCGGGGGGCCTGATTGACGAGCTGCTGAGGCAACAGATCCGGAGCGAGGTCATCACACAGAACCGAATGGACCCCAACTGGGCCAAGCTCCCCGTCGAGGAGCAGAACCGCCTGATCAACGAGACGTGGCAGCGGCGCATCGAACAACGGGGGCTCAACGACCCCTTCCTCCCCAAGTCCATCCGCTACACGGTGGACGCGCTCTTCCTGCAGTTAGGGGACTCCATGGTCATCAAGAGCAACGCCGGGTCTGACGATATCTCAGACATTTTAATGGAGCGGCTGCCCCGGACCCTGATTCTGTTCTTCACAGGTGACATCATTGCTGCGCTCCTGGGAATCTGGCTGGGGTTGCACATGGCCCGGAAGGCCATGAGCGCCATGGACCGGGGGATGACGGTCCTCTCCATCACGACCCTCGTGGTCCCCCCCTGGGTCTTCGGCATCTTCTTCATCCTCATCTTCGGCTACGGCATCCGCATCGTGCCGCCCGGGGGGTATTTGAGCGTGCCTCCTCCCAGCGAACTGTGGCCGCTGACGTTGGACTTCCTCCATCACCTTGCCCTGCCTCTGGCGACGGTGGTCTTCGCCTTCTTCGGCGGCTGGGCGTACACCACGCGGAATCTGGTCCTCCAGATCATGGACGAGGACTTCGTCCTGGCCGGGCGGGCGAAGGGCCTTCCCGAGCGGACCGTCCAGCGAAGATACGTCCTGCGGGCCGCCTCCCCGCCCATCGTCACCTCCCTGGCCCTCACCCTCATCGCCTCCTGGTTTGGGGCCATCATCACGGAGACCGTCTTCAACTGGCCGGGGGTGGGCCTCCTCTACTGGCAGGCCATCCAGGTCTTCGACGCCCCTGTCGTCATCGGCCTGACGGCCCTCTACGCCATGCTCCTGGTGGCGACGGTGTTCGTCCTGGACATGACCTACGGGTTCCTGGATCCCCGGGTGAGGGCGATGCGGGGGAGCTAGCATGGCGACGCCTGCCCCCGAGGTCGGACTCAAGCAGGCCTTCCGCGACGCCTTCAGCACGAAGGCGGGCATCGCGGGCGGCATCATGCTGGGCATCCTGGTGGCCATGGTCATCGTGGTCCCCATCTACGCCCCCTTCAACGTGGTCCACACCTGGGCGGAGATCCCCGCCTGGCAGGACAACCCGCGGGCGGCGGCCCCGACGTGGGTGGACTACGTGACGCCGGGGAGTCTGCCCCGGACCACCATCATCGGAGAGGAGGACTTCCGGAAGCAGCGAGCCGCCATCGAGGTCGGGGAGGTCATCAGGACGAGCATCAGCCTGCGCTACACCTTCGACTACCAGGCCGACGCCTTCCCCTCGGAGCTCACCCTCTTCCTGTTCGCCGAGTTCGGGAACAACAGCCCCCTGGTCAACTTCGAGTTCACGCGGCCGGACGGGGAGACCCTGAACCTCTTCACCGTCACTCCGCACCAGCGGCGCCCCGTTCAAAACATCTACCCCATCTCAAAGACCGAGTCGATGCCGGAGGCCCTGAAGGCCATTCGGACCTGGGCCAAGGCGACCTACCAGGCCGAAGACGTCGCCTTCCCGCTGCCTGAGGTCACCCTCTTCGCCCAGGGGGGACCGGAGATGCTCGACCCCAGGAGGGCGCAGATCCTGAAGGGGGAGTACAGCATCACGGTCCGCGCCACCGGCTTCGCCGCAACCGACGACGTGGACGGGAAGTTCATCGTGTACGGCAAGGTCTACGGGCTGGCCGGGACGGACAACCGCCGGCGGGACCTGATGACGGGCATCCTGTGGGGGGCCCCGGTGGCCCTCGCCTTCGGGGTCCTGGCGGGCCTGATCATCGTGCTCACCCAGACCACCCTGGGCGCCATCGGGGCGTGGTACGGCGGCCGCCTGGACGAGGTCATCCAGCGGGGGGCGGACTTCACGCTGGTCCTGCCGCTCCTTCCCATCCTGATCATCATCTCCCTCTTCTACACGCCCAGCATCTGGATCCTCCTGATCATCGTCGTCATCTTCGGGATCGTGGGGAGCACCACGAAGGTCATTCGCAGCCTCGTCCTCCAGATCCGGGAGGAGCAGTTCATCGAGTCGGCCCAGTCCTACGGCGCCAGCAAGATCCGCATCCTCTTCAAGCACATCTTCCCCCGGGTCATGCCCTACACCTTCGCCCTGATCGCCCTGGCGGTCCCCTCCTACATCTTCCTGGAGGCTTCCCTGAGCTTCCTTGGGCTGGGGGACCCCGTCCTGCCCACGTGGGGGAACCTCATGGGAGCCGCCGAGCGTGCGAACGCCATGTTCAACGGATACTGGTGGTGGATCGCCCTCCCGGCCGCGGCCATCGTGTTCACGACCGTCGCCTTCGCCCTTCTGGGCTACGCCTTCGACAAGGTCCTGAACCCGCGGCTGCGAGAGCAGTGAGGGGGAGGGGAGAGAGCATGCCCGCCCTGCAGGTGGAAAACCTCGTCATGCACTACCAGACCCGGCGCGGTCCCGTCCGGGCCGTGGACGACGTGACGTTCGATCTCGAGCGCGGGCACACCCTGGCCATCGTGGGGGAGAGCGGGTGCGGGAAGACCTCCACCGCCATCGCCATCCTGCGCCTCCTGCCCAAGAACATCAACCGGTACGACGGGAAGATCCTCTTTCAGGGGGAGGACATTATGCAGCTCGACAACACGGCCTTCCGAAAGACCGTGCGATGGCGGGGCATCTCCATGGTCTTCCAGGGCGCCATGAACTCCCTGAACCCGACGGCCCGGGTGGGACAGCAGGTGGCGGAGCCCCTGCGGCTCCACCTGAAGGTGGAGGCCGAGGAGGCCGAGAACGAGGTGGCCGAAGCGTTGGAGAGCGTGGGGCTCCCCCCGGAGATCGCCAAGCGTTATCCCCACGAGCTGAGCGGCGGGATGAAGCAGCGGGTGGTCATCGCCATGGCCCTTATCCTAAAGCCCCAGCTCGTCATCCTGGACGAGCCCACGTCGGCCCTGGATGTGATGACCCAGGCGAACATCATGAACCTCCTCAAGCGCCTGAAGAAGGAGGAGAACCTCTCCTACCTCTTCATCACCCACGACTTCTCCCTGGCAAGCGAGCTGGCGGACGAGGTGGGCATCATGTATGCCGGGGAGCTCGCCGAGATCGGCCCGTCGGAGGCGGTCTACGGGGACGCGCAGCACCCCTACTCTCGGGGCCTGCTGGGCAGCGTCCCGCGCCTCCGGAGCACGAAACACCCCACCCACATCCCGGGGGTCCCGCCAGATCTGGTGGAGCCGCCGGCGGGATGCCGCTTCCACCCGCGATGTGCCGTGGCCTTCGAGCGGTGCGGCTGGGAGGCGGAGGACCTCCTCCTGAACCTCCGCCACGCCATCGAGGAGACGGACCTTACCGAGGGGCTGCCCCCCTTGGCGGACATGGAGGTGGAGGACGAACAGACCCTCCGCATCCGGCTGGCGGACGGGGCGGATCCCAAGGCCTGGCTCGACTTCGTCCGGGACTACGAGCCCCCGGAGGGGGGCCTCAGGGGATTCCTGGGAATTCGCGAAGCCACGGTGGAGGACGGCAGCCTCGTCCTGCGCCTGCGGGAGGGAGAACATCCGCCCATGATTGGGGGGGAACATCGGGCGGCCTGTCTTCTGTTGCAGCCGGAGGGCGGATAGACGTGGAGGACGGAGGCGAGGGCGTCGTCAACCTGGTGGACCTGAGGAAGTGGTTCGCGGTCTCAGGCGGCCTCTGGCGGCAGTCCCTCTACGTCAAGGCCGTGGACGGGGTGAATCTGAAGGTTCATCCGGGGGAGACGGTGGCCTTGGTGGGGGAGAGCGGGTGCGGGAAGACCACCCTGGGGCGGACGATTCTCCGCCTCCTGGAGCCCACCGCCGGGGAGATTCACTTCGACGGCCAGGCCATTACCCACATGCCCCAGAAGAAGCTGAAATGGCTGCGCCGGAAGGCCCAGATGATCCCCCAGGACCCCTACTCGAGCCTGAACCCCACCTTCCCCATCTTCGACCTCCTCCAGGAGCCCCTGGTCATCCACGGCCTGGGGGACAAGAAGGACCGGCGGGAGCGGGTCTACGCGGCGCTGGAGCGGGTGCACCTGACGCCTCCCGACTTCTTCGCCGGGAAGTACCCCCACATGCTGAGCGGCGGCCAGCGGCAGCGGGTCGTCGTGGCCCGGTCCCTCATCCTGGATCCGGAGTTCATCGTGGCCGACGAGCCCGTCTCCATGCTGGACGCCTCCGTCAAGATCAGCGTCCTCGAGCTGCTCCGGGAGATCCAGGAGAAGTTCGACGTGGGGTTCCTCCACATCACGCATGATCTGGCCACGGCCCACCACTTCGCCGAACGGGTCGGGATCATGTACGCCGGCAAGCTGGCCGAGCTCGGACCCAGGGAGAGCGTGCTGCAGGAACCGCTGCACCCGTACACCCAGGCCCTCATGGATGCCATCCCCGACCCCGACCCGAAGAACCGGTTCGAGCAGCGACCGACCATTCCCGGGGAGCCGCCGAACCTGGTCTACCCGCCTCCAGGCTGCCGCTTCCACCCAAGGTGCCCCATCGCGAAGGCGGGACTCTGCGACGTCGAGGAGCCGTTCCTTCGAGAGCTGAGACCGGGGCACTGGGTGGCCTGCCACTTGGCGGAGTAGCCACGAGGAGGGGTCGTCTCCCGCCCGCCCTTCCCTGTTCCCTCGGGGGGCAGGCAATCACGCGCGAAGCCGCTTCTTCCGCCGTCGCCAGGCCCACAGCAGGAGAATCACGGAGGGGGTGGCGGCGACGGCCCCGCCGATCAGAAGCGTGCGATTCAGGCCCTCGAACAATCCGCCGCCCTCCTCCGGGGCGGGGGGGGTCAGGAAGGAGGCGACATCCCCATAGACCGTACTCCCCGCCATGTCCCCTCGGATGCGGTACTCGTAGGACGCCTCCGGGGTGAGGTTGACGAGCGACACCTCCACTTCGCCTACGGTAGAGACCACCTGGGGCGGCGTAGAAGCCCATTCCGGTGCCGCCAACGGCCGCCATTGGAACGAGACGTTGACCGAGGAAAGATCCCCCAGCGAGACGACCTCCCCGCGTACGGTGGCCGTCGTGGGGGAGACGTCGAGGGGCTTCAGCGTGCTCACGACGGCTCCGAGGGAGGCTCGAGCGTACTTGATGGCGCCTCCGCTCCAGTCGTAGTAGGAGATGTGGGGAAGGTCGCGCTCGTCCAGGTCGAGGCTCGTGAACCACCCCACGACGCCGTCCGAGTCGACGAGATGAGAGTCCCACCCTTGGAGGGTTCGTACGGCGTAGCGGAGGTCTGCCTCCGTCCGCTCGTAGTAGGTGAGGTGGGGGACATCGTCATCGTCCACGGAGAGATCGAGGTCCCATCCCGTCTCCCCCTCATAGTCCACCACCTCCTGGATCCACCGATCACCGACCTTCACCGCGTAGCGAAGGAGGTCCGCGTCCACGTCCTGGTAGGCCACGTGGGGTCGGTCCTGGGTGTCCACGGCGAGGCGGGCGAAGCGGCCCACGTCCCCCTCGGCGTCGGCAATCTCCACGGCCCATCCGGACTCCTCTCGGACGGCGTAGTACAAGTTCTCGAGCCCGTAGTACGCGAGATGAGGACGGTTCAGGGAGTCCAACGCTAGAGACTCGTACCGGGCGGTGATGATCTGAGGGGACACCGTCTCAATCCCCCAGCCCGAGCCGTTCCACGTCGCGAGATGCGGACGACCGTTGAGGAAGGTGTAGGCAACATGGGGGCGCCCTTCGGAATCCAGGGCAAGGCTGCTGTGGCCGTCCACCCCTCCGCGGTCAACCCGATGAATGGCCCAGGAGGTCTCGTTCCGGGTGGCATACCACACATACCCGATCTCCGCGCTGAAGTAGCTCAGATGTGGGCGGTCCTGGTCATCGAGGGTGAGGCTGACGTCCCCCCGGAAGTGGTGCCCCTCGTCCACCATCTCAAGGCTCCAGTTCTCGCCGGTCCACCGCGCATAGCGAACGACATCCTCGAGCGGATCCAGGAACACCATGTGGGGAAGACCCGCGCTGTCAAGGTCCAGGCCGGTGGAGACACCGATGTCGATCCCCCGGTCCACGGTCTGCACGGCCCAAACGTACGAGGTATGGCGGGCGGCATTGGCCACGAGAGAGAACGGGAATGCCCAAGGGGATGCCAGGAGGAGCAAGACCACGGCAAGAGCTCCATATCGAAGCACGGTCTGGCACACACTTCGGTCCGACTCCGGACATCCCCGACGTAGGGGTGCCGGGCTGGCGGCGGCGGGCGACTCGGGGGCAGTGTTCCTCCCGCTAGTCGATGCGGCCGGTGCGGGATGTGTTCGCGTCCCACGACAGGGTTGGGCCATCGGAGAGTCAGTTCTGCCTACTCAAGAGAACGGTTTAAGGCTTTCTCAAAACCGACCTGGAGGCCGACTGCCGCTCCCGGGCGGGGTCCGTGTAGAGAAGGAGCATTGAGTGGTCGGACTTTCTTCTCTTCCCTAATACGACCCCCTTCCGACGTCGCCTAACGGCGGCGTGACCCCCGTTCCGCTGGCACCGCACGCCTCCAGAGTAAACCGCTCGGCGTGGCCCGGCAAAGTATTTATATATCCCCTCAATTACCCTGACTCACCTTGACCGACGTATTCGGTTGGGGGAGAGGAGAAGGAATATGATTGCAAAACGTTTGCGCGGATTAGTTCTACCCGTTGCCATGGCCATCGTCTTGCTGGCGACTGCCTTCCTGGTTCTCCAGAGGCCTGCGGCTGCCCAGCAGACGGGTCCTGGGGTGGACGAGGTTGTCTTCTCGATCGTGCCCCAAGATCAGGCTGTGCAGGCCGTCTCAAACAACGATATCGACGTGTATATCTTCACGTTGGATAACCCGGATGACAAGCTCGCCGCTCGGGCGGATCCAAATGTCCTGACGCTGGAGGCGCCCGCCGGGTACAACGACATGTTGGTCAACCCGGTCCCCCATGCCGCCGGGGTTGAGGGGATCAACCCCTTCGTCTACGAGGGCGTCCGGGAAGCCTTGAACTGGGCGTTTGACCGCGAGTTGGTGGCCAACGAGGTCTACGGCGGTTTCGCCCTTACCATGTTCAGTCCGTTCTGGTCGACGACGCCCGACTGGGTGCGCGAGGCCGGCTACTACGCCGCCCTTGAGCAGAAGTACTCCTACGACCCGCAGCGGGCGTTCGATCAGATCAGCGCCACGCTCGCCCCGGTGGAGGGTGTCAGCTACAACAGCGCCACCGACATGTGGGAGTATCAGGGCGACCCCATCCAGGTCAACGTCGTCCAGCGTGTGGAGGACCTGCGGTTCGACATCGGCGCCTACGTCGCCGAAGAGCTGGAGGACCTCGGCTTCGACGCCGTCCTAGACCCGTCTACGGGCGCGGAGGCGTTCGCCAAGGTGTACACTGGGGACCCGGAGGCTGGCGTGTGGCACATCTACACCGAGGGATGGCTCTCGGGAGGCATCATCCAGTACGATGACACCGCGCACGCCTTCTTCTACGACGGCGACTTCGGCAGCGCCATCTGGGACTTCTTCGACCCGGACCCGGCGCTCGTCCAGGCCTGTAACGCCCTGGCCTTGGCGCAGTACTCGACCCTCGATGAGCGATCGGAACTGTTCCAGACGTGCCAGGACCTGGGAATGCGGCAGGGAGTCCGCATCTTCCTCGTCGCCTCGCTGGACATGAGCCTGTACCACACCTCCGTCAGCCAACTCGGCTTCGACGTGGGGGCAGCGTTCAACAACTGGTGGGGCCTGAAGACCGCCCTGAAGGACGGGACGACGGGAGGCACCCTGCAAGTCGCGCAGCCGATCCACACGATCTCCGGATGGAACCCCGTCGCGGGCTTCACCTGGATCTATGAGGAGTACCAGCGGAAGCAGTTCAGCGACGCCGGCACGCCTCTCGACCCGCGCCTTGGCACCGTTGTGCCGCAGCGTGTCGACTTCGAGGTGGACACCGAGGGACCCGGCGGGACGCTGGACGTTCCTGAGGATGCCGTCTGGTTCAACACCACCAGCAACGCATGGGAGGCCGTCGGCTCCGGCGTCGAGGCCGTCAGCGCGACGACCGCGATGTACAACAACTGGGGCAAGTGGCACCACGGTGAGGACATCACCATGGACGACGTCATGAACGGCATTGCCAGGCACTTCCAGTACTACTGGGGCGACCTGTCGGACGAGAACCCGTCCTACGCGGATGAGTTCGGGAACTTCTTCTACACCTCCATCTTTGTGGCGGTGGAGTTCGACGAAGCCAACGACACGGTCACTTACTACTCGGACGACTGGAACTTCGACGAGAGCATCATCGCGGGTGACATCATATTCTGGCCCACAGCTCCGTGGGAGGTCTCGGCAATCATCGCCAAGACCACCGAGGACTTGGAGCTCGTCGTCCACGAGGATGATAGAGACCCCCTCGACCAAGTCGACCTCGTCAAGGGGTCCAGCCTGCCATTCCTCGAGGAAGACATGGACACCCTCCGAGCGGCGAACTTCATGCCCTCCTGGGCCAACGTCTCGGCCGCCGAGGCCACGGCCCGATGGGACGCCCTGGACGACTGGTACCAAAACGCAACGACCACCCAGCACTTCTACGTGAGCAACGGTCCGTTCTACATCGACCAGGTGACCACAACGCCCGAGGGCACGGTGCTCAAGGCCTTCCGGGACGGCTATCCCTTCGACATGCCCACGGAGTTCGTGGACTACACGACCGTCGTCATAGCCGACGTGACGCTGGGCGCCGCACCCGACGTCGTTCAGACGTTCCCCGCGGTGTTCGACTTCTCCACGAGCTTCGAGGGAGAGGTCTACGACAGGGTGGCAACGTCCGCCTGGCTGGTCAGCGATCCGGCCACCGGCACGGTGCTGTTCACCGGGCCGGCCGAGCGGGTCGCACCGGGACAGTTCGAGGCGACGCTGTCGTCCACGCAGACAACCGCCTTGGTGGAGGGCTCCTACGAGTTCACCGTCGTGGTGGGAACACGGGATTCTGTGATCCCGACGTTTGCCTCCACGTCGTTCTCGGTGGAGAGCCTCCAGTCAGCCATCATCATTGCCATCACGCAGGTGATGAACGACCGGCTGGACGATTTCCAGGCGTCCCTTGACGCGAACACCGACGCGGTGGGTGACGCCGGCGCAGCGGCCGACCAGGCCGTTCTGCTGGCGTACATCGTCATGGGCATCGCCGTGGTCGCGCTCATCGTCGGCGTTGTGGCCGTGGTGATCGTGATTCGGAGGCCCGGACCGTAGGACAGCGAGAAGAACGAAACTCGGGCTGCGCCCCCCGGCGTAGCCCCCTTCTCCTTTTGTTTTTCTTTACTTCTCATCCTCGTCCTTCTCGAAGCTCTCCACGAGGCTCCCAAGCCCTCGCTGCAAGAAACATAGGATGGCAATGACGGTGCCGGCCAGGAGCAGGCCCGCTCCGGGCACGGTCAGCCAGGCGCGGGGCTGGGTAATCTGGTAGAACTGTATCTCCACGGTGTAGTTCATCCCGTCCGTGGGGTCCACGTTTCGGAGGAGCAGATGGCTGACGGGTTCGCTGGTGCTTCGGTTGAGCACCTGGCAATCCAGCGAGTTGGGGGGCAGCTCGCCGGTCTCCTCGAAACGGAGAAAGTCCAGGGCCGTGAGGGGGTAGATGAGGAGGGGGCAGGGAAGCTCCGGGGCCGAGAGAATGGCCGCGCCGTAGTCCGTCTGGTTGATGGGAAGGAGGGTGCGGCCTGGTGGAGCCACGCCCTGCAGAACCTGCTCGTCGACGAGGTGCGCCTGGGTCCCGGTGGCGAGGAAGAGGAGGACGAGCCCCGCGGCCACGAGGGGAACGGCCGCGAGGATGCCGCGGACAGCCCGCCCCCGGCGCCTATCGGTGAACCGGGGGCGTCGTGGAGCCACGAGGCATCAACCCGTCGCTAACGGGGACGTCCTCCATAAACCTAGGGAAGCCCGCAGGCTGGACAGTGACCCGGCCGAGGGCGGAACTGATTTAACCGCGGAGGAGCTGGGCCGAGCGTGCGCGTGGCCCTCACAGGAACCCCCGGCACGGGGAAAACCACCGTCGCCTCTCACTTGGCCAGGGAGGGGCTCTCCGTCCGTTCCCTCCTGAGCCTGTCTCAGGCGGGGAAAGCCGTTGCGGAGTACGACGCGGAGAGGGAGGCATGGGAGGTCGACCTTGCCCGGTTGGCCCGGGACCTCCCCTCCGAAGATCCCCTCGTGCTTGTGGGGCATCTGTCCCACCGCCTGCCGGTGGACCGCGTCGTCGTCCTGCGCTGTCACCCCGACGTCCTTCGACGACGCCTTGAGGAGAGGGGGTGGTCGCCCGCCAAGGTGGCGGAGAACGTCGAGGCGGAGGCCGTGGGCGTCATCACCGCAGAGGCCATGGCACGCGCGGAGACCTTCGAACTGGACACCACGACGTCGCCCCCGGAGGCGACGGCCGAGACGGTCCAAGCCATCCTCGCCGAGGGAGGGGCTGCGTACCGAGCACCCTGGGTGGACTGGAGTGAGGCGATTCTGAATTGGTACTAGACTCCTACCGAAAGGCTGCGGACCGCATCCTCTCGCCCCTGGCCGTGCGCCTGCAGCGGGTGAGCCCCGACGCCATGTCCTGGATCGGCCTCGTGACGGCGGGCCTGACGGGCATCGTCCTTGCCCTCTCCACGCGCCTCATCCCACCCCAGGTGGCCGTGGCCCTTGCCGTGACGCTCCTGGCCCTCAGCGCCCTGTTCGACGCCCTGGACGGGAAGGTGGCGCGCCTCCGAGGCACCGCCTCCCCCCGAGGCGACTTCATGGACCACGTGTTCGACCGCTACGCCGACGTCTTCATCCTGGTGGGTCTGTTCTTCAGCATCTACACGCGGGCGTGGATCGCGCTCTTCGGCCTCCTGGGGGTGCTCCTGACGAGCTACCTGGGGACCCAGGCCCAGGCCGTGGGCGTCGGCCGCATCTACGGGGGCGTGCTGGGTCGGGCGGACCGCCTCGTGATTCTGCTGGTGATCCTCCTGCTGCACCTCTTCCTGGACCCTGCGGGCAGCCGCCTGCTGGGCGTTGCGCCGCTGGAGTTCACCATGATGGAGTACGCGCTCCTCCTCTTCGGGGTCCTGGGGAACCTCACGGCCGTGCAGCGGGGCCTGCGGGCGTGGGATCAGCTGAAGGAGAAGTAGGCCCAGCTACCCCTCCTTGGAGGGGGGCGTCCTCGGCTTCGCCGCCCGGGGCCGATGGCGGCTCTTCTTGCGGTAGTAGTTCAGGGGGTGGGTGATGGTCTCGCACAGCCGATCGGGGCCCGGACAGAGGCCGTAGGACTTCATGGTGCTGCACTCGGGGGCGGTGTACTCCGTCCCGGAGATCTGCCCCGTGATGTGCTCGATCTGGTAGCGGGTCACGCTCTCCCGGAAGTCGGGCACGGAGGCGAAGACCTGGTAGATGCCTTCGAAGTCCAGGCCGATGTTGTTCATGAAGGAGACCAGGGCGAAGCGGCCGGGGTGGGAGACGTTCTCGCTGGCCAGGACGGCCCCCAGGAGCTTCTGCATGCAGGGCGGGAAGTTCGTCACCCGGGCGGCTCCCAGGTCCGCGCTCTCCAGGTTGTAGCTTCGCCTCCGGAGCCTGCCCTGCAGGTCCGCCGCCTCCTCTCGGAAGGCCTCCAGCAGGAGGACGTTCACCTCCAACGGGAGCTCCTCCGCGAACCGGCCGCGCAGGTGGCCCTCCAGGACCCGGAGGAAGCGCTCCCGTCCCAGCTGGACGTACCCGTCCTCCACGGGCTGGTTGATGAGCTTCCACTCCTTCCCCCGGAGGCCCCGCGTGGCCCGGAGGAAGGCGGTGAAGTGGAGATGATAGGCGCCGTCCACGAAACAGTCCAGCCGCAGGGCCTCGCAGACCTGCAGGAGGAATGCGGGGTCCTCCCGAGCCAGGCGGCGGCGGGCCCGGTCGGCCAGGGCGAGGGCGTACCGGCGGATGAGGAAGGAGTCGCCCACGCAGGAGACGAGGATGCGCCCCAGGGGGTAGGCGTAGAGCGTGGAGAGGGACGCGGCGGGGGAGGAGAAGGGCTCGTCGGGGAGCTCCCCCGCATCCAGCGCGGCGAAGACCTCTGCCACCGCCGTCCGGCGGGCGGCGTCGAAGGCGCGATCTTCCAAGACCTCCTCCAGGGGAGGGCCCTGCTCCCGCACGTAGCGGGAGGCCTCGGGCAGGAAGGGGTAGGCGGCCAGGCGCTTCAGGGCCGACGTCTCCCGATCCCATTGCATGGGTCCGGCGGGGAGGGTGAGGCCCCGGGCTGCGTCTTCGGACTCCTCGCTGGCGGATGCACTCGGCCGCCCCACAGCCACCCCCGGCAGGAGAATGGAGGGCGCCCCTTATAACCGTGGAGGGGGGATGGGCGAAACTGCAGGGGGGGCAGTCGTGCACCCTCCGGGGGAAGCCGTTGCCGGGATTCGAACCCGGGACCTATGCCTTACCAAGGCATCGCTCTACCAGGCTGAGCCACAACGGCCTGCGACGAATGCAATCGGCGGCCAGCTTATACCTTTGTCGTGAGGGCCCCGGCGGGACGCTTAAGTAACCCTGTGGCCGTCTTCCACGACGTGAAGGAGGCCCTCACCAGCTTCGACCTCCGCGTGCTGGTCGGCGAACTCGCCTCCCTCCGGGAGGCCCGCCTGAACCAGGTCTATCAGCGAGGCGACGCCTTCATCCTGAAGTTCCGCCTCCCGCAGGAGGGGCGCCGAGAGCTCCTCGTGGAGCCCGGGCGATGGCTCTTCTTGGGGGAGGACTTCGCGAAGCCCCCGGAGCCTCCGCCCCTGGCGCAGCGTCTGCGGCGGGCTCTGGGGAACGCCGTCCTGACGGACGTGCGCCAGCGGGGGTTCGACCGCATCCTCCTCCTGGACTTCCGGAAGGAGGCCGACTACACCCTCGTCCTGGAGATGTTCGCCCGGGGGAATCTCGTCCTGCTTCGAGGGGAGGAGATCCAGTTCGCGCTGCGGCGGGAGCGGTGGCGGACCCGGGAGGTCCGCCCGGGACAGATGTACCGGTTCCCCCCGGAGGCGGCGGACCCCACTCAGCTCGACGAGGCGGGATTCCGCGAGGCGTTGGCGGGTCGTCAGGGGGCCGTGGTCAGGGTCCTGGCCTCCCCCCTGGGCATGGGAGGCCTCTACGCCGAGGAGATGTGTCT
>CAYGBN010000011.1:39114-45244 GCA_964348155.1 uncultured Methanomassiliicoccales archaeon
CCGCAACTCGTCCTGGACCGCGGAGAGGTCATCGACGCCGTTCCGTTCCCCCTGGAGGCGTACGCGGAGTACGAGGCCCAGGCCTTCGGCACCCTGAGCGAGGCCCTCCAGCGGTACGTGGAGGCCCTGCCGGAAGAGGAGGAGGGCGGGGGATGGACGGGTCGCATCGAGCGCCGCATTCGCCAGCAGGAGGAGACGTTGCAGGAGCTTGAGGAGGAGGCGGAGGCCGCGGGGGCGTCGGCCGACTACCTCTACGCCCACTACCAGGAGGTGGATCGGCTGCTCCGCTCGGCCCGGGAGGGGGAGCGGCCCGAGGATCTGGACCCGACCACGGGACGCCTCCGCCTCCAGGCGGAGGGCCGGGCGCTGGACTTGGACCCGGAGCTGGACGTGGACGAGAACGCCCGCGCCCTGTACGAGCGGAAGAAGCGGGCGACGGAGCGGAGGGAGCGGGTGCAGCGCGCGCTGGAGGAGAGCCTGCAGGAGCGCGACCGGGCGGAGGCCATGGGCGAGGAGGGACCTCCTGAGCCCCCCCGCCCGACGTACGTCCCCTCTCGGCGCTTCTGGGTCGACGCCTTCCGCTGGGGGCTGACGAGCGGGGGACGCCTCCTCCTGGGCGGCCGGGACGCCCGGTCCAACGAGCGGCTCGTGCGGAAGCACCTGGAGCCAGGGGATCGGTACGTTCATGCCGACCTCCCCGGAGCCCCCAGCGTGATCCTGAAGGACGGGGCCGAGGCGGAGGAGCGGGATTTGCGGGAGGCGTGCCGCTTCGCCCTGGCCTTCAGCAAGGCCTGGCGGGCAGGGGTCGGCGCGGGGAGCGCCTACTGGGTGACGCCCGAGCAGGTGACCAAGACGGCGGAGAGCGGGGAGTACCTGAAGACGGGATCCTTCGTCATCCGGGGGAAGCGAAACTACCACCACAACGTGCCCCTGGCGCTGGGGGTGGGCCAGGTGGCCTATCGGGGCACGGAACGGGTCATCCCCTCCGACCCCGACGCCATCGCGCACCTTTCGGAGCGCTACGTCGTCCTGGAGCCCGCGGGCCCTGTGGAGAGGAGCGCCCTGGCCCGTCGGCTGTCCCACGCCTTCCGGGTTCCCAGGGAGGAGATCGAGCGGGTCCTCCCCGCGGGAACCTTCCGCGTGGCCCAGGTGCGGGGACTCCGGTTGGAGGAGGAGTCGTAGCGTAAAGATTCAAGAGGACGGCGGCCGTAGAAGGGACGATGAGCGGGACCCTGCGGACGGCGGGCCTCTTCGCCCTCCTCATGCTGCTCTTCACGGGCATCGGCTGGCTGCTGGGAGGCTACTTCTTCCAGGACTGGATCTTGGGGGCCGCCATCTTCCTGGGCCTGGCCGGCGTCATGAACGCCATCAGCTACTTCCTGAGCGACCGCATCGTCCTCTGGTCGTACAAGGCGCAGCCGGTGGAGGAGAAGGACGCCCCCGAGCTGTACCGCACCGTCCGCCGGGTCGCCACCCTGGCCGACCTCCCCATGCCCAAGGTGGCCCTCATCCCCACGGATACGCCCAACGCCTTCGCCACGGGGCGCAACAAGGAGCGGGCCGTGGTGGCCGTCACCCGCGGCCTCATGGACTACCTCTCCCCGGAGGAGCTGGAGGGGGTCCTATCCCACGAGATGGCCCACATCAAGGACCGTGACATCCTCGTGATGTCGGCGGCGGCGACGCTGGCGGGGGCCATCGCCTTCATGGCCCGCACCTTCTGGTGGTCCGCCCTTTTCGGGCGCCGGGGCCAGGGCAACGTCCTCATCCTGCTGGTGGTGGCCATCACGGCCCCGCTGGCCGCCCTCCTGGTGCAGCTGGCCATCTCCCGCAGCCGGGAGTACAAGGCGGACGCGGTGGGGGCGCAGACCATCGGGCGCCCCCTGGTCCTTGCCCGGGCCCTGGAGAAGCTGGAGCGCGGGAACCGCCGGCGGCCCATCGACCGGGGGAACCCGGCCAGCGCCTCCCTCTTCATCGTGAACCCCTTCCGAGGGTCGGGGCTGGCCCGGCTGTTCTCCACCCACCCTCCCATGGAGAAGCGCATCCAGCGTCTCCGAGACATGGCCCGGGAGTTGGGGTACGGCTGAGGCCGAAAGGTTAAGGCCGCCGCGTTGCTCCCTCGCCCATGGCCGCCAGGGGGGACGGGCCCGCGCTGGACGAGCTGGACCTAAAGATTCTCCGCCACCTGAATCGGGATGCGCGCCAGAGCTACCGGGACATGGCGAGGCAGCTGGGCGTCTCCACGAGCACGGTCTCCGCCCGGGTGCGGCGGCTGGAGGAGGGGGGCGTCGTCACGGGCTACCTGCCGGCGGTGGACCAGCGGAAGGTGGGGTACGACCTCCCCGTCATCGTGGGCCTCCGCATCTCCAAGGGCAAGCTCCTGGAGGTTCAGCGGAAGATCGCGGAGGACCCCCGGGTGTACGGCGTCCACGACGTCACGGGGGAGTGGGACTCCATCGTCCTGGCGCGCTTCCGCAACACGGCGGAGCTGGATGCCTTCGTCAAGGGGGTGCTCTCCCAGCCGTACGTGGAGCGAACCTACACCCAGGTGGTTCTGAACACCGTGAAGGACGAGAAGCGGGTTCTCCTCTAGCCCTTTTCCTCGCCCTCCTTCAGGGCTTCCTCCGGGGGCGGGATCGCCTCCGGGCTGATCTTCAGCTCCTCCTCGGCGGCCTCCAGCACCTTCTCCAGGTCCTCCCGTCGGGGGAGGGGGCCCAGGACGTCCTCCGCCTTGCCCAGAACCTTCTCCAGGTCCTTGTACGTGGCGATCTCCCGCTCCGGAATCTCCTCCGAGATGCCCAGGTACTGGGTGATGCCCTTCACGATGCGGGTCAGCTCGAAGGGGAAGATGATCTTCGTGGCCTGGCCCTCGCCCACGGCCTTCAGGGTGTCCATGGCCAGGACGGCGATGGACTTCGTGTCCAGGGAGGAGGAGCCCAGGGAGAGGATGCGAAGCTTCTGGGCCTCGCCCTGCCAGTTCAGGATGGTCGCCAGCCGCTGGCCCTCCGCCTCCAGGACCTTGGCCTGGCGGACCCCCTCGGCCTCCAGGATGCGGGCCCGCTTCTCCCCCTCGGCCACCAGGATGGCGGAGCGCTTCTCCCCGTCGGCCCGGAGGATGGCGGCCCGGCGCTCTCGCTCCGCGGCCGTCTGCTCCTCCATCGAGGTCTTGACGGCGCGGGCGGGGTCCACCTCCCGGATCTCCACCGCCTCCACCTTCACGCCCCACGCGTCCGTGGCGGTGTCCAGGACGTCCCGGAGCTTCAGGTTGATCGTGCTGCGGTTGTAGAGGACCTCGTCCAGCTCCATGTCGCCGATGATGGACCGGAGGGTGGTCTGGGCCAGGGCCACGGTGGCCGTCCGGTAGTTCGTGACCTCGAAGAACGCCTTGGCGGGGTCGATGACCTTGATGTAGATGATGGCGTCCACGTTCGTGGGGGAGTTGTCCTTGGTGATGACCTCCTGCCGCGGCACGTCCAGCACCTGGGTTCGCAGGTCGAGCTTCACCACCTGCGAGATGAGCGGGGGGACCAGGTTGAACCCCGGGTCCATCACCCGACGGAACTTCCCCAGGACGATGAGCAACCCTTGCTCGTAGGGCTGGATGATCTTCACCGCCGTCATGAAGAGGACGATGACCACGAAGAGGACCAGCAGCCCGATGGCGACGATGACCGAGGCGGGAATCTGAGCGGCGATCCCCACGGCCAGGGCGCCCAACAGGGGAACGGATGTCCAAGCTCCCAGCGTGATTTTTCCTTCCATGCGTCTCACTCCGATGCGCCCTCTTCCCCCTCGGACGGTTCCTCCGGGGCGGGGGCAGAGGGCTTAGGGGCCTCCCGGGGCGCCACCTCCACCACCACGTGGACCCCCCGGCTCCGGACGACGCGGACCCGGGCCCCCGCGGGGATGGGCTCCTCCGCCGTCGCGCTCCACACCTGGTTCTCGATGTTGACCTTCCCCCGAATGGAGTCGGGGACGACCTCGCGCTCGACCCGGCCGAAGCGTCCGATGAGGGACCCGCCCACCGTGGTGGTCGGAGGGGAGGGGGGCGCCAACCGCTGATAGAGGAGGATTGTGAGGTAGGTCAACGGCGCCCCCACGGCGATGGCGATGATGGGGGCCCAGATGGAGAAGTAGAAGTTCGGGACGAACATGCCCAGGAGCCCGAGGACGATGAGGATCGTGGCGGGCACGCCGATGAAGAAGCCCGGCGAGGCGGCCTCCACCAGCAGGAGGACGATGCCTGCGACGAGGAATCCCAGGCCGAGGATGACGTCCGGGGCGAGGTCGACCATCGAGGCGTCAAACGTCGACGGCCTATTTCAGATTACCTCACGCTAGCCGACATCCATGACCACGACGTCACGGATGGCCTTCAGCCCCTGGAAGGGCAGGAGAAGCCTGCCCTGGGGGTCCACGCGGTAGGCCCGCGCGTCCACCTCCTCGGAGGGGGCCACCAGGACATCCTGGACGTGGCCGTTCTGGGTGTCCACCACCAGGTTCTCGATGATGCCCAGGATCCGCCCGTCGCCCGTCATGACGGTCTTCCCAGTAAGCTCGGTGACAAAGCGCTTCATCCCATCACCTTCTGAGCGGCGGGGGATGGGGCCTCCCGCCTATAAGAGCTTATCGCCCGGCGCTTAGCGGTAGTAGCCCAGGACCTCCTCCCGGGGCTTCCGGACCGTCCGCTTCTGAATGTCCTGTCCGATCCGCTCGTACAGTCGGATGGTCTCGTCGTCCACCGACGGGAAGACGGACTTCTGGGCGGAGGCGAAGTCCTCGCCCCGCACCAGGACGGCGTCTCGGTTCTCCCGAAGGGCGTGCATGGCGGCCTCGCGGCAGAGGGACTCGATGTCGGCCCCCACGTACCCCTCCAGCTTCTCGGCCATGGCCTCCAGGTTCACGTCCGTGTCCAGGGGCATGTGGCGGGTGTGCACCTGAAGGATCTCCAGCCGCGCCTCCTCGTCGGGCACGGGAATCAGGATGAGGCGGTCGAAGCGGCCCGGCCGCAAGAGGGCGGTGTCCAGCATGTCGGGTCGGTTGGTGGCCCCGATGGTGACCACCCCCTCCATGGTCTCCAGCCCGTCCAGGGAGGTGAGGAGCTGGTTCACCAGCCGCTCGCTGACGCCGGAGTCGCCCATGACGGCGCCCCGTCGCGGCGTCAGGGCATCGATCTCGTCCAGGAAGACGACGCAGGGGGCCACCTGCTTCGCCTTCTTGAAGATCTGGCGGATGGCCTTCTCGCTCTCGCCCACCCACTTGGACATGACCTCCGGGCCCTTGATGGAGATGAAGTTCGCCTCGGACTCCGTGGCCACGGCCTTGGCCAGGAGGGTCTTCCCCGTGCCCGGCGGGCCGTAGAGCAGGATGCCCCGCGGCGGCCGGATGCCCATGCGCTGGAAGGACTCGGGGTTCTTGATGGGCATCTCCACGGCCTCCGTGAGCTGGCGCTTGGCCTCGTGCAGGCCGCCCACGTCCTCCCAGCCCACCCGGGGCACCTCGACGAGGACCTCCCGCAGGGCGGAGGGCTCCACGTCCTTCAGGGCCTCCTTGAAGTCGTCTCGGATCACCTTCATCTTGCCCAGCACGTCGGCGGGGATGGGCTGGTCCAGGTCGATCTCCGGCAGGTAGCGACGGAGGGTCTTCATGGCCGCCTCGCGCGCCAGGGCCGCCAGGTCGGCCCCCACGAAGCCGTGGGTGATGTTGGCCAGCTCCGTGAGGAGGTGGTCGCGCTCCTCCTCCTCCCCCTCGAAGGGCATGCCTCGCGTGTGAATCTGGAGGATCTCCTTCCGCCCGTCCCGGTCGGGCACCCCAATCTCGATCTCCCGGTCGAAGCGGCCCGGCCGGCGGAGGGCGGGGTCGATGGCGTCCTCCCTGTTCGTGGCGCCGATGACGATGACCTGGCCCCGTCCCGTCAGGCCGTCCATGAGGGTGAGGAGCTGGGCCACCACGCGGCGCTCCACCTCCCCCGTGACCTCCTCCCGCTTCGGGGCGATGGAGTCCAGCTCGTCCACGAAGAGGACGGAGGGGGCGTTCTTCTGGGCCTCCTCGAACTTCTCCCGGAGGCGCTCCTCGCTCTGGCCGTAGTACTTGGACATGATCTCGGGGCCCTGGATGGAGTAGAAGTTGG
>CAYGBN010000012.1:0-6650 GCA_964348155.1 uncultured Methanomassiliicoccales archaeon
TACCCCGCCTCACGAATGCGCGCCACGGCGGCTAAGATGTCCTCCGCCTCGAAGTGCAGGGCCACCGGTCGGCCACCGTGGCCCTCCCCCTCGTAGCCGCCGTGAAGGGAGAAGGTCACCCCGCCCCCGTCAAGCTCCACGAAGTCTTCGTGGACCGGGCCCTCCTTTCGCGTGGGCTTGAGGCCCAGGACGTCCCGATAGAACCTCAGGCACTCCTCGAAGTTGGAGACGAAGAGGATGATGGGGTCCACGCGGGCCATGGCTCCTCTTTATCGCTCCCTGGCGCACAGGGGACACTCGTACACATCGTCCCGCACGCGGAACATGGCGACGTGATGCTTCATGCACCGAGGATGCCACCGTGGGGTCCGGGGGGACTGAAGCGTCGTCACGCCTCCCGGGGCCGCGATACGGCGCGGCGTATAAGTACGTTCACGCGTCCCACCGACGCGGGCTTGGCCCGCGCAAAGGCCTTTACCGCCGCTCCCCTTCCGTAGCGGGAGGCTTGCCAATGAGCGTGGCCAAGGTAATCGAGCTCGTGGGGAGCTCCCCCGACAGCTTCGACGACGCCGTCCGCAGGGCCGTGCAGCAGGCGGCAGAGACCGTGAAGAACATCACCGGCGTGGACGTCGTGGGGTTGACGGCCAAGGTGGAGGGGACGGCTCTCACGGAGTTCCGCGCCAACGTGAAGGTTGCCTTCCGCGTGGAGCGGTCCTGATCCTCGACGGAGGGGACGCCCATGATCGTCGAGTTCAGCGTAGCCCCTGTCGGCACGGGGGCCTCGATAAGCGCGCAGGTGGCCAGGTGCCTCGACCTCGTCGATCGCAGCGGCCTCGACTACCGCCTCACGCCCATGGGGACCATCGTGGAGGGGGAGTGGGAGGAGGTCTTGGAGCTGATCCGCCGCTGCCACTTCGCCGTGCGGGAGGGCGCGCCGCGGGTCCTCACGACGATTCGGATCGACGATCGACCGGACGTCGAGGGGGCCATGGAGGCCAAGACAGAGGTGGTGGAGCGCCACCTGGGCCGGAAATTGCGCCGCGGGTGAGTTCGCCGTCCGCCTGCCACCCTTTTTGTAACCCGCGGTGCCTACCAGGGGTGCCATGCGCTACATTGGCAACATTCTGGAGGCCGTGGGGAGGACGCCGCTGCTGCAGCTGCAGCGGGTATCGGAGGGGTGCAAGCCGCTCCTGCTGGCAAAGTTGGAGCAGTTCAACCCGGGCGGGAGCGTGAAGGACCGCATCGGCCTGGCCATGGTCGAGGACGCGGAGGCGAGGGGCCTGCTGAAGTCTGGGGGCACCATCATCGAGCCCACCTCCGGCAACACGGGCGTCGGGTTGGCCATGGTGGCCGCCATCAAGGGCTACCGCTGCATCTTCACGATTCCCGACAAGATGGCCCAGGAGAAGATTGCGCTGCTCAAGGCCTTCGGTGCCCGGGTGGTCGTCTGCCCCACGGCGGTCCCGCCGGAGTCGCCCCGCAGCTACTACCGCGTGGCGGAGCGGCTCCACGAGGAGACCCCGAACTCCTTCGTCCCGAACCAGTACACAAACCCGCAGAACCCGGAGGCCCACTACGCCACCACGGGCCCGGAGATCTGGGAGGACACAGAGGGGCGGGTGACCCACTTCGTGTGCGGCATGGGCACAGGGGGCACCATCAGCGGGGCGGGCCGCTACCTGAAGGAGCAGAACCCCGGCGTCCGGGTGATCGGCGTGGACCCCGTGGGCTCCGTCCTGGCGGACTACTTCCACACGGAGGAGATGGTCACGCCCCAGGTCTACAAGGTGGAGGGCATCGGGGAGGACCTGATCCCCGAGACCACGCAGTTCCAGTACATCGACGACGTGGTGAAGGTGGACGACCTGACTTCCTTCCAGATGACGCGCCGGCTGGCGCGGGAGGAGGGCCTCCTAGTGGGGGGGTCGTCCGGCTCCGCCCTGGCGGGGGCGCTGCAGGTGGCGCAGGACCTCTCCGAGGACGAGGTGGTGGTCGTCCTGTTGGCGGACACGGGGGAGCGCTACTTGAGCAAGGTCCACAGCGAGGAGTGGCTGCGGGAGAACGGCTTCCTGGCGGGGGAGCCGCCTCTGCTGGACATCATGCGGGTCAAATCCGCTACCCTTCCCCCGGTGGTCACGGTCCACGCCGACGAGCCCGTGATGAAGGCGGTGGAGCTGATGCGGGACTACAACATCTCCCAGCTCCCGGTGGTGGAAGAGGGGAGGACCGTTGGGAGCATCCGGGAGGAGGCGCTGCTTGGGCGGCTGCTCAAGCATCCGGAGCTCCGGGACGCCCCCCTGCGGGACGTCATGGAGAGCCCCTTCCCCACGGTGGACGCCCGGGAGGATCTGGACGACGTGTGCAGCCTCCTGTTGCGGGGGAACCCCGCCGTCCTCGTGGAGTCGGAGGAGGGGGTCCAGGGCATCGTGACGCGCTTCGACGTGGTGGAGTATCTCTCCCGGAGGCCGGCGGCATGAGGTTCGCCACCCGCGCCATCCACGCCGGGCAGCCTCCGGATCCGCAGACGGGGGCCGTCAACGTCCCCATCTACATGTCCGCCACCTACTCCCAAGCCGTGGGCCGGGAGGGATACGACTACTCCCGCACCCGCAACCCCACCCGGGAGGCCTTGGAGGCGAACCTGGCGGCCCTGGAGGGCGGGCAGTACGGCCTGGCCTTCGCCTCGGGCATGGCGGCCATCGCCACCGTCATGACCCTCCTGGGGAAGGGGGACCACGTGGTGGTGGCGGACGACGTCTACGGCGGCACGCACCGCCTCTTCCGCCAGGTCATGGAGGGGTACGGCCTTCGGTTCACCTTCGTGGACTTCACGGACATGGCGGCGGTGGAGGAGGCCCTTGAGGAGAATACGCGCATGCTATGGGCCGAGACGCCCACGAACCCCCTGCTGCGGGTGGTGGACCTGGCCGCCCTGGGGCGGCTGGGCCAGGAGCGGGGCATCCTCACGGCGGTGGACAACACCTTCGCCACCCCCTATCTGCAACGACCGCTGGAGCACGACCTGGACCTCGTCGTCCACAGCACGACGAAGTACCTGGGCGGGCACAGCGACATCGTCGGCGGGGCCGTGGTGACGCCTCGCGACGAGCTGCACCAGCGGCTGCGTTTCTCGCAGAACGCCGTGGGGGCGGTGCCCAGTCCCTTCGACTGCTTCCTGGTCCTCCGGGGAATCAAGACGCTCCCACTTCGGATGGATCGGCACTGCCGGAACGCGAAGGAGGTGGCCCGCTTCCTGGAGGAGAGGGGGGAGGTGGCCCGGGTCCTCTACCCCGGCCGCCCGGACCATCCCCAGCACGGGGTCGCGGCGGAACAGATGAGCGGCTTCGGGGGGATGGTCAGCTTCGAGCTGGCGGAACCGACGCGGGCGAAGGCCTTTCTCCAGGCCCTGAAGCTCATCATCCTCGGGGAGTCGCTGGGCGGCGTGGAGTCCCTCATCGAGCACCCCGCCTCCATGACCCACGCCACCATTCCCCGGGAGGAGCGGGAAGCCCGGAGGATTGGGGACGGCCTCCTTCGCTTGTCGGTGGGCTGCGAGGATCCCCGCGACCTTACGGAGGATCTTGCTCAGGCCCTCGCGGCGGCGTGGGCCTAGGGGAGCTCAGACGGTCAGGACGGCGCCTGCTTCACCTGGCGCTGGACGGCCATGAGGTAGCCGCCGTAGGCCATCGCCCAACCCAGGACCGGATACGCAATCATTCGCTCCATCCCTCCCACGCCCAGGCCCAAGGTGATGTCGGTCAGGAAGAGGAGGAGGGCGATGAGGGCCAATACCCCCAGGCCCAGGGAGATGTATCGCAGGGGGGAACGCACGAGCGCCGCCGTCGCGATGGCCACGGCACCGCCGAAGATGAAGGCCACGAGGGCGAAGATCCCATGGAGGAGGCCGAAGTCCTCGGTGAACACCCCAACCCCCACAGCCCCCGCCCCCACGATGACGAACAGCGCGGTGAAAGCCGGGCGCGCGTAGGCCTGCTGCAGGAAGTACGCAGACGCGATGACGAGGAGACCCAGCAAGATGATCGAGCCGTTGAAGATGGGCGCCGCAGGGCCCACGCCAAGGTCGCTGATGTAGTTGTCAGCGATGCTGTATCCCGGGTAACGCGCCGCCGCCCACATCAAGCCGATGGAAAATTGGACCGCGGCCAGGAAGAGAAGGAGCCCCCCCACTCTCCTCGGATTGTAGTACATGGACGTCGCATGCTAACCCGGCACTAAAAGGGTTCCTACGTCCCGTGCAGCCGGCCCGTTGCCGCTTTCCAGAAGATTAAAAGGCGTGCCGTTGATGGGCGGCCGCCATGGGCTTGCGGTTGTTCAACACCCTCACGCGCAGCGTGGAGCCCTTCGAACCCCTGCAGGGCCGCCGCGTGAAGATGTTTGTGTGCGGGATCACCCCCTACGACGACACGCACTTGGGCCACGCCCGGACGTACGTCGCCTTCGACGTGGTCGCCCGGTACCTGCGGCACCGCGGGTACAGCGTATTCTACGTGCAGAACGTGACGGACGTGGACGATCGCATCCTCGGCCGAACGGCGGAGACGGGCGAGGCGTGGGACGAGCTGGGGGAGCGGTACTTCGCCGACTACCTCCGCATCATGAAGTCCCTCAACGTCACCTCCGTGAACCTCTACGCCAAGGCCACCGACTACATTCCCGAGATCCTCGAGCAGGTGGAGGGCCTGGTGGACAAGGGGTACGGCTACGCCGTAGAAGGTGATGTGTTCTACGAGGTGGCGAAGTACGACGGGTTCGGGCAGCTCTCCGGCGTGATACCGGAGGAGCAGCGGGCCGGGGCCCGGGTGGAGGTGGACCGGCGGAAGCGGGACCCTCGGGACTTCGCCCTCTGGAAGTCCCAGAAGCCAGGCGAGCCCGCATGGGAGAGCCCCTGGGGGCCAGGCCGGCCGGGGTGGCATATCGAGGACACGGCCATCACCGTCTCCCACTTCGGTCCCCAGTACGACATCCACGGCGGAGGGAACGACCTCATCTTCCCCCACCACGAGGCGGAGATCGCCCAGGCGGAGGCCTTCACGGGCGTGCAGCCCTTCGTGAAGTACTGGATGCACACGGGCTTCGTGGTGACCAAGGGGGAGCGGATGGGGAAGTCGCTGGGGAACATCGTGCCCGTGCCGGAGATTCTGGAGCGCACGGACCCCGATGTCGTCCGGTTCTTCCTGGTGTACACCCAGTACCGGGGGCCCATCGACTTCACCTGGGAGGCGCTCGAGGAGGCGGAGCGCGCCTACCACCGCATCGCCGGCGCTCTGACCCGCGCCCGGCAGGAGCTCCCGGAGGCCCGGAAGGCGAGAGGCCCGGGCGACAAAGAGCTCCGAGAGGCCCTCCGGGGGGCCCGAAAGGCCTTCCGCCAGGCGATGGACGACGACCTGAACACGCGGGACGCCCTGGCGGCCCTCTTCCGCCTGACCGGGACGTTCAACACCGCCTTGGAGCGTGGACTGAGCGCCCCCGCCTTGGAGGCCTTCCTCTCGGGATTCGGCGAGTTTGGGGAGGTCCTCGGCCTCTTCCAAGGTCCCGCTGTTGAGTCCCGGTTCCTGGACGGGCTTGTGGGCGTCCTGCTTCGGCTGCGCGAGGAGGCCCGGCAGAGGAAGGACTACGAGACTTCCGACTGGATCCGGAAGGAGCTGGCGAGGCTGGGCGTCCATGCCGAGGACACGCCCAAGGGTCCGCGCTGGCGCCTGGCGTAGAGGGCCAGGCGTTTCGCGAGGGGCGCGAGAGAGTCACAGCAAGGCTTATATAGGGGGAGCGGCGAGACACGTGCCGTCCAGACCCCCGAAAATCATTATATAGACTGCGGCCATAACCCTTAACACACGGGATGGGATGTCTCTACGTAGTGTTCCAGAGCGCTCTCTGAGGGACCCGATGGCCGAGTTGTCCTACGACGCTGAAAAGATCCAGGTTCTCGAAGGCCTCCAGGCCATCCGCAAGCGTCCCGCCATGTACATCGGCAGCGTGGACCAGCGGGGCATGCACCATCTGGTCTACGAGGTGCTGGACAACAGCATCGACGAGGCCATGGCGGGGTATTGTACGAACATCGAGGTCGCCATCACGAAGGACGGCGTCGTCACCGTGGAGGACGACGGCCGCGGGATCCCCGTGGACGTCCACCCCCGCTACGGCAAGCCGGGCGTTGAGATCGTCTTCACCACCCTCCACTCCGGCGGCAAGTTTGACCGGAAGATGTACAAGGTGTCTGGTGGCCTCCACGGCGTCGGGCTCTCCGTCGTGAACGCCCTCTCCGCCTGGCTGGAGGTCCGCGTTCGCCGAGAGGGGAAGGAGTGGGGGATGAAGTTCAAGCGGGGCATGCCCGCCGGCAAGCTCAAGTCCTTGGGGAAGGACGAGGGCCGGGGCACCACCGTCTCCTTCAAGCCCGACCCCAAGATCTTCCCGGAGGCCCGCTTGGACCCGGAGGTGCTGCTCAACCGTTTCCGGGAGTACGCCTTCCTCAACAAGGGCACCCGCATCGCCGTGGACATCGAGGGGAAGAAGGCCCAGGCGTTCCGCTTCGACGGCGGGCTGGTGGAGTTCGTGGGCTGGATCAACCGGACGAAGAACCCCCTGCACGAGGACCCCATCTACCTGGAGGGGAACAAGAACGGCACCTA
>CAYGBN010000012.1:6821-23261 GCA_964348155.1 uncultured Methanomassiliicoccales archaeon
GGAGCCCCAGTTCGAGGGGCAGACGAAGACGAAACTGGGGAACAGCGAGGTGAAGGGGGCGGTGGAGTCCTTCCTCTACGAGAAACTCTCGGAGTTCCTGCTGGAGAACCCCCGCGCAGCCGAGGCCATCCTGGAGAAGGCCATCCTGGCGGCAGAGGCCCGGGAGGCCGCCCGTCAGGCCCGGGAGCTGACGCGCCGGAAGGGTTTGCTGGAGGGCTCCTCCCTGCCCGGGAAGCTGGCGGACTGCCAGGAGAAGGACCCCAAGAAGAGCGAGCTCTTCGTGGTGGAGGGGCCCAGCGCCGGTGGCTCCGCGAAGGAGGGCCGGGACCGGGCCTTCCAGGCCATCCTCCCGCTGAAGGGGAAGATCCTGAACGTGGAGAAGGCGCGCCTCGACCGCATCCTGAAGAGCGAGGAAATCCGCACCCTCATCTCCGCCATCGGCACGGGCATCGGCGAGGACTTCGACCTGAAAAAGGCCCGCTACCACAAGGTTGTCCTCATGACGGACAGCGACGTGGACGGCGCCCACATCCGCACCCTCCTCCTGACCCTCCTCTTCCGCTACATGCGCTCCCTTATCGAGGCCGGGTACGTCTACATCGCCCAGGCGCCCCTGTTCCGCCTGAAGAAGGGGACGACGCAGGAGTACGTCTTCACGGAGGCGCAGAAGGACAAGCTGCTAGGGGAGATGGGCAAGGGGACCCGCGTCTCCCGGTTCAAGGGGTTGGGAGAGATGAACCCCCAGGAGCTGTGGGAGACGACCATGGACCCCGCCACCCGCGTCCTCAAGCAGGTGACCATCGAGGACGCCGTCCGCGCGGACGAGCTCTTTACCATCCTCATGGGCGACGCCGTGGAGCCGCGGCGCGAGTTCATCCAGACCAACGCCCAGGAGGTCATCAACCTCGACGTGTGAGGCCGTGCCATGAGTTCCCCCTCCACCCAGGTCAGCTACCGCCCCATCGAGCAGGAGATGGAGCAGTCGTACATCGACTATGCCATGTCCGTCATCGTGGGCCGGGCCCTCCCGGACCTGCGGGACGGCCTGAAGCCCGTGCAGCGGCGCATCCTCTACGCGATGCAGCAGATGGGCCTCCGCTCCAACCAGGCCCACCGGAAGTGCGCCCGGGTCGTGGGGGAGGTCCTGGGCCGGTTGCACCCCCACGGGGAGGGGGCGGTCTACGACGCCCTGGTCCGCATGGCCCAGGACTTCAGCCTGCGCGTGCCCCTGGTGGACGGCCAGGGCAACTTCGGCTCCCTGGACGGCGATCCACAGGCCGCGATGAGGTACACCGAGTGCCGGCTGACGGCCGTCTCGGAGGAGATCCTCCAGGACCTGGACAAGGAGACGGTGGAGTTCGTCGACAACTTCGATGCCACCATGCAGGAGCCGGTGGTCCTGCCCGGGAAGTTCCCCAACCTCCTGGTGAACGGGGCCAGCGGCATCGCCGTGGGGATGTCCACCAACATCCCGCCCCATAACCTCCGGGAGGTGTCCAACGCCCTTGCCCACCTCATCGATTATCCGAAGGCGAAGACGGAGGCCGTTGAGGCGATCGTTCAGGGGCCGGACTTCCCCACGGGCGGCATCATTAGCGGGCAGTTCGGCATCCTGGAGGCGTACCGCACGGGCCGGGGCCTGGTGCGGGTGCGGGGCCGCACGCATGTGGAGGAGCTCCCCCACGACAAGAAGGCCATCATCATCACGGAGGTCCCCTACCAGGTGAACAAGGCCAGCCTGGTGGAGGCCATTGCGAACCTGGTCAAGCAGAAGCGGGTCACGGGCATCGTGGATCTCCGGGACGAGAGCGACCGGGAGGGGGTGCGGGTCGTCGTGGAGTTGCGCCGCGACGTCCACGAAGAGATCATCCTCAACCAGCTCTACGCCCACACCCCGTTGCAGACCACCTTCGGCATCATCAACCTCGCCTTGCTGGACGGGGAGCCGAAGGTCCTCTCGCTGCTGGACACGCTTCGCGAGTTTCTGACCTTCCGGGAGCAGGTTGTCCGCCGGCGGACCCGCTTCGACCTCCAGAAGGCGCGGAGCCGCATGCACATCGTGGAGGGTCTCCTCCGGGCCCTGCGGGCCCCCGCAAAGCTGGTCAGCCTCATCCGCAAGGCGGAGGACGTCAAGCGCGCCCAGCGGGCCCTCATGCGGGAGTTCGAGCTCACGGGGAAGCAGGCCCAGGCCATCCTGCAGATGCAGCTGCGGCGGCTGACGGCGCTGGAGGTCCGCACGCTGAAGGAGGAGGCGGAGACCCTCCAGGCGACCATCGAGAAGCTGGGGAGCATCCTGCGGAGCAAGAGGCTCCGGATGGCCATCGTGAAGGAGGAGCTTCTGCAGATTCGCGACAAGTACGGCGACGACCGCCGGACCACCATCGAGGAGGAGGAGCCCCAGGAGCTGGCCATGGAGGACCTCATCCCCAACGAGCCCACGGTCATCACCATCAGCAACACGGGCTACATCAAGCGCCAGGCGCTGGAGGACTACCGGAAGCAGCGGCGGGGCGGCGTGGGTCTCATCGGGATGGACACGAAGGAGGAGGACTACGTCGTGGACCTCTTCGTGACGAAGACCCACAACCACATCCTGTTCTTCACGAACCGGGGCCGCGTCTACTGGCTGAAGGCGTGGAGAGTCCCCAAGGCGGGCCGCCGCGCGAGGGGCCGCCCCATCATCAACCTCCTGCCGCGGCTGCGGAAGGGCGAGACCATCGCCTCGCGCGTGGCGGTGGAGGACTTCGAGGCCACCCGGTTCCTGCTCTTCGCCACGAAGGAGGGGAAGGTGAAGAAGACGAGCCTGGAGGGGTACAGCAACCCCCGCGTGACGGGCATCTGGGCCATCCGCCTCCGCAAGGGGGACGAGCTGGTGGACGTGAAGCCGTGCCAGCCCACGGACGAGGTCATCCTCGCCACGAAGCTCGGGAAGGCCATCCGTTTCCAGGAGGCGGAGGTCCGCCCCACGGGACGCTACACCGAAGGGGTGAAGGGCGTCAACCTGCGGGAAGGGGACGAAGTGGTGGGCATGACCCTGGTGGCCCCCGAGGACGTCCTGCTCACGGTGACGGAAGGGGGGTACGGCAAGTGCAGCACCGTGGCGGAGTACCGCAAGACGCATCGCGGCGCCCGGGGCGTCATCAACATCAAACGCATCGAGAGGATCGGGCCCGTGGTGGCCGTGCGGGAGGTGGAGCTGGAGGACGAGATCCTCGTCACCACGGAGGGCGGCATGATCATCCGCTTCCCCGTGAACGACGTCCGCGTCCAGGGCCGGCCCACCATGGGCGTCCGCATCATGCGGCTCAAGGAGGGGGACCGGGTGCAAGCGATGGCGAAGCTGGCCACCTCAGCCCCTGCCGCGTAGGGCCACCGCAGCGCGGCTACGCCCTTCCCCGTTCGTGGTAGTAGGCGCAGAGGTCTTGCAGGTTGCAGGCGGGGCAATCCGGGGTCTGCGGCTTGCAGGTCGTCTGCCCGTGGCGCACGAAGAGCTCGTTGACCTCCAGCCAGAGGTCCTGGGGCAGCAGGTCTTGGAGGGCCTCCTCCGTCTCCTCCTCCCGCGTCGTGTGGATGAGGCCGATGCGGTTCGGGATGCGGTGGCAGTGGACGTCCACAGGAATGGCGGGCCGGCCGTATCCGTACACCAGGACGCAGTTGGCCGTCTTCCGCCCGACGAGGGGGAGGCGGCAGAGGGCGTCGAAGTCCTCCGGGACCGTTCCCCCGTACTCTGCGGCGATTCGCCCGGCGATCTCCCGGATGGCCGCGGCCTTGGTCCGATAGAAGTTGGCCGGCCGGATGAGCTCCTCGATGGCCGCGAGGGGGGCGGCCGCCAGCTCCTCCGCGCCGGGATAGCGTGCGAAGAGGGCGGCGGACACGGCAGAGGTGATGGGGTCCGGCGTGCGCTGGGACAGCACGGTGGACACCAGGACGACGAAGGGGTCCCGGGTGCGCTGCGTGATCTGCCCCAGGGCCGTCTCCAGATCGGCTGTGGCGAACGCCCCCGGCAGGTACCGCTCCTTCAACCGCCGGAGAACCTCCAGCGCGCGGCCTCGCCGCCATGCCTCCAGGAAGACGGAGGCTTCCCCCGCCGTGTAGAGGGAGCCGGTGATGAGGACGCCCTCCTCAGGGCGGGCTTCCTTCAGCGCGGTCTCCACCGCCCGGGGGACGGGGGTGACCGCCTTCCCCCCAAGGTCCGCGAGCCGTGCAGCCGCCGTCTCCGCCGAAAGGGCTTTGTCACTGTCCGGCTGCGTGAGGAGGAGGAGGCGCGTGAGGCTGGCAAGGGGGCGTACGATGCCCTCCAGATCCTTGTCCTCCAGGACGCCGACGACGGAGACGAACGTCGTCTCGGGGAAGAGCTCCTCGAGAGACTCGGCCGTCCGGGCCGCCCCCTCCGCCGTATGCGTCACGTCTAGGATGATCAGGGGGAAGGGGGAGACGATTTCGAGGCGGCCCGGCCACCGCGCCGTTCGAAGGCCCTGACGAAGGGCGGGTTCGGGGACGCGCCACCCCCCACTGCGGAGCTCCCGCAGCGCACCGACCGCCAGGGCGGCGTTCTCCGCCTGGTACGACCCCAGTAGGGCGACGCGGTAGTCTCGAGCTTCTTCGCCGGTGAGGCGGATCTCCTGGCCCCCCCAATCTCCCCGGAGGCGTTCCACATGCAGGTCGCGCCCTACGACCCGGAGGGGGGCCCCCACCTTGGCGCATCGCGCCTCCAGGGCGGCGAGGCCGGGCTGCGCCACGGACCAGACGGGCACGCCCTCCTTGACGATGCCGGCCTTCTCTCGGGCGATCCGCTCCACCGTCTTCCCCAGGTATTGCGTGTGCTCCTTCTCGACTCGCGTGATGACGGCCACCTCGGGGTGGACGACGTTCGTCGCGTCCAGGCGACCCCCCATCCCGACCTCCAGAACGGCGAGATCGACCCCCCGTTCCCGGAAGTACTGGAACGCCAGGGCCGTGGTGAACTCGAAGAAGGTCGGCTGCGCCGCCGCGTCTTCGGCCGCCAGGGCTTCCGCGTGGGGGCGAATCGCCTCCGTCAGCCGAACGACGTCGGCGTCCGCAATCTCCTCTCCGTCGACCTGGATGCGCTCGTTAAAGCGCACGAGGTGGGGGGAGGTGTAGAGGCCCACCCGGTGGCCCGCTCGGCGCAGGACGGCGTCCAGGAGGGCGCACACCGAACCCTTGCCGCTGGAGCCCGCCACGTGGACGGCGGCGAACGCCTCTTGCGGGTTTCCCAGCCTCCCCAGCAGGCGGCGCACGTTGCCCAGGCCGAGCTTGATGCCGAAGCGCTGCAGGCCGTACAGGTAGGCCAGGGTCTCCTCGTATCCCATGGGCGGGGCGACCAAGGCCCGGATTTCCATAAACCTTCGCGGCGAACCCAGCCGAATAGGTATAAATCGGGGAACCCGGATGATAACCCATGCATCCCAGCGAGGCCATCAGGGCCTCGGAGGGGGAGGAGCTCCTGGGGAAGACCGTCGTCCTGGCCGTCTGCGGGAGCATTGCCGCCGTAGAGGTGGTGAAGCTGGCCCGGGAGCTGATCCGGCACGGGGCGGACCTCCGCCCGGTCATGAGCGAGGCCGCCCACTGGATCATCCACCCCAACGCCCTGGAGTTCGCCACGGGGCGCAAGCCCGTCACCTCCCTGGACGGCTCCGTCCAGCACGTGGACCTCTGCGGCGCGCGGGGAGAGGCGGACCTCCTCCTTGTCGCCCCCGCCACGGCCAACACCATCTCCAAGATGGCCCAGGGCATCGACGACACCCCCGTGACGACCTTCGCCACCACGGCCCTGGGCGCCGGGCTGCCCCTCATGGTGGCCCCCGCCATGGACGCCTCCATGTACGCCCATCCCGTGGTGCGGGAAAACGTGGAGAAGCTGCAGGCCCTGGGCGTGGAGTTCGTCGACCCCTTGCTGGAGGAGGGAAAGGCCAAGCTGGCGGACGCGGAGGTCGTGGCCGCCCGCGTCATGCGGCGCCTGGGACCCCGGGACATGGAGGGGCAGCGGGTTTTGGTCATCGCCGGGGCCTCGGAGGAGCCCCTGGACGACGTCCGGGTCCTCTCTGCGGTAAGCAGCGGGGAGACGGGGGTCGAGCTGGCGCGGGCTGCCTTCCTTCGGGCCGCGGAGGTGGACGTGTGGATGGGGCGCAGCACCCATCCGGTCCCCTCCTACCTTCGTTCCTGGCGTTACCGCACCCTGGAGGAGCTCACCACGAAAGCGCAGGAGGCGGACCACGACGTCGTGGTCGTCCCCGCCGCCTTGTCCGACTACGTCCCGGAGCGGCAGGAGGGAAAGATCCCCTCGACGGAGAAGGCCCTCACGCTGGAGTTGATGCCCGGCCCGCGGATCCTGACCGAGCTGCGCAAAACCGACACGGGCACGCTTGTAGGCTTCAAACTGGAGTCTGGCGTGGGGACCAAGGAGCTCGTGGAGCGGGCCACCACCCGGCTGCAGGAGCTGGACCTCGACTACATCGTGGGGAACGACAAGGGGAAGGTAAAGGAGGGCGCCACGGAGGTGGTTCTCGTGGACCGGAAGGGTCGCTGGCGGGAATTCAAGGGGACGAAGCGGGCCGTGGCCGACGCCCTGTGGAGCGCCATCCTCCATGGCCTCAAGGGCTAGGGCGTTCTGCCCCGGGCACGTCACCGCCTTCTTTCACGTGGTCGAGAACGACGACCCGCTGCGCATGGGCTCCCGGGGCGCCGGACTGTGTCTGGAGGCGGGGGTCGTCACGGAGGTCGAGGTTCGTCCCGCCTCCAAGCTCCGCGTGGACGCCCGCCTCGTGGGGCAGGAGGGGAGCGCGGAGGTCACCACCCGGGCGGTGAGGCTGTTCCTGGAGGAGCCCCTGGAAGTGCGACTGCGGGCGGAGGTGCAGCTCCCCATCTCCCAGGGTTGCGGCATGAGCGGGGCAGGGGTCCTGAGCGCCCTTCTAGCCCTCAACGAGGCCCTGGGACGTCCCCGCTCGCGCGAGGAGGTCGTGGCCCTGGCCCATCGGGCGGAGGTGGAGGCCCGCACGGGCCTGGGGGACGTCTACCCCCAGTCCTTGGGGGGACTGGACATCCGGGAGGCACCGGGGGGGCCGCCCTACGGCCGCGTTCACCGCGTCCCCGTGGAGGGAGAGGTCGTCGTGTGCGTGATTGGGCCCCCCCTGGCCACCCGGGCGATCCTCTCCAATGCGATGGTCCTTCAGAGCGTGAACGGCGTGGGGCGGCGGTTGACAGACCGCTTCCTCCGCCGACGCGACCTGGAGAGCTTCTTCCAGCTGGGTTGGCTGTTCGCCCGGCAAACGGTCCTGGCCACCAGCGCCATTCACGGGGCCGTCCTGAAGGCCAGCCTCCACGGCCATGCCTCCATGTGCATGCTCGGCAACGCCGTTTTCGCCATGGGGGACGCCGACGCCCTGAGCGAGGGGCTGGAGGAGCACGGTGATGTGTACCGTACGGCCGTGGACGGCCGTGGCGCCCGAGTGGTTTGACCTAGAGCAGGGTGAAGAGCCGGTCGTCGTTCCCCGTGTCGAGGACCCCCAGGCGGGCCCCGGAGTCTAGCCATCCGTGAGCGTAGTTGACGCAGGCGAAGGCGTGGACGAGCTCCCCCTGCTCCTGGAAGTGGAGGGCGTCCTCGTAGTAGGCCCGGGCCATGCCCAGGAAGTCCTCCGCGATGCGACCCGCGTAGGAGCGGGAGGGCGCCGCCACCTTGACCACCTCCAGGGCCTTGCGCGCAAGTGCCAGGTCCTTGGCCAGTTTCTCCTCCAGCGTAGGGGCCACGGGGGGAGATGGACCTCCGAGGAAAAGCCTTCTGCGACCCTCTTGGCAGGCGCCATTCAGAATCAGCCCGGATTCTGACGACGATAAGGCTAAAAAAGCTGGACTGAAGTCTGGCCCCCGTGACGGAGCCTCCTCCCCCCCCTTCCCTGAAGGCCGTTTACGGCAAGGCCTTTCTCATCCACCTCGACCGCGGGGACGTGGAGATGGCCCGGGTCTTCGCCCGGGCTCTCCTGCTATCCAAGAACGGGCCGGAGGAGGAGAACGCCTATCCCTGAAGGCGGGAGCGGACAACGGCGAGGGCCTCCCGGGCGAGGACCTCCGGGGGGCGGGAGGCGTCCAGCCGCACGAAGCGAGCCTTCGTCGCAAGTTCCAGGTACCGCTCCTGCACCTTTTCGAGGTACCCCGGACGCTCGAAGGGACTGCGGGACCGCACCGCCGACAGCCGCGACAGCCCCTCCTTCGGGTCCACCACCAGCAGGAACGTGACGTCCGGCTTCACGATGAGGGGGGACGCCACGGTCCGGATCCACTCCATGGGCCGGGGAACGTGCCCCTCCAGCGCCACGCCCTGGTAGGCCACGGTGGAGTCGTGGTAGCGATCGCACACAACCACCCGGCCCTGAGAGAGCCAGGCCTGGATCTCCTCCACGTGGCGCGTGCGATCCGCCAGGAAAAGGAGGGTCTGGACCCGAGGATCCACCTCCTCTGCGACCGCCCGGCGGACCGCCTCCCCCAGCCACGTCCCCGTGGGCTCCTTTGTCAACACGGCCTCGACCCCCCGGGCCTCCAGGGTGCGATGGAGGTGCCCGGCGAGGGTGCTCTTGCCGGCGCCGTCGATGCCCTCCAGGGTGACGAAGAGGCTCACGCCCGGGGCATGGGCCTCGCCCCCCTAAAGGTGCCGCCGCCGGCGCGCAATTTTCATATAACCTCGAGCCCTAGACGGCCGCGCGCATCGGGCCGCGCGCGGGGGGAGGGACGCCGAGCTGAAGCTGAGACCGGACGTACGCAGGTTCCCCGACGAGGAGGACCGCATCGGCTTCTGCCGACGATGCGGCGCCCGACTCATTCTGCTGCCCGACGACAAGCGGCAGGGCTTCTGCTTCGACTGCCTGGACCTCCTGGAGGCGGGCGCCTAGGCCCTCAAGTTACTCGCCTGCCTCCACGCGCACCCGGAGTCGCCCCACCCCGGAGACCGCCGCCTCCAGCTGATCTCCCGGCCCGATGGAAGGCACCCCCTCCGGCGTCCCCGTGGCCACCAGGTCCCCGCGCTCCAGGGTGAGGCGGGCGGAGATGGCGGAGAGGGTCGCGGGGATGGGGTGGATCATGTCCCCGGTGGAGGCGCGCTGCCGAAGCTCCCCGTTGACCCAAAGGCTGAGTTCCAGGTCGTGAGGATCCGGAACCCCCTCCCGCGGCCGCACGTCCGATACCGGAGCGAAGGTGTCCATCCCCTTGGCCAGGGTCCAAGGGAGACCCGCCGCCCCCGCCCGCCGCTGGAGGTCCCTCGCCGTGATGTCCAGGAAAACGGCGTAGCCGTGCACGTACCCCATGGCATCCTCCGCCGGCATGCCTCGGGCCCGGCTGCCGACGACGACGGCAAGCTCCGCCTCCGCCTGCAGGTCGGAGGTGTTGGGCGGGGCCGCCACCGCCTCCCCATCGTGGACGATGGCCGTTGCGGGCTTCAGGAAGTAGGTGGGCTCCGCAGGGGGCTCCTCGCCGAACTCCTCCGCGTGGGCTCGGTAGTTGCGGATCAGGCAGACGATCTTCCCCACCCGGAGCCGACCCTCCGGGGCTTGGACCCAGGTCATGGCTCCTCCTAGGGCGGGGCGAGGGCGCGCTCCTCCCGGGTGATGGCCGAGCGGGCAAGCCCCACGGCCAGGAGGGCCAGGGCCACGGCCGCCACGAACCCGACGAGGGCCGCGGCATCGCCGTAGAGGCCCGAAAAGAACTCGCCGAAGCTGGCGAAGAAGTTGTAGGTCCCGTGCATGAAGACCGCCAGCAGGTAGAAGGGAAGCAACCCTCTCCGCCGGGGGGAGAGCTGGCTCCGGGCCACCCCGTAGCCGAAGGCCGCGCTGGCCGAGGCATGGAGGAGGACGGAGGAGAAGCTCCGAACGCCGATGACCATCAGGGACACCTCCAACCCCTCCGCCACGAAGGCCGTCGCCCCGTACAGCAGGTTCTCCGTGGCGGCGAAGCCCAGGCCCGCCGCCGCCCCGTAGACGATGCCGTCCTCCATCTCGTTGATGCGGGGACGCACCCGCAGGACGCCCAGCCCCTTGGCTAGCTCCTCGGCCACGGGGGCCACCAGGACGACCAGAAGCAGGAGGCCCACGTTGAGCTCCTGCTGCAGGACCTCCCCCAGCTTCACGTACACGTCCCGGAGGAACTCCCCCGTCTCCGCCAGGACGAGCTGCAGGATGGCGTCCAGGAGGAGGCTCAGGACGACGGCCACCAGGACCCCGAGGACGGCGCCCCACAGGAACACCCGGAAGACGATGCCCCACGGCTCCCTCTCCTGGCGTTCCGAGTTGCGGAACCAGATGGCGAAGACCAAGGGGGGGACGAAGGCGAAAAGGAGGAGGAGGATGAGGGTGAACCCCGCGCCCCCGCCGGCCTCGAGCTGGGCCGCCAGGGTCACCGGATTTCCTCCACGGCCTGCCCCGCCTCCTCCAGGACGGCGTGGGCCGTCGCCATCCGGGCCACGGGGACGCGGAAGGGAGAGCAGGAGACGTAGTCCAGCCCCAGGCGGTGGCAGACGCGGATGCTGCGGGGCTCCCCGCCGTGCTCCCCGCAGATCCCTACCTTCAGGTCGGGCCGGGTGGCCCGCCCCTTCTCCACCGCGATGCGCATGAGCTCCCCCACCCCCTCGGGGTCCAGCACCTCGAAGGGGTTCACGTCCAGGATGCCCTCCTCCAAGTAGCGTGCCAGGAACTTCCCCTCCGCGTCGTCCCGGCTGTACCCGTAGGTCGTCTGCGTCAGGTCGTTGGTCCCGAACGAGAAGAACTCCGCCACCTCGGCGATTTCGTCCGCCGTAAGCGCGCCCCGGGGGACCTCGATCATCGTGCCGAAGGAGTAGTGCACGTCCACCCCCTCCGCCTCCATGACCTCTCGGGCCACGGCCTCCAGCTGCTCCCGCACCTTGGCGAGCTCGTTGCGGTGACCCACCAGGGGGATCATGATCTCCGGGATGGCGTCCACCCCCTGGGCGCGCAGCCGGCAGGACGCGCCCACAATGGCCCGTACTTGCATCTCGTTGATCTCCGGGTAGAGGAGGCCCAGGCGGCACCCCCGCAACCCGAGCATGGGGTTGGCCTCCTGGAGGGCCCGCACCCGTCGGAGGAGCTCCTCCTTGCCCCGTAACTCCTCCGTCTTCCCCCTCCGGAGCCGCAGCTCCGTGACCTCCACCAGGAGCTCCTCTAGGTCGGGGAGGAACTCGTGGAGGGGCGGGTCGAGGAGGCGGATGGTCACGGGGTACCCCTCCATGGCCTGCAGGATGGCGATGAAGTCGTCCCGCTGCAGGGGCAGCAGCTCCTCCAGGGCCCGGAGCCGCTCCTCCCTGCTGGCGGCCAGGATCATGGCCTGCATCCGGGGCAGGCGGTCCGCCCCCATGAACATGTGCTCCGTCCGGCAGAGGCCGATGCCCTGGGCGCCAAGCTCCCGGGCCCGCCGGGCATCCTCCGGCGCGTCGGCGTTGGCCCGGACCCCCAGGCGGGCGATGGCGTCGGCCCATCCCAAGAGCGTGTCGAAGTCATCCGTGATCTGGGGCTCCACCAGGGGGGCCTCGCCCAGGACGACTTGCCCCGTCGAGCCGTCAATGGTGATGACCTCCCCCTCCCGCACCTGCTGGTCCCCGACGGCGAAGGCGCCGGCCTCGTAGTCGACGCGGAGGGCCTCGCACCCCGCCACGCAGGGCTTCCCCATGCCCCGGGTCACGATGGCCGCGTGGGACGTGCGGCCGCCCCGGCTGGTCAGGACCCCCTCCGCCGCCACGATGCCATGGATGTCGTCGGGGGTTGTCTCCGTACGGACCAGGATGACTTTCTCCCCCGCCTCCGCCCGCTCCTCCGCTTCGTCGGGGTCGAAGACGACCGCGCCCACGGCGGCCCCCGGGGAGGCGTTCAGGCCCTTGGCGATGACCTCCACGTCGGCCTTGGGGTCGATCTGCCTATGGAGGAGGCGCTCCACCTGTTCCGCCGTCACCCGTCGGACGGCCTCCGGCCGGTCGATGAGGCCCTCCTCCACCATGTCCACGGCGATCTTTACGGCGGCGGCCGCCGTTCGCTGGCCGGCCCGCGTCTGCAGCATGTAGAGGATCCCGTTCTCCACGGTGAACTCCACGTCCTGCACATCCTTGAAGTGGGTCTCCAGCAGCTCTGCCGTCCGCGCCAGCTGGTGGAACGCCTCAGGGAGCTCCGCCTCCAGCTGCGCGATCGGCCGCGGCGTGCGGATGCCCGCCACCACGTCCTCCCCCTGCGCGTTCAGCAGGTACTCCCCGTACAGCGCCTTCTCGCCGGTGGCCGGATCCCGGGTAAAGGCGACGCCCGTGCCGCTGTCCTCCCCCATGTTGCCGAAGACCATGACCTGGACGTTGACGGCGGTCCCCAGATCGTGGGGGATCCCGTTGACCTCGCGGTACTTCACCGCCCGGTCGCTGCTCCAGGAGCGGAAGACGCCCGCGATGGCCTCCCAGAGCTGCTCCCAGGGATCCTGGGGGAATGTCCGCCCCTCGGCATCGTAGACCCCCTTGAAGGCGGTCACGACCCGCTCCCAGGCGTCCGGCGACAGCTCCACGTCGTACTGCACGCCCTCCGCCTCCTTGACGGCCTCCAGCTCCTTCTCAAAGCGCGTGCGATGAATCCCCACCACCGTGTCCCCGAACATGGAGAGCAGGCGCCGGTAGCAGTTCAGGGCGAAGGACGCGTCCCCCGTCATGTCCGCCAGGCCCCGCACCGACCCGTCGTGGAGGCCCAGGTTCAGGACCGTGTCCATCATCCCGGGCATGGAGACGGCGGCCCCGGAGCGCACGGAGACGAGGAGGGGCTGCCCCGGGTCGGCGAAGGCCCGCCCCAACGCCTTCTCCACCGCCCTCATGTGGTGACGGACCTCGTCCCGGAGGCCCTCCGGGAACGCCCCCGTCCGCTTGTACGCCAGCGAGGCCTCCGTGGTGATGGTGAACCCGGGGGGGACCGGCAGGCCCAGCTTCGTCATCTCCGCCAGCCCGTTCCCCTTGCCTCCCAGGAGCTTCTTCCCCTTCCCCGCCGCGTCCTGGAAGCTGTAGACGTACGTTCCCATGGGATCCCGGCGGCGTGGACTAGAGGGGTTTCGCTAAAAACCCTTCCGGCCTCCTCAGAATCCCATCTCATCCACCCGGAGGCGGGGGCGCATGCGCTCCAGGTAGCGGTAGACGGTGGCGTGTTCGCTGCCCTGCAGCAGCATCTCGACCCCCCGGCACGCCACCTCTAGGGGCAGGGTACCTCCGATGAGGGAGACGGTGTGGCCGTGGACGGAGAGGGTCGTCCCCGTGAGCTCCTCCAGGAGCTGCCGCGTCTTTCCCCGGGCCCCGATGACGCGGCCCTTGAGCTCCTTGACACGACCCCGGCTGTGGGCGTACTCCTTGATGTCGTACACCCGGAGGAAGACCTCGTCCTCCAGGAGGGCCAGGGCCTTCTCCTCGGAGAATCCCCGACCGATGGCCCGCACCACGTCCTGCGCCTTCAGCGCCATGGAGGGGTCCTCGCAGGCGGTCTCGTCGATGGTGACCTCCCCCGTGGCGGAGTCCACGGTCATCTGGGCCCCCGTCCGCTCCTCCAGCTGCTGCTTCGTCCGCCCTTCCGTGCCGATGAGGACGCCCACGCGACTGGGCGAAATCCGTTCGTAGAGCAGTTACTCACCCCGTACCAAGGAGGCCAGCTCGTCGGCGTCGACCTCCCGCCCGATGTGCGTGAAGTAGCGGGCCATGTTCTTCATGTCCCGGCGGAACCACGCCTCCGCCCGCGGGTGCTCCGCGGAGACGGCCTGGCCCACGTCGATCACGTAAGGTCGCCGCCGCCACAACAGGACGTTGTACTCGCTCAGGTCGCCGTGGACGAGCTTCGCCCGATGGATGCCCCGCATGTCTTGGAGGAGGAGCGTGAAGAGGCCCTCGGGGTCGCCGATGGCCACCTGTCGGAGCTCGGGGGCGGGGCCACGCGCGGAACCCAGGTACCGCATGACGAGGACGTTCTCCCGGCAGCGGTAGGGACGCGGGACGCGGACGCCGTGGTCCAACATGCGCTGCAGGTTCTTGAACTCCTTGTTGGCCCACGCGTAGGTGAGCTTGCGCCGGTTGCCCCCCACCCGCGGAAACCGAGGGTCCCCCTCAATGTAGCGGGAGATGGTGCGGAAGGTGGCGTTGGAGGTGCGGTAGATCTTCACGGCCCGCGGGCCGCGGCGGCCGGAGGCCCGGAAGACGTTCCCCTCCTTCCCCGTGGAGACCGGGTAGTCGAGGGTGGCGATGGTGCCGTCGCTGATGAGCTTCTGCAGGTTCAGGAGGGTCCGTCGGTCGAAGACCTCGTCGTAGGTTTTGCGTGCCTCCCGATCCTTGATGCGAACCCGCCAGCGGTCCACCTTCGACTCCAATCGCTTGAGCAGCCTCTCGTCCATGGGGTCCCCCGGGCTCGGGGCCGGCGAAACAAACGGCCCGGGCGTATTAAAGAGGCGTGGAGGCTCGCCCAAGGGGTTAAACCGCCCTGGCCGGTTGCCCGGAGGAGGTCCATGGATGCCGAGGGCGCTCCGGCGGGAGGTCCCGCCGTCCGCATCCTCGCCCTCGCCTGGGCGACGGGCTTCGTCATGTGGGGGCTCCTCCTGGCGGTGAGCGCCCTCCTCCCCCTCATCCAGGAGGAGCTGGACCTGACCTTCGCCCTGCGCTCCCTCGTCCTCGCCCTGCCCCTCCTGCTCTTGGCCATCGCCGCCGTCCCCGGCGGCTACCTCACGGACCGCTACGGCGTCCGCCTCACCGTGGGGATGGGAAGCCTGCTGGCCGTGGGCGGGGCGGGGCTACGGGCCGTCCCCGGGCCCGCTCCCTTTCTTCTTGGGGCCGCGGCCCTCTTTGGCCTGGGCCTGGGACTCGTCGTCCCCAACCTTCCCAAGCTCGTGAGCCGCTGGTTCCGTGCCGGACGCAGCGGCCTGGCTACGGGTATCTACTCCACGGGCCTCATCGGAGGCAGCGCCACGGGCGTCTACGTCACCCCCCTCATGGCTGAAGCCCTCGGCTCGTGGCGGGGGGCCCTGGCCCTCTGGGCCACCCTGGGCGCCATGGTCGTGGTCCTCTGGTGGCTCCTGGTGCCTCGGGACACGCCGCGGCGTCCCCCGCGGCAACCAGGGTACGGCCGCCTCCTCCGCAACCCTCTCCTGTGGGTCTTGGCCTTCGTCTTCGCCGCCGGTAACGCGAGCTACTTCTTCCTCATCGACGCCTACCCCGAGTTCCTCTTCCGCGCCGGCCTGTCCCGGGAGGCCGCCACGGCCCAATTGGCGCTCCTCATCGCCGTCGGCATCCCTGCCATCTTCCTGGCCCCCGTCCTCTCCGACCGTCTGGGGCGGCGTCGCCCCTTCCTGTGGGGGTCCCATCTCCTCATCGCCGTCCTCCTCCTCCTCCTTCCTCGCATCCCCCTGGAGGCGGCGTGGCTCGTCTCCCTCCTCCTAGGCCTGACGGAGATGTCCATCTTCGCCCTGGCCCTCCGACACCCGGTGGACCTCTTCCCCCCCGCGGAGGTGGGAAGGGCCTCCGGCGTCGCCGTGTCCGTGGCTTACGCAGGCGCCCTGCTGGGCCCCCTGGGCTTTGGCTTGTTGGTGGACCTGACGGGGGCGCTGGAGGCGTCGCTGGCCGCCTTCGCTGCCCTCTCCCTGATGACCGTTGCCGTGACGTTCCTCCTCCCGGAACGGGCGCACCGGAGGTCTTTAGGGGGGGAGGGCGCTAGCCGGGGGGATGGGTAGCCTACCTGCCGGGGAAAAGGCCGTCGGCACGCGCCGCGCCTTCGACGTGCTCCGCCACAACCTGGGGATGGCCACGGCCCTTCAGGAGTTTCTCGCTCCCGCCTACGGCCCCGGGGGACGGGCGAAGCTCATCCAGGACGCCGAGGGGACCCCCATCCCCACGGGCAACGGGGCCCGCATGCTGAAGGAGCTCGACTCCGAGCACCCCCTGACCGCCCTGGTCCGGGCAACGGCGACGGCCCAGGAGGAGGAGTGGGGCGACAGCACGAAGCTGGCGGCCCTGATGGCCCTGAACCTGCTCCGCCGGGCGGAGGGGCTCCTGGACGCGGGGCTTCACCCGCCGCACATCGTCCAGGGCTACGAGGCGGGGATGGACCTGGCGGCGGAACACGCGGCGGGGCTCTCCCTTCCCGCGGATCTCACGGACGCGTCCCTCCTCCACGGGGTGGCCCGAGCGGCCCTTGGCCGCTGGATCGAGGGGGAGCCAAAAGAGGCCCTGGCGCGGGCCGTGGTCCGGGCCGCCCGCCACGTGGCGCGTCGGGTGGACGGGGGCTGGCGATGCGACCGCCGGGACGTGCACCTCTTCGGCATGCCAGGGGGGAGCTTCTCCGTGGAGCTCGTCGAGGGCTACGTGTTGAAGCGCTTCCCCGACGACCCCCGGATGCCGAAGCGCGTGGAGGACGCCCGCATCGCCCTGTTCGATGCCGC
>CAYGBN010000012.1:23271-25582 GCA_964348155.1 uncultured Methanomassiliicoccales archaeon
GCCCGCAGGACAACACGACCACAGAAGACGGGGCCTACACGCTCACGCCCACCGGCGTTACGAACAACACGGTGACACGCAACAGCGGTGCCCAGTTCGACCCCCGCATCGCCCTGTTCGATGCCGCGCCCATCCGAGGGAAGGCGGGCATCCACACGCCCCGCCTCCGTTGGGTCGGCGACGCCGAGGTCCACCTCAGCAGCCCCGCGGAGATCGAGGACTACGAGGCGTGGGGCGCAGAGTACACCCAGGACCTGGTGGACGGTCTGGCCCGTGCGGGGGCGAACGTGGTTCTGTGCCGGCTCGGCATCTCCGACCTGGGCCACAAGCGCCTCGCCGACGCGGGCATCATGGGCATCCGACGTATCATGAAGACGCGGCACATGGAGGCCGTGTCCCGGGCCACGGAGGCCGCCTTCATCAAGGACTTCCGGGAGGTGCGTCCCCAGGACCTCGGGCGCGCGGCCCTGGTGGAGGAGCGGCGCTACGGGGGCAAGAAGTACGTGGTGATCACGGGCGCTCGAAACCCCCAGGTGGTGTCGCTGCTGATGCTCGGCCCGGGGGACGCCCTGGCCGGGCAGTACGAGGAGCAGGCCAAGAAGGCGCTGGGGGCCGTCGCGGCCCTCCTGGAGGACCCCCGTCTTGTGGCCGGGGGGACGGGGATCGAGATGGCCGTGGCCCGCCACGTCAGACAGGGGGCCCCCGCCATCGGCGGCCGGGCACAGCTGGCGGCGGAGGCCTTTGCCCGGGCCCTGGAGGATCTCGCCGGCATCCTGGCGGCCAACCTGGGAATGAATCCCCTGGACGCCATCCTCGCCCTGCGGCATCGTCACGCCCATCCCTCGCACTACGGCCTCCTAGCAGGCTCCCCAGACCCGGTGGACCTGGCGGACGTCCCCCTGCTGGACCCCCTGGCGCCCCGCCTCGCCGCCTGGCGACGGGGCGTGGAGGTGTGCCGGACAGTGCTGCGCGTGGACGACGTACACAAGACAGCGGCGGCGTTCGTCGACGAGGAGAAGGAGGAGGAGAAGGAGGCCCGCCAGAAGGACATGCCGGAGAAGGAGGACCGGCCGGAGTATTGGAGGTACTAGCCTCGGCGGGAGAGCATCCAGGCCGCCGCCAGGGCCGCCGCGGCGGCGCCACCGAGGAGCAGGGCCAGCAACAGCGGGCCCGGAGCGGCCGGGACGTTCCCCGTCAGCGCGCCTGGCTCGCCCGACCCCGGGAAGCGGGGATCCAGGAACACCTCCCACTTGACGGTGGCCTCCTCCGTTCCCGTGTTGTGGAGGACCAGGTGGTACACGCCGCGCGGAATCGTGGCGGCGGTCCCCCCCGTCGCGGCCGCCGGCCCGTCCGCGGTGCCGTCCATGGCCACGTAGGAAGAGCCCTCCTGGAAGCGCGCGAGGTTCTCCTCGTCCACCATGAAGGTCCGGATGGGAGGCCCCGTCTCCACCCGGGCGGAGTACCAGATCGTCGCCCACGCGAAGTAGGTGTGGTTCAGCTGAATCGGAAGGGCCGCGCCGGCGGGCAGCTCGGAGCGATCCGCCACGAAGGCGTGGTGGTCGGAGAGCCCGTGGGACCCCTGGCCTGCGGCGCCTGGCACGAGGAGGACGAGAAGCAGGAGGGCGCTACCCCTCAAGAACCGTCGCGTCCGTCTCGCTCCAGCCCACCGTGACCTTCGCGCCCGGCTCAAGGAGTTCGCGCTCCCCCATCTTCTTGGCCGTCAGCGTGCGTCCGTCGCCCAATCCCAGCTCATAGTGGACGTACGGCCCCTTGAAGATGATGTCCTGGACCTCCGCCTCCGCTGTGTTGACCAGGCCCTCTGCCCGGGCCCCCAGCTCTAGGCGCTCGTCGGGGACGAAGAAGACGATCTCGCTGCCAACGCTGGGCGCCTCGTCGTCGGAGCGGATCTGAAGCGTCAGGTCTCCGGAGGACACGGTGACGCTTCCCGCCTCCTCGGCGACGACCTCTCCGGAGAGCATGTTGCTCATGCCGATGAAATCCGCCACGAAGCGGTTTTGGGGCTTGGCATAGAGCTCCAGGGGGGAGCCCACCTGCTCCAGCACGCCGAAGTTTAGGATGGCCACCCGATCGCTCATGGTGAAGGCCTCCTCCTGGCTGTGCGTCACAAAGAGGAACGTCTTCGCCAGGCGGTGCTGGAGGCGGCGGAGCTCGAGCATCATCTCCTTCGCCAGCTTGGCGTCCAGGTTGCTGAGAACCTCGTCCAGGAGAAGGACTTCGGGCTCCACGACCATGCTCCGGGCGATGGCCACGCGCTGACGCTCGCCCCCGGAGAGCTCCCACACACGCCGAT
>CAYGBN010000012.1:25592-44333 GCA_964348155.1 uncultured Methanomassiliicoccales archaeon
GCTTCCCCGACAGGTTGACGAACGCGAACATCTCGTTCACGCGGGCCTTCCGCTGGCTGGAGGGCACGCCCATGACCCTCAGCCCGTACTCCACGTTCTCCCCCGCCGTCATGTGGGGAAACAGGGCGTACTCCTGGAAGATGAGGCTCGTGTTCCGGCGGTACGGGGGCACCCGCGTCATGTCCTTGCCCCCGATCACCACCTGCCCGGAGTCGGGCGTCTCCAGGCCGGCCAGGATTCGGAGGAGCGTGGATTTGCCCCCCCCGCTGGGCCCCAGGAGCGTGAAGAACTCACCCTGGTTGATGTCCAGAGAGACCCCCCTCAGGGCCGTCACGCCACCGGGGAAGGTCTTCACGACGTCCCGAATCTGTACAATGGCGTCTCCGGCGTCCTCGACCATCTCCATCCGCCCCCTGCCAAGATGTGGCTTGGCTCCGGCTGGCCCACTCAAACCCGAGATATAACGATTATGGTGGGCTGGCGTGGCGCCTGTTTCCATGGGCTTTTTGTAGCGTCGCGTCATCCTCGGCGAGGGTGGAGGCATGAGCGAAAAGCCCGTGGTGGGATTCATCGGCTTGGGGAACATGGGCCGTCCGATCGCGCACAACGTGCGAAAGGCGGGATTCCCGCTGATCGTCTGGAATCGGACGGCGGGGAAGGCAAAGGGGCTCCTGGATCAGGGAGCCACGTGGGCGGAGAACCCGCGCGAGGTGGCGGAGGCTGCTGACGTCCTCCTCACGGTTCTGGCGGACGGCGCCGCGGTCCGCGAGGTCCTCCTGGGAGGGGAGGGTGTGGCCGCGGCCGAGGGTCGTCCTCTGGTGGTGGAGATGAGCACCATCGCCCCGACGGAGTCGGCGGACGTGGCGGAGGCTCTCCGGGAGAGGGGCTTCGTCATGCTCGACGCACCCATCTCGGGCAGCACCAAGGCGGCCGAGGATGGGGCCGTCACGCTCCTCGTGGGCGGTGACCCCGAAGGGCTGGAGAAGGCGCGTCCGGTCCTGGAGGCCGTGGCGCAGAACATCTACCACATGGGACCCAACGGCCAGGGGTGCTACATGAAGCTCGTGAACAACGTCATCCTGGCGGCCGTCCTGGCGGGCTTCGCGGAGGCCTACGTCCTCGGCCGCAGGGCGGGGTTGGACGGGGAGCGCATGCTGGAGGTCATCCTCCACGGCTCGGCCGCTTGCCCGCTGTTGCAGTACAAGGGGAAGGCCATCGCCGAGAGGAACTTCGACCCCACCTTCCACCTTCGGATGATGCGAAAGGACCTAACCTTGGCCATGGCCACTGCGGACGGGGTGAAGGCTCCCATGCCCCTGACCTCCGTGCTGAACGAGCTGCACCAGGCGGGCGTCGCCCGCGGGCTAGGGGACCAGGACTTCTCCTCGATCGTCCAGGTGTTCGAGAGCCTCGCGGGGTTGGGCTAGGGCGGCGGCGCGTCGACTTCGTTCGCGTAGGCGCGGCGGGGGAGGACGGCGCTTCCCACCGCCATGACAGAGGCCACCTTCACCAGGTCCAGGGGGACGAAGGGGACGGCCCCCACCCACAGCAGGTCCACTACGCCCAAGGCGCCCACGTTAGCGGTCCACCAGGCGTAGAGCCACGCGAGACCCAGCAGGTAGATGAGGCCCAGGCCGGCGAGAAGGATCAGGGTGAAGTAGGGGGCCCTACGGAACCGGATGCGGGTGTCCACGGCCCACCCCACAATGAAGGCGGCGAGGATGAAGCCGACGATGTACCCGAAGGTCGCCCCGTACAAGATGGCGACGCCTCCGACACCGCGGTAGAGTCCGGGGAAGCCCTCGATCAGGGGGATCGGGTCCGTGTTGGACCCTGCGAACCAGGGGATCATCAGGATGCCCAGCAGCGCGTAGAGAAGCTGGCTCAACCCTCCGTAGTGCCGACCCAGAACGGTACCCGCCGCGAGAACGAAGAAGACCTGGCCTGTGATGGGGACAGGTGTCCACGGGATGTAGAACTTCATGAGGGCGCCCAGGCCCGTCAGGCCCGCGAACGCGAAGGCTAGGCCCACCTTCGTCAGGAGGGAGCTCTCGTGCCTCCAGCGGTAGAAGTTGTACGAGGCCTCCCTAAAGCGCGTGATGTAGGCTCCGCCCGCCATGCCTCCGCACCCGGGCCCGGGGAACTTTTCTTGGTTTATATAAGCGTTCGGGTGGCTGCACGGCCGACCCCTGGCCCGGGGACGAAGGGTTAATATAGCTTCCTGGGCGGTGCGCCGCAGCGGGGGAGGCGTGCGAATGGCGGTGCGCAAGGAGCTCGTGGAGGCGTTCCGGAAGATCCCCACGGGCACCCTTTCCGACGCGGTGGACCAGCTGGACCTGAAAGGCTTCATGACGGGCGTCGCCCCCATCGTCCCCGGCGTCAAGATGGTGGGGCCCGCCGTCACCGTCCGCTTCGAGCACATCTACCGGAAGGACTACGAGCTTGCGGGAGGCGAGCACCTCCTGCGGGCCATTGACGAGAGTCCGCCGGGGTCCGTCGTCGTCCTGGGAAGCGAGGTGAAGGATCTGGGAACGTGGGGAGGCCTCCTCTCCACCGCCTCCCATGCCCACGGCCTGGCGGGTGCCGTCCTGGACCAGGCGGCGCGGGACGTTTCCGAGATACGAGAGCTGGGCTTCCCCGTCTTTGCCGCCGCCGTCAACCCCTCAAGCTACGTCTTCCGCCTGAAGACCGTCGGGCTGAACGAGCCCATCGAGTGCGCGGGGGTTCACGTGGCTCCGGGCGACGTTGTGGTGGGCGACGACGACGGCGTGGTCGTCATCCCGCATGAGCGGGCGGAGGAGGTCCTGAAGATTTCCCTGGAAATGGAGGAGGGGGAGGCGGCCATGATGAAGGCCCTCCGCGCGGGCCGCTCGATCATCAGGTCCCTGGAGGAGATCGGCCGGATTTAGGGGCGGGACACAAACCTTAAGGCGGGACCTCTCTTCCCCCGTCCCCGGGGGAGAGGATGGCCGACTGGAAGATATACGACTTGACCCTGCCGTTCAGCCGCAACATTCCCACCTACTCCATGAAGCTGACCTTCTACAACCCGCCCATGATCGGGACCTACAGCGAGTTCGGGCACTCCATGCTGGAGAAGACCACGGGGCGCACGGAGGGGGCCTACTTCTACGACTCCGTTCTCTGCTTCTACTCCCACACCGGCACCCACCTCGACTCACCCATCCACTGCAGTCCGGAGAACTGGTCCGTGGATCAGATTCCGCTGGACCGCCTCTGGGGAGAGGCGGTGGTCTTGGATATCCCAAAGGGGGAGCTGGAGGACATCATGCCCGAGGACTTCGAGGCCGCCGAGCCGGAGATCCGGAAAGGCGACATTGTCGTGGTGAACACGGGGTGGCATCGCAACTACGTCGGACCCATCGACGAATGGGACAAGGCGGTCTACTCCGCCACGAAGAACCCCGGCATGGGCCCGGAGGGGGTGGAGTGGCTCATCGAGCGGGGCGTGAAGACCTTCATGGTGGACTACATCGGCGTGGACCACCCCAAATACACGGAGCGGGGCGACAACAGCTGGCCCGTCCATCGGGGCCTCCTGGCGGCCAACATCCCCATGGTGCAGATCCTGGCGGGGGACATTGACAAGGTAACGGGGAAGCGGTGCGAGGTCGTGGCGGCCCCCGTCAAGTGGGTGGGCGGGGACGGTTTCCCCGTGCGGGTCTTGGCTCGGGTCCGGGAGGACGGGGCATAGCGGGCCACATCCCTACCCCAGCTTCACATCGTTCGCCAGGTGTGTGTCGTACGCCCCGGACCGGAAGGCAGGATGGTCCAGGGCCGCCACGTGGAAGGGGATGGTGGTGGGAATGCCCTCCACTCGGAACGCATGCAGCGAGCGGAGCATTCGGTCGATGGCCGCGTCTCGATCTTCCCCCCACACGATGAGCTTGGCCACCAGGGGGTCGTACTGGAAGGGGACTGTGGTCCCCGTCTCCACCCCCGCGTCGACCCGGACGGAGGCCCCCTGGGGGGGCTCCCAAAGGGCCACGGTCCCTGGGGACGGCATGAAGTTCCTGAGGGGATCCTCCGCGTTGATGCGGCACTCGATGGCGTGTCCCTCTGCCTGCACTTCGTCCTGGGAGGGCAGGTCCCCCTCTCCCGCCGCGATGCGGAACTGGTGATGCACAAGATCCAGTCCCGTGATCATCTCCGTGACGGGATGTTCCACCTGCAGCCGGGTGTTCATCTCCAGGAAGAAGAAGTCGCCCCGGGAGAAGATGAACTCCACCGTCCCAAGGTTGCGATACCCCACCGCCTCGGCCACCCGGACGGCGGCCTCGCCCATGGCGCGGCGCCCCTCGTCGTTCAGGGCCATGGAGGGGCTCTCCTCGATGAGCTTCTGGTAGCGCCGCTGCACGCTGCACTCCCGCTCCAAGAGGTGGATTGTGCGACCGGCCTCGTCCGCGGCCACTTGGATCTCTACGTGGCGGGGGTTCGGCAGGTACTTCTCCACGATGATGGCGGCCGAGCCGAAGGCCGTGCGGGCCATCCGCTCGGTCCCCGCGAACGCCTCCGCCACGCCCTCGGCATCGGAGACGACCCGCATGCCGATCCCGCCCCCTCCGGCGGACGCCTTGAGGATGATGGGATAGCCCAGCGCCTGCCCGACGTCGGCCGCCTCCTCGGCGTCCTCGACCGCGCCCTCGCTTCCGGGGATGACGGGCACCCCCTTGGCGGCGACGAGCTTCCGGGCCTCCGCCTTCTCCCCCATGGCCCGGATGGCCATCGCGGGAGGCCCCACGAACACGAGTCCCGCCTGCTCGCACGCCTGGGCGAACGCCGCGTTCTCCGAAAGGAGCCCGTAGCCGGGATGGACGGCCTCCGCGTCCGCCCCGGTCGCTGCGTCCAAGATCTTCTGGACGTTCAGGTAGCTCTCGGCGAGAGTCGGTTCTCCCAGAGACACGGCCTGGTCGGCGGCGCGCACGTAGGGAGCGCCCTGGTCGGCGTCGGAGTAGACGGCCACGGCCTCGATGCCCAGGTCATGGCACGCCCGGATTATGCGAAGGGCGATCTCCCCCCGGTTGGCGACGAGGACGCGTCGGAACACGGAACGGCGGAGTACGCGGACGGGAAAAGGTTTTTCTGTCGTCGGAATGTGTGGGCGGCCATGGGCCGGAGACGGGTTCGTGGATGGGCTCTCGCCGTCGTCCTGCTGGCTTTCCTCGTGGGCGTCGCCCCTCCGGCGTCGGCGGCCCACAAGCCCTTCTACAAGTTCAGCACCGACGACCTAGCGCCGGGCGCGTGGGAGGCCCACTTCGTCTGGCTCCGCAGCGACCACTTCAACTACGTGGGCAAGGTGTTTTGGGAGTGGGAGGTCGCCGGCGGGGAGGAGGTGGACGCGCTCTTCCTCGATTGGGCGGGCTTCCAGGCCTTCCGAGACGGGCGCCCGTATCGTGCCGTGAAGCAGGCCCTTTCGACGCCCGAGGGCGCCCAGGGTCTCGAGGGCTTGACGACGGAGACCCCCTACTTCCTGGTCCTGCGAAATCCGGGACCGGTGGCCTTTCGCGTGGAGTGGATTGTCTACGCCGACATCGACTGGCGGCGCTGGGACCCCGAGAACCCTCAGCCCCCGGGCCCCACCTTCGACCTCACCTTCGCGGACGGCTCCCCCCTCCTCGCCCGGGGCGAGTCCTGGAGCATGGCGTTCGAGGAGCCGGGCGAATATCGCTACTACTGCGATCCCCACGCCGACATGACGGGGCTCGTCCAGGTCGTCCCCGAGGGGTCGCTCGCCCCCGACCTGGAGGTGGGCATTCACGACTTCGGGTTCCACCCGGAGATCATCCGCATCCCCGAGGGAACCCGCGTGAACTGGACCAACTACGACGGCGTGGGACACAGCGTGCGGGTGGATCTGCTCGATGAGGGCATCCCGGACCAGGCGTTGTCCGCCCCGAATCCCTGGCTGCAGTGGTGGCCCCTGGCCTTCGTGCCCGTGGCCGCCGCGGGCCTGTTCATCCTCTTCCGTCGGCTCCGACGAGCCGGGGAGTAGCGTCGGGGCCCCGGCCCGTTCGCCTCGACCCTCGTTCTCGTCTGCCGGAACGGTTGGGAAAAAGCTTTTGGGATGCAGGCCGCGTACGCCCGCCGTTGATTCGAGGCCGCCGGTCGTCGTGGGTCCTCGTCCTCCTCTTCCTCTCCTTCGTGGCGGTGACGCCGGCTCCCCCCGCGGTGGCAAACCACGAGCCCATCTACAAGACGGGCCTGGACACCCTGAACCCGGGGAGCTGGGAAGCCCACTTCGTCTGGCTCCGCAGCGAATACTTCAACTTCCTGGGGGAGGTCTGGTGGCGGGTCCTGGTCCTCGAGGGCAAGGGGACCGTGAACGCGATGTTTCTGAATTGGGCGGGGTTCCGGGCGTTCCACGAGGGAGAGCCCTTCGAGCCGCTCCTGGAGCCCCAGTATGTTTCGGGGACGGGATACGGGTGGAAGTCGCAGCTCACCAGCGACCTGCCGTACTTCCTGGTCATCGAGAATCCTGGCCGTTCCCGTGTCCAGGTCATGTGGGCCATCTTCGCCGAGCTCGACTTCCGCCGGTGGCAGGGCCAGGAGCCGGGCCCCACCCTGGAGCTGGATCCGGCGGGTCGCTCGCCCCTCCTCACTCGGGATGCGGGGTGGGAGAAGAGGTTCCACGAGCCGGGACTCTACGTCGCCCACACGGAACCCTTCGTGGATAACACGGGCCTCATCGAGGTCGTCCCCTCCGCTGCCCCGGGCCCCGCCGTGGACGTGACCATTCAGGAGCTGGGCTTCCACCCCGAGGTCCTCCGCATCCCGGCGGGCACCACCGTGCGGTGGACGAACCAGGACGATCACGAGAGCACCATCACCGTGGGGCTCGTGGCGGAGGCCCTCGCCCCGGCCTCGCCGCCTCGCCCCGGGCTGGCGTGGGCCCTCCTGCCGGCGGCCACGGCAGGGGCCGCCGCCGTTTCCTTGGTGCGTCTCTTCGGCCGCCGGCCACGGCGTGAGGGGTCGCCCCGTCCCCGCCAGGCGGCCCGGATTAAGCATAAATAGCCCCCGCCTGCTACCCGCTGCCACTCGAGGCGAGGGAGGAGCGACGCATGGAGGACGCAGGGGCCCGCTACGACTACGGGGGGGATCGCTACGTCTATCTGGAGTTTGCCATCGACATGGAGCTGGAAGAGAACTTCAAGGTCCTCTCCATGGCAGAGGCGATCAAGCAGGCCGACATCCCCGGCATCGTAGAAGTTATCCCCTCCATCTGCTCCATGCTCATCGAGTACGACCGGGAGGCCGTTCGCGCCGACGACCTCATCGCCAAGCTGAAGGCCATCGAGGCCTCCATGACGCACCTGACGGAGATCCCCACCCGCATTATCGACTTCCCTGCCCTCTTCGCCGACCCGTGGACGACGGAGTGCGCCGAGACCTTCAAGTCCCACCACCAGACCGGCCAGGTCCCCAACATCGACTTCGTGGCGGAAATCAACGGCTTCGAGGACCGGGAGACCTTCATTGAGGCCCTCTGCGCCACCCCCTACTGGACGGTCATGGTGGGCTTCACCCCCGGCCTTCCGTGGCTCTACCCCATGGGAGTGAGCGGGGACAAGGTCATCCAGGCCCCCAAGTACAACCGACCCCGCACGTGGACGCCCGATCGGGCCGTAGGCCTCGGGGGCGCCTTCCTGGCCATCTACTCCGTCCGGAACCCGGGGGGCTACCAGCTCCTCATGCGGACGACGAACCCCATCTATGATCCGAGGCAGCAGCACCCCGACTTCAAGGAGAACCCGGTCCTGCTGAAGCCCGGGGACATCCTGCGTTGGCGCTCCGTCAGCCGGGAGGAGTGGGACGCGTTGGACGCCGCCATCCAGAAGGGGCGGCGTTTCAAGATCAAGAGGGTGACCATGGAGCCGGAGGCGTACCTGAGGGACCCGCCAGGCTACACCGCAGCCTTGATGGAGGGATTTTGAGATGTTTGAAGTCGTCCAACACGGATTGGAGGCCACGGTCCAGGACGTCTACGGGCGCCCAGGCTACTACTCCTACGGCATCCCGCCCTCCGGGGCCCAGGATGGCCTGAGCCTCGGGTTGGCGAATCTCATTGTGGGGAACGACAGGAACGAAGCGGGGTTGGAGATCACGCTCCTTGGCCCCCAGATTCGGTTTCGGGACGGCTACGTCGTCGCGCTGGCGGGGGCGGATCTCTCGGCCCAACTCAACGAGGAGCCGGCGCCGCGCTACGAGGCCTTCGCCGTGAAGAAGGACGACCTCCTCAAGTTCGGACCCATCAAGGGCGGATGCCGGGCCTACCTGGCCGTGGCGGGCGGCATCGACGTCCCTCGGGTCCTGGGGAGCAAGGCGACCTACGCCCGCGGGGAGATCGGCGGCCACGAGGGTCGTGTCCTCCAGAAGGGGGACGTGCTGAAGGTGGGCAAGCCTCCCTCGAACCCCGCCGAGGTGGTCGGGCAGAGGGTGAAGGCCTCCCTGGTCCCGCAGTTCACGAACCGTTGGGATCTCCGCGTCGTCGTCGGCATCGAGGACTATGTCTACACGGAACGGGGGATCCAGACCTTCCTGGACTCCGAGTGGAAGGTGTCCAGCAAGATCGATCGGGTGGGATACCGCTACATGGGGCCCGAGTTGGAGTGCGTCAAGCGGGAGCCGCCGCATGGGGCCGGATCCGATCCGACGAATGTGGTCGACTCCGGCTATCCCGTGGGCAGCATCCACACCACGGGCACGGGGGTGGAGCCCATCCTGCTTCCTAACGACGCGGTCTCCGGAGGCGGGTACGCCACCATCGGCACGGTCATCACCGCGGACCTGGACCGGGTGGGCCAGAGCAAGACCGGAGACCTCACCCGCTTCGTCCGGGCCGCCGTGGAGGACGGCTACCGGGCGTGGCAGGATCGCGAAGCCCTCATGACGGAGGGCGCCCTGGCGTAGGGCGGAAAGGGAAACGTAATATACCGGAAGGGAGGCATAGACGGGCAGCGGAATCATGGAGGAGGATCGATGACCACGAAGATCGATCTGAACTGTGACATGGGGGAGAGCTTTGGCATCTGGAAGATGGGCCGGGATGAGGAGGTCATGCCCTTCATCACCTCCGCCAACATCGCCTGCGGATTCCACGCGGGCGACCCGTCCATTATGCGGACAACGGTCCGGATGGCGAAGAAGCACGACGTGGCCGTTGGGGCCCACACGAGCTTCCCGGACCGGTTGGGCTTCGGCCGCCGGTACATGGAGACGACGCGGGACGAGCTGAAGGACTACATGACCTACCAGATCGGGGCCCTGGAGGCGTTTCTGAAGTCCGAGGGAATGACCCTCCAGCATGTGAAGCCCCACGGGGCTCTGTACACGGTGGCCGTGACCGACGAGGACCTGTCCGACGGCATTGTGGAGGCGATCCAGGAGCACAACCCCGAGCTGCTCCTTTACGCCATGCCCAACTCCCTCACGTTCCAGAGCGCAAAGAAGCGGGGGCTTCCGGTCGTGGGGGAGGGGTTCGTGGACCTGCAGTACACGCCGGAGGGCTCGCTCTACCTCGAGCGGGCGAAGAAGGCGTGGGAGCCGGAGGACGTAGCGCAGCGCTTCGTCCGCCTCGTGACGAAGGGCGAGGTAGAGGCGTTCAATGGCGAAGTCATCCCGCAGAAGGTCGAGAGCGTCTGCGTCCACGGCGACAGCCCCAACGCCCCGGAGGTTCTCGCCGAGATTGTGAAGGCCATGGACGCCCACGGCATCGAGCGGATCCACATCACGGAGCTGGTGTAGCCGGCATCGGAGGGAGCGGCGTGGGAGAGGTGACGGCGGACATACCTGGGATGATCCTGCGTGTGAACGTGAAACAGGGGGACGACGTTCAGCCTGGCGACGTCCTCTTCGTCATGGAAGCCATGAAGATGGAGCTGGAAGTCGCCGCCCCCTCCAACGGCACGGTGGCCGCTGTCCACGTGGACGTCAACGACGTGGTGGAGTCCGGGCAAGCCCTGGCGACCCTCGATTGACCTCGCTGGGTTTTCCTACGTCTCGGCAAAATGGGACGCTCCCCCCACATCCTACCCCTCCCTGCCAAACCTCGGGCCTCCCTCCCTCCCGTGCGGGCATAAGGCTATATACGTGACTCTGATTCACACACCAATTCCAAGGTGGTCGAGGTGGAGGAGGAACAACCGCAGGGTATGCAACCGGAAGGGGTGTCGCGTCGTTCGTTTCTGAAGTGGGGCATCGTAGGCGGCGTTGTGGTTGTCGGCGGTGGCGTCGGCGCGTACGGGTACACCCAGGGCTGGTTTAGTCCACGACAGCCTCTCCAGTGGTGGGGCATCGGAACGACGACGCCGGAGATTGGCTACAATCCGGGCGACGACTTCGACGGGTCGCTGGGCGACGTCGTCGAGTTTACCGAGGCTCCATGGGACCCGACGCAGCTTGAGACCAAGATGTGCGCCGACGGCAAGGACCAGTACGACTTCATCACCAACGCGGGAACGATGCACGAGCCCCTCTTCGAGTGCGAGGGGATTGTGGACGTCGACTGGGAGGAGAACCTGGCCGATTGGAGCTCGATCTACTCGGAGTTGCGCACCAACAACCCCACGATCACCATCGCCGACACCGGACAGATCGTTGGAATCCCCATCATCCAGAACGGCGACTCCGTGGCCATGGACCTCGACGCCATTTGGGGCGACGGGACCTACGGCTCCGGCGGGGACGAACCAGGCCAGGGAGGCGACACGTACGGCCTCCTCTTCGACGATCAGTGGCTGGGTGAGACGTCCATCGAGCAGTTCTGGGCCTGCCCCATCTACAAGGTAGCCAACTACCTGGAGCGGAACGACCTGGAGAGCATCTCCGACCTGGAGACGCTGTCCAACGCCGACATCACGAAGATCAAGGACTTCATGCTCGCGGAGAAGGCGGAGAACCAGTTTGCGACCTTCTGGTCGGGCTGGAACACGGCTGTCCAGCTCCTGGCGAACCGGGAGGTCGTGGCCCTCGACACCTGGGAGCCGGTGGTGTTCGCCGTGCGGGCTCTGGAGACGGATCCCATCAACGCGTACTACATGGCGCCCGCTGAGGGGTACTACCTCTGGAACATCCCCGTGTATGCGACGCCGAAGGGCAGGGATCGAAACCTCAACCGGGTGATGGACTTCGGCGCGTGGACCCTCGGCGGATGGTACGGAGCCCGCATCACGACGATTCGCGGGTACCTGACGGCGACGCCGACGGCCGTAACCTACGCGGCGGCCAACCCCGACGCCGAGGGCGGACCCTACGACGACGAGTTCATCGAATTCCGCCACAACAAGGTGAAGGGGAAGTTTGACGACAACGTCTCCGTCTACGGAAACCAGGCCCCTCCAAACATCGCACAGTACGACGCGGCGTGGAACGAAGTCGTATCCTGAGATTCCCCGCCGCCTAGCGGGATAGGAATGGCAGCCGCCCGGGCCTCAGGCCCCCTCGACGTACTAGCCGAGCGCTTCGCTGAGCATCCACGGCTCCTCCACGTCCTCCAGCTGGCGCCCACGCTCGGCTTCATCGCCTTCTTCGTCTTCGTGCCCGTGGCCTCCATCTTCGTGTGGAGCTTCCTCACGGTGGAGGGCACCCGGTTCATTCCCAAGTTCACCCTGGAGGCCTACGCGACCTTCTTTGGCATAGGCTACCCGAACTTCATGCTCAGCGTGTTCTTCCGAACCCTCCGCATCGCCGCTTCCCAAACCCTCATCGCCTTGGTCATCGGGTTCTCCATCGCCTACTACATCGGGATCAGGATGCGGGGGAGCAAGTACGCCCTTCCTCTGCTCCTCCTCTTCGCCATCCCCTTCCTGACGAACTACCTTCTGCGCACCCTCAGTTGGTGGCTCCCGCTGCAGACAAACGGCATCGTCAACACGATTCTCCTGAACCTCTGCATCGGAGGTCAGTGTCTCATCGACGAGCCAGTGAAGTGGTTCCTCTTCTCGGAGTTCGCCGTTCACATCGGCCTCCTGTCGACCTACCTGCCCTTCATGATCTTCCCCATCTGGCTGGCGATGAGCCGAATCGACGAAACGGTACTGGCCGCCAGCGCGGACCTGGGCGGGCGCCCCTTCCACACCCTCTTTCGCGTGGTGATCCCTCTGGTCCTTCCCGGCATCCTCATCGGCTGCGTTTTCGTCTTTGTAGGGGTCCTGGGGGACAGCGTCGTGGCGCTGTTCCTGGGCGGGCCGGGGGATAGCCTCATCGCGCAGCAGGTTGACGCAGCCGTCCGCGGCCAGCGGTGGAACGTGGCCTCGGCCATCTCCTCCGTGATTCTCGCCCTGGCCTTCGCCCTCATCCTTGCCTGGGAGAAGTTCTTTGGCCTGCAGAGGATTGGTGAGATATGAGCGGCGCAGGGGCGGAGGAGGTCCGGCAGGGCGCCCTGGAGTCGTTCCTGCGGAAGCACGGGACCCTGGTGTGGAAGATCTTCGTCGGCATCTTCGTCCTCTACATCTTGGTGCCGCCCCTCCTCCTCATCGTCGTCTCCCTGGAGTCCAGCGGCGTGGTTCGCTTCCCCCAGGGATTCACGCTGCGATGGTACGAGGAGATGTTCCGGGACATCGGCCTCATGCGCTCCCTCTGGAAGTCCCTCGGGCTGGCCGTCCTGACGACGATCATCACCACCTTCCTGGCCCTCCAGGTCGCCCTGGGCTACCGGAAGACGAGGTACAAGACCCTGGTCATCGCCGTCCTGATCCTCCCCATCTTCCTGCCGGGCATGATCCAGGGGTTCAGCCTGAGCGTCCTCTTCACCCAGGTCTTCGACATGCGGCGCACCATATGGACGGAGCTGGTGGGCCACATCTCGTGGGCGATGCCCTTCGCCTTCCTGGTTATTCTGACGAGCATGTCGGCGATCCAGCGGGAGACCATCATGGCCGCCCTGGACCTGGGGGCGAACCCCTGGCGGGTCTTCAAGGACATCGAGCTCCCCATCTTCAGGCCAGGCGTCATCTCCGCCGCCATCTTCTCCTTCGTCCTCTCCTTCAACGAGTTCAGCCGGACCTTCTACCTCCAGGGGGCCGGCCCGACCATCCCCACCTTCGTTTACAACAAGATCGTGGTGGACATCACGCCCGAGATCTTTGCCATGTCCGCCCTGACGGTCATGGTCTCTCTCTCCCTCATCGCCATCGGGACCCTCTACCTCATGATGGTGGGCCGGGTGGCGGAGGAGGTCTCCGAGGTGGAGGTGCCCCCGGTCATGGGGCTGCCCGGCGAGGTGGAGAAGACGAGCTGAGCCCCGGCCCGGGGGCGGGGGGCAGGGGATGCTATTTAGAGAGGGGCGCGTTGCCCCCGGAGGGTGAGGAGGATGGATGAGAAGACGTTGCGTGAGCTGCATGAAGCGCACTACTCCCGGTCGGTGAAGGTCAACTTCCCCCACTTCGTTGCGGCGGCGAAGGGGGCTCGGGTGAAAACGCTGGACGGTCGGGAGTTCCTGGACCTCACGGGGGGGATCGGCGTGGCGAACCTGGGCCACGGTCCCCCGGAGGTCGTCCAGGCCCTGCACGATCAGATCGATCGCTACCTCCACCTCTGCTTCACCGTTCACATGTACGAGGCCCCGGTTCTCCTGGCGCAGAAGCTCGCCTCCATCATGCCGCCCGGCCTCGACAAGAGCGCGTTCTTCAACAGCGGCGCCGAGGCGTTGGAGAACGCCGCGAAGATCGCCCGCAACTTCACAGGCCGGGCCGCCGTCATCTCCTTCGAGAACTCCTTCCACGGGAGGACCTTCTTCACCATGGCCCTCACGGGCAAGGTGCAGCCCTACAAGGGCGTCTTCGGCCCCTCCTTCCCCGACGTCTACCAGGTGCCCTACCCCTACGCCTACCGCTCCCCCGACGGGGAGGAAGGCGCTACGCAGCGCAGCCTGGAGGCCCTGAGGCGCCTCTTCCACGCCCAGGTTCCGGCGGACCAGGTGGCGGCCCTCATCGTGGAGCCCATCCAGGGGGAGGGGGGCTTCGTCGTGCCGCCTCCCGACTTCCTGAAGGCCCTCCGGGCGCTGTGCGACGAGCACGGCATCGTGCTCGTGGACGACGAGGTCCAGTCAGGGCTCGGCCGCACCGGGAGGTGGAACGCCATCGACCACTTTGGCGTGACGCCGGACTTGGTGACCACCGGGAAGGCCCTGGGCGGGGGTCTTCCCTTGAGCGGCGTCACGGGCCGTGCGGAGATTGTTGACCACCCGCCGGTGGGATCCATCGGCGGGACCTTCGGCGCGAACCCCCTGAGCTGCGCGGCCGGGCTCGCCGCTGTGGAGGGCATCGAGCGGGTGCTCCCCCAGGTGAAGGACCTGGAGAAGCTCATGTTCGGCCGGTTCCGGGAGTGGGTGGACGACCTGCCCCTGGTGGGGGACGCCCGGGGCCTGGGGGCCATGACGGCCGTCGAACTCGTCCGGGACGCCACGACCAAGGAGCCGGCCCCCGAGGAGGCCCAGGCCGTGCAGAAGGCATGCTACCGCGAGGGCCTTCTCATCCTCACGGCGGGCTGGTACAACAACGTCGTGCGCTTCCATCCGCCCCTCAACATGCCCGCCGAGGAGCTGTCCGGGGCCCTGGACATCGTGGAGAAGGCCCTGGGAAGCGCAGGGTCGTAGAAGCCGAGGCTCTCAGAAGACGTCGACACTCTCGGGAATCATGCCCTTCCGGCTGAGGTAGGTGGCCTCGGTCTTCGTGTAGCGGTGGGTGATGTCCGCCTTCTCGTCCTGGAACGACCAGGGCCGCACCACCACCAGGTCCCCCTCCCGGATCCACATCCGCTTCCGGAGCTTGCCCGGAATCCGTCCCATGCGCGACTGCCCGTCCGCGCACATCACCTTGATGTGGGAGGCGCCCAGGAGCTGGTCCGCGATGCCGAAGATCTCGCCCTCCTTCGCGCGGGGGAGGCGGACCCGTACGTATTCGTCCTCGGCCACGCGGGACCATTGATGGCGGCCCTTATAAAGGGGGTCCGTCTCACAGGATGAAGACGGCGGCGGCCAGGACGGTGGTCCAGAGCCCGCCTCTATGTCCCTCCGTCGACTGGCAGACGTTCTTCGTCTTGAAGATCCGGCCGCTGGCCCGATAGATCTGCTTGCGCTCGTCCCACGCCTTATCCAGGTCGAGGTCGATGCCCAGGGTGGTGGCGAGCATGGTCGCCGCCAGGTCCTCCGCGTAGTCCCCCGACTCCCGTCCCGTCTCCCCGAAGGCGTGGTGCTCCGACAGGTACCCGTACCCCGCCCGGTCGTTGGGCAGGGCGAGGCCGATGGCCGCCGACACCAGCCGGTTGGGCTCGTTCGTCTCGTTGCGGGCCATGACGGCGTGCACGATCTGGCCCGGCGTGAGGAGCTCCAATCCCGCCTCCCGGGAGACGAGCTCGCACCCCGCGGGGAAGATGCTGGACACGCTGACCAGGTTGTACTTCTCGATGCCCGCCTTGCGCAGGGCGCCCTCGTAGGAGGCCAGTCGGTCTTTGTGGACGCCGACGCCCTTGGTGAAGAAGGCTTTGGTGGGGATCACGCCGTCCCCTCCCGCAGCATGCGTCCATACGCCCGCGGCGTCCGCGCCCTCCAGGCGCCCCCGTGGTAGGCAGAACTCGCCAACAGCGGGAAGGCCAGCGTCGCTTCCGCGAAGACCATCTGGGTGAGGGCGCTGTCCACCTTCCCCCAGGAGTGGGCCTCCTTCAGGGTGGAGCCCGAGAGTCCGCCGTCCCGCTCGTCGGCGGTGGTGATCTGGACGGCGTACTTGTGCATGGGCACCTCCGCCCCGAGGACCGCCGCCGCCACGGTGACGTCCTGTGCGAAGTTCTTCGGCACGCCGCCCCCGAGCATCAGGAGTCCCGTCTGCGCCGCCTGCATCTTGATCTGCGTCAGCTCGGCGAAGTCCGCCACGCTGTCGATGGTGACCTTGGGCTCCTCCCCTCGCTGGGCCTGGTGATGGACGAGGCCAAAGCCCGCGCTGCAGTCGGAGAAGGCGGGGACGAAGATGGGGACCTCCTTCCGGTGGCATGCCAGGATCACGGAGGCGGCGTCGCCACGCTCCTCCTCCAGGTACCGCCCCATGGCCTCGATGAACTCCCGGGAGGAGTGGGGTCGGGGGTCCAGCCCGTCCGCGATGCGCGCCACGGCCATGTCGCATTCGCGGAGGTTCGGCTCCATGATGTAGGTGTCGTAGATCCTGTCGACGCCCTCCTGGTGAAGCATGGCGTCGTCCGCCTCGGGCGTTCCCCGGTAGTGGCGGAACCCCAGGGCCTCGAAGAAGTCCTGATCCACGATGATGGCGCCGCTGGCGACGAGGGCGTCCACCATGTTGTGCTCCACGAGGGTGTGCACGGCCCGGCGCAGCCCTGCGCTGAAGAGGGAACCCGCCAGGCAGAGGATGACGGCGCAGTCGGGATCCGCCAGCATGCGTTCGTAGAGGCGCGCCGCCCGGGCCAGGTTCCTCGCCTGGAAGGCCATCCCCTCGTAGGCCTCCAAGATGGGCCGGGCATCGAAGGCCGTGACGTCGACGTGACGCACCTCATCCTGCAGCAGTTCCTCCCTCGTCACCGATGGCCCTCCGCCACCTGGCTCATGCGACGCCGCGCTAAAAACCTTGACAGGCGCGCCCGCCTACGCGCCCAGCCCAAAGTCGCGCCCGTCGGTGATGGAGACTCCCTTGGGGAGGTGTAGGTCCACGTCCTCCACGTAGCCGAACCAGTAGACTACCAGTCCCTCCCCGTATCGCTCCACGTAGGGTTTGAGTTGCCGACGGATGTGCCGTCTGATCTCGAAGGGGTCCCCGAAGCTTGCCTTGCTCTCCACCCAGTAGATCTCCCGCCCGTTGTAGGTCATGGGCTGGGAGAGCAGCGCGTCCGGGGTCTTGTCCAAGTCATGTCGGAGGTCCTCCTCCGTCTCGAAGGGCACATCGTGGGCCTCCAGCCAGCGACGCAGTCGGTCCTCGCCCCACGCGCCCCGCTGGTTCTGCCGCTCGGTCCCCTCCGGGGAGTAGATGATGTCCTCCTCCCGGACCTCCCGCAGCTCCCGACGCAAGCGCTCGTCGCGCACGCCGTCCAAGTTGTCTAAGATCTTCCAGAACCGCTTCTTGGAGATCTGCTCTCGCTCCAGGACGATGAGGGACATGAGGATGGGGGGGAAGGCGTGGGCGTCCGCCAGCTGCGTCAGCGTCGTGCCCATCTTCCACTGCTTGTGGAGCCTCCGCGCGTGGCGCTTCACCTTGTAGAATTGCTTCGTGGCCTCCCGCACGACGCGCGCCGTGTGGATGACTAGAAGGAGTTCGTCGTCGTAGTCCGTGCTCCGTTGCAGGCGCTCCATGTCCCCCCTCGTGCCCAGGGCGTCGTACAGTTCCTGATACGTCCGTAGCTCCATGATGCCCCGTGTCCTGGGAGAAACAACCTGGCCAGCTTATATAGCGTTTGTCGGCCGTCGAAAGGATAAAGACAGGGCCTCCCGTTTCGGGGCAGGGGGATAGGATGAAGGTAACCTGGCTTGGGCACGCGGCCTTCCTCCTGGAGGGGAAGGACCGGATCCTGGTGGACCCGTTCCTCACGGGCAACCCTTCCGCGCCCGTGGAGGCCACGGACGTGGCGTGCGACCTCATCTGCGTGAGTCACGCCCACGGGGACCACTTCGGGGATGCGGTGGACGTAGCCACGCGGAACGGTGCCCCCATCGTGGCCATCTTCGAGGTCGCCACCGCGGCAGAGGCGAAAGGAGCACAGGTGGTGGGCATGAACATCGGCGGCACGACGCAGGTGGGGAACACGCGGATCACCCTGACCGACGCCGTCCACTCCTCTTGCTTCGTGGGGGACGGGAAGGTGGAGGCGGGCGGAAGCCCGGCCGGGTTCGTTATCGACTCCGGGGCGAAGGTCTACCACGCCGGGGACACGGCGGTCTTCGGCGACATGGCCCTTCTGGGGGAGCTGTACGACCCCACCCTCGCCCTCCTCCCCATCGGCGACTTCTACACCATGGGCCCCCGGGAAGCGGCCAAGGCCGTGGAGCTCCTGGACGTGGAGCGGACGATCCCCATGCACTACAACACCTTCGACGCCATCCGGCAGGACCCCAGGGCGTTTCAGGAGCGGGTGGCGCGGCAGACCGGGGCGGAGGCCGTCGTCCTGGAGCCCGGAGAGAGCTTCGACGCGGGATAGGGAAGCCTTTATACGCTGCGCTGGATGCAATTCTGTCCATGGCCGCGGAAATCTCCCGCCTGATCTCAGAGGCGGCCTACCAGGCCTACGAGAAGAAGCTCCTGCGGGACATCCAGGAGGGCCCCGTCCCGCACCACGTGGCCATCATCATGGACGGCAACCGACGCTTCGCCCAGGAGCTTGGGCTCTCCTCCACCGCCGGCCACCGGAAGGGCAAGGAGAAGCTCGAGGAGGTCCTGGAGTGGTGCTTGGACCTGGACGTGCGCATCCTGACCGTGTACGCCTTCTCCACGGAGAACCTTCGGCGGGACGACGGGGAGCTGACGGACCTCTTCGACCTGTTCGCCGAGAACTTTCGGAGGGCGGGGGACGACGAACGGGTCCACCGCAACAAGATCCGCATCCAGGCTCTGGGACAGACGCACCTCCTCCCCCAGGAGGTGCAGGAGGCCATCGCCTACGCCGAGGGACGGACGCGGGACTACGACCGGTATCGCTTCAACCTGGGTGTTGCCTACGGGGGCCGGCAGGAGATCGTGGACGCCATCCGCCAGGTCGTGCGGGACGCCCAGGATGGGAAGGTGCGGCTGGAGG
>CAYGBN010000013.1:0-2521 GCA_964348155.1 uncultured Methanomassiliicoccales archaeon
TTCACGGCGGCCGGTCAGAACTGCCCGACGGCTTTTAAAGAAAGGAACGGGTGATGAGGGGGTCGAGGCGAATGGACGAGGCGATCATCAGGGTCGCGGGGATGACCAAGACCTTCATCAGCAAGGACCGGAAGGGTTTCCGGAGCACGAAGCGGGTGGTGGAGGCCCTCAAGGGCGTCGACCTGGAAATCCGCGACGGGGAGGTCTTCGGCCTCCTCGGGCCCAACGGGGCGGGGAAGACGACCCTCATCAAGTGCCTGACCACCCTCCTGATTCCCACCGAGGGGACGGCGTGGGTGAACGGCTACGACATCCTGAAGGAGGAGAATCTCGTTCGCGCGTCCATCGGCTGCATGCTCATGGGGGAGCGCGGCCTCTACTGGAAGCTCACGGGGCGGGAAAACCTGGACTACTTCGGCGCCCTCTACCACGTCCCCAAGGCCGTCCGCCGGCGACGCATCCAGGAGCTGTCCGACCTCTTGGAGCTGGGGGAATTCCTGGAGCGCTCCGTGGAGACCTACTCCTCTGGCCAGAAGATGCTCCTGGCCTTCGCCAAGGCCCTCATCAACGACGCCCCCATCCTCTTCCTGGACGAGCCCACAGTGACCATGGACGTCCCCACGGCCCGGAAGCTGCGGAGGATCGTCCAGGACCTGAACGAGTCGGGAAAGACGATCTTCTACACAACCCACCTCATGCAGGAGGCGGAGGAGCTCTGCGATCGGGTGGCCATCATCGACCGGGGCGAGGTCATCGACCTGGGAACGCCCCAGGAGCTGAAGGCCGCCATGGTTCGCGGGGAGGAGGTCATCACCCTGGAAGGGGTCATCCAGGAGGACGTCATCCAGAAGCTGCGGGACCTGCCGGGGATCAAGGCGGCCACGGTGAAGAGTGAGGCAGAGGGCCGCACGACCCTGGCCGTCATCTGCGAGAGCAGCCGACGGCTGCTGCCCCGCATCATCGAGACCGTGGTGGGCAACGGCTCCACGGTGGACTTCATCAAGCCTCACGAGGTCACCCTGGAGGACGTCTTCATCGCCAAGACGGGGCGCTCTTTGAGCGTGGACACCAGCGTGGTGGCCGTCAAGGAGGAGTAGGGTGGCGAGCCGGGGCCTGGGCCTGGCGCGGATGTCCCCGCGGAGCAACCTGGCCATCGTTGGGACCGTGCTGAAGGCGCGCTTCCTCATCATCTCCCGCTACCGGGGAAGCCTTTTCCTGGAGAGCCTCCTGCCGCTCGTCTTCGCCGCCCTCCCCATCCTCATCGGCGTGGCCGTGGCGGGCAGCGACGCCGCGGCGTCCGCGAACTTCGCGGCGAACGTGGGGACGGGGGACTACAAGCTCTTCATGCTCCTGGGAGCGGGCGTCTTCATGGTCGTCTCCATCATGCTCTGGATCGTGGGCTTCTGGATTCGCCGGGAGATGGAGATGGGAACCCTGGAGTCCATCTACCTGGCCCCGGCGAAGCGCATCCACGTGGTCTCGGGCATCGCCACCTACGCCTTCATCCGCGCCTTCATCGCCTTCGCCGCCGCCATGGCCATCGGCTCCCTGGTGTTCGGGGTGAACCCCTTCAGGGAAGAGGTGTACACCGCCGTGATGTTCCTCGCGCTGGGGCTCCTCCCGCTGTGGGGCCTGGCCTTCCTCTTCGGCGCCCTCATCCTGAAGATCAAGGAGGCCAACAGCGTCATCAACAGCCTGCAGTGGGTCGTCTCCTTCATCATGGGGGTCTTCTTCCCCATCGCCGCCTTCCCGCCTCTCCTGCGGTGGGTGGCCCTGAGCTTCCCGCCCACGTGGATGAACCAGGGGGTCCGCGCGTCCCTCCTGGACCTCTCCTACTTCTTCGAGAGCTTCTACATCCACCTGGCGGTCATGTGGGTCTTCGTGGCCGTGGTCCCCCTCCTGGGGTACGCCATCTTCCTGAACACGGAGCGCCGGCTGAAGCGGAAGCAGGGGGTGGGGCAGTATTGATGGCCCACCGGGGCTTCGGCCTGGCGGTCCACACCTTCCGCCAGCGGGTCCGGACCTTCTGGGACATGTCCTGGAAGACGGTGGTGGAGTTCTCCCGCTACCCGGTGGCCTTCATCGCCCTCTTCGTCCAGATCTTCCTCATCATCCTCATGTTCCTGCTGGCGGCCCTCCTCTTCTCCGCCCCGGGCTCCGCCCTGGAGGAGGGGCAGCAGTTCGCCGGGGTCATGGTCTACGGCCTCATCGTGAACCTCTTCCTGAGCTTCACCCTCTGGGAGGTCGGCTTCTCCATCCGGGAGGAGCAGTTCCGCGGGACATTGGAGTCCCTCTACCTCTCCCCCGCAAGCAAGTTCGCGAACCTCGTCTCCCGCATCTTCGCCATCCTCTCGTGGACGGCGGCCATGTCCGTGGCGGCGGTGGTCATCGTGAGCCTTCTGGTGGGGGGCCTCCCCGCGGAGAACATCGCCTTGGCCTTCGCGGTCCTAGCCCTCACGATTTCGGGGCTCCTGGGGCTGGGTTTCCTCTTCGCCGCCGTCACCATTCGCCTGAAGGAGAG
>CAYGBN010000013.1:2531-7952 GCA_964348155.1 uncultured Methanomassiliicoccales archaeon
CGCCCAGTTCCTCGTGAGCTTCCTGCAGTTCTTCTTCATGATCTTCAGCGCCATGTTCTTCCCCTTCGCGGTGCTGCCGGACTTCATCGTCACCTACGTCAGCCGCTGGCTGCCCGTGAGCTACGCCGTGGACGCCTTCCGTTCCCTCCTCATCGGGCTGCCCGCGGGGTTCCCCGAGCTGCTGCCGCTGAACACGGAGCTCCTCATCATCACCCTGTTCGGCATCATTTCCCCCATCGGGGGGTACTTCGTCTACAAGTGGATCGAGCGACGGGCCCGGATGGCGGGGACGCTGGGGGAGTACTGAGCCCTCGCCCCGGGACCCGGGACCATGGGACGGGTGCGGAGGGCCCATAGCCAGCGCCCCTCTCCTAATCATTATTAGCTCCCCTCTCCTATCGGAAGGTGCACCATGTCCCGCGACTGGAAGGGCCCCCTGAAGAAGCTGGACGCGTTCCGGTACGAGATCCCGCGGTCCTACAAGAAGGAGATGCGGACCTCTGGCATCATCTACGCCGACGCGGAGCTCATCAAGAGCATCGTCCAGGACTTCGCCCCCGAGCAGGTGGCCAACGTGGCCACCATGCCCGGCCTCGCCGGCAAGGTCCAGGCCATGCCCGACATCCACTGGGGCTACGGCATGCCCGTGGGGGGCGTGGCCGCCTTCACGCAGGACGAGGGCGTCGTCTCCCCCGGGGCCGTGGGGTACGACATCAACTGCGGCGTCCGCCTGGTGCGGACGGACCTGACGGAGGAGGAGGTCCGGGACCACGTGAAGCCCCTGGTGGACACGATCTTCGTCAACGTCCCCAGCGGCCTGGGATCCAAGGGACGCGTCCGGGTGGACCGCAGAACCCTCCTGCAGGTGCTGGAGCGCGGCGCCCAGTGGGCCGTGGGGGAGGGCTACGGCTGGGAGGAGGACCTGGACCGCATCGAGGCCAACGGGCAGATGCCCGCCGCCGACGGGAGCAAGGTGAGCGAGAAGGCCCTGCAACGTGGGGTGCCGCAGATTGGGAGCCTGGGCGCGGGCAACCACTTTCTGGAGATCCAGCGGGTGGCGAAGGTCCACGACTCGGCGGCGGCGGAGGCCATGGACTTGGAGGAGGGCGGCGTGACCGTCCTCATCCACACGGGCTCCCGCGGGTGCGGACACCAAATCGCCACGGACTACATCCGCCTAGCGGAGCAGTGCGTGCGGAAGTACGACATCTGGCTGCCGGACCGCCAGCTGGCCTGCATGCCGGTCGCCTCTCCGGAGGGGGAGGACTACTTCGCCGCCATGTCCGCGGCCGCGAACTTCGCCTTTGCCAACCGCCAGATGATTACCCACTGGGTCCGTGAATCCTTCGAGAAGGTCCTCGGCCAGAAGGCGGACGAGCTGGGCCTCCGCATCGTCTACGACGTGGCCCACAACATGGCCAAGCTGGAGGAGCACGTGACCAACGGCGCCCGCCAGGAGGTCTACGTCCACCGAAAGGGCGCGACGCGGGCCTTCCCGCCCGGCCATCCCGAGACGCCCCAGGCCTACAAGGAGGTGGGGCAGCCCGTCCTCATCCCGGGCGACATGGGCACCGCGAGCTTCGTCCTCGTGGGGACGGACGGCGCCATGCGTGAGAGCTTCGGCTCCACGTGCCACGGCGCCGGGCGACGCATGTCCCGGAAGGCCGCCACACGGATGTTCAGCGCCCCCCAGGTTGTGGAGGCCCTGGCGGAGAAGGGCATCTACATCCACTCCGCAAGCCGCAAGGGCATCGTGGAGGAGGCCCCTGGCGCCTACAAGAACGTGGAGGATGTGGTCCGCGTGGCCGAGGGCGCTGGCATCTCCAAGATCGTGGCGCGGTTGGAGCCCCTGGGCGTCATGAAGGGATGACGTGCGGGTCGCCCTCCTCCCCTTCGGGACAGTGACGGAGGAGGCCCTCCAAGCCCTCCAGGAGGATCTGCGAAAGGGGGGCATGGACGTGGAGGTCCTCCCTCGCGAGGAGATTCCGCCCGGGGCCCACGACCGCCGGCGGGACCAGCACCGGGCCCCTGCTCTCTTGGAGGTGGCCCGCTCCCACGACGGAGACTACGTTCTGGGGGTGACGGAGGTGGACCTGTACGCCAAGCCGCTGAACTTTGTCTTCGGCCAGGCCGAGGTGGGGGGCCGCGCGGCGGTGATCTCGCTTCATCGGTTGGCGGGCCCCGATCCCACCTTGGCCCGTCAGCGAGCCCTGAAGGAAGCCCTCCACGAGCTCGGCCACACGCGGGGGCTCCCCCACTGCGCGGATGCGTCTTGTGTCATGCACTTCTCCAACGCCCTGGCGGACACGGACCGCAAGGGCCCCGCGCTGTGCGCGGACTGCGCCGCCCGGCTGGCGGACGGCCCTCTCTGGCACCCCGACTAGGCGGACGCAAAGGCCATCATCGTGGCCGCCACGGCCTTGATGGATCGCCGCGCGTCCTCGAGGCGGATGTGCTCGTTGGGGGCGTGGACCTGGCTCCCTGCGTACCCCACCCCCGGTGCCGCGCCGGCCGGCGTTCCGCGGCTCGTGTAGTACCAGGTGGAGGAGGAGCCCATGGACCAGGGGAAGATGTTGGGGTCGGTGCCGTACGCCTGGCGGAAGCCCGCCAGCAACGCCTGGCCGAGGGAGGAGACGAGAGGCGTGGCCGCAGGCTCGAAGGAGCCGTGGTCCGTCACCTTCACGTCGCCGAAGCCCTCCGCTCGAAGGTGGGCCTTCAGCGCCTCCAGGATTTTCTTGGGCCGCTGCCCCGGCAGCAGGCGGAAGTCCAGCTTGGCCTTGGCGTAGGCCGGGTTGATCGTCTTCAACCCGTCCCCGATGTACCCCGAGTAGAACCCGTCGATGTTGCAGGTGTTCCCGTACACCATCTGCTTCAACCGGGACAGGCGCGTCTCCCCGCCCAGGACGTCCACCGCCCCGTAGGTCTCCTTGAAGGCGAGAGGATCGTAGCGGTTTCTCTCCAGGTAGGCGAGCTCCTCCTCCGTCGGCTGGTGCGCCCCCTCGTAGAATCCGGGGATGCGGATGCGTCCTTCCTCATCCCGGAGGGCGTTGAGGGCGGCGATGAGGCGCCAGGCGGGGTTGGGGATGGCGGAGGCCAGGGAGGAATGTTGGTCGATCCTGGCGGTCGCTACGGAGAGCTCCACGTAGAGGATCCCCTTGCTCCCGAGCTGCATGACGGGGCTGCCGTCCCAGGTGTGGCCGCTCCCCTCGATGGTGGCGCCGTCGCCCTGGAACAGCTCCGGGTGGGCCTCCCAGAAGGGAGGGAGGTGGGGGCTGGACACCTCCTCCTCCCCCTCCACCATGAACCGCAGGCGCAGGGGGAGCTCCCCCACGACCTCCCGGATGGCCCGCTGTGCCAGGGCCTGGGCGACCACGTTCCCTTTGGTGTCAGATGCCCCCCGGGCGAAGAGCTTCCCGCCTCGCACCACGGGGTCGAAGGGATCCGAATCCCACTCATCCAAGGGATCCACGGGCTGCACGTCGTAGTGGTTGTAGAGTAGCAGAAGGGGTCCCTCATCCCCCGTCTCCCCCACGACCAGGTCCGGCCCGTCCGGCACGGCCCACCGCCGGGCCGAGGTCCCGTACCGCTCCAACAGGGACTGCGTCGCCTCGGCACCCTCCGCAAACCCCTCCTGCTCGGCGCTGACGGTCGGGACGGCGCAGTAGGTCGACAGGTCCTCCACGAAGTCGTCGAAGTGTGCGTCGATGTAGGCGAAAACCTCCGTTGCCTCCTCGCCCATGCCAGGGCATTGGAGACGGGGTTTTAGAGGCCTTCGGCCGGGGGCGGCTCCCCGCGCCCCCTCCCTACCATGAAGATGCCCAGCAGGAGGGAGGCCACCAGGGAGATGGCCAACGCGTAGGAGAAGGCCGCCGCCGGGGCCACCTGGAGCCACAGGAAGCCGAAGACGGCGCTGGCGGGAAACCTCGCCAGGCCCGACAGGGTGTGGTAGGTGCCCAGGGCCGTGGCCTTCAGCCGCCGGGGCGCCAGGTCTGCCACGAGGGCCCGCTCCACGCCATCCACGAAGGCAAAGGAGAGTCCGAAGAGAACGAAGAGGAGGAGGATGGCCCACGCTGCCGAGGCGAGGAGGAACCCCCCCGCCATGGCCGCGAAGAGGAGGTACCCCATCAGGATGACGGGGGGCCGCCCGATGCGGTCGGACAGGACGCCCGCCGGGAGGGCCGCCAGGGCGTAAACCACGTTGAAGGCCAGGTAGAAGAGGAGTCCCGTACCCTGGGTGAGGCCCACGCCCACGACGCGCAGGAGGAGGAACAAGACGGAGAAGCTGCCCGAAGAGTAGATCGTGGTGATGACGATGAACGAGCGGAGCCGCCCGCTCAGGCTGCCGAAGCTCACTCGGAGGGACGGGACGCTCCGGGGCCGCCGGCGGCGCTCGCGGATGAAGAGGGTCAGCAGGGCGGAGAGGACCGCGGGGGCTACGGCCCATAGGAAGATGCCCCGGAAGGGGAGGCCGTAGACGTCCAGGAGCAGGAAGGCGACGAGGGGCCCCATGACGGCCCCCAGGGTGTCCGCGAACCGATGAAAGCCAAAGACCTTGCCGCGCATCCCCGTGGGAGATGCCTCCGCCAGGACGGCATCCCGGGGCGCGTCGCGGACGCCCTTCCCCACGCGCTCCACCACGCCCGCGCCGAGGAGCTGTGGCCAATTGGCGACGAAGGGGATGGCCACCTTCATGGCGCCGGAGAGGCTGTACCCTCCGACAACGAGGGCCTTCCGGCGGCCCAGGCGGTCCGACCAGTGGCCCGAGAAGACCTTCAGGAGGCTGGAGGTGCTCTCCCGGGCCCCCTCGAACACGCCCAAGATGAGGGCGGTGGCCCCCAGCTCGACGGTCAGGAAGAAGGGGATGAGGGGGAAGATCATGTCGCTGCTGAAGTCCGTCAGGAAGCTGACGAGCCCCAGGAGCAGCACGTTGAAGGACAGCCCGGCGGCCAGCCCTTCCGCTCGCCCGGATTTCGCGCGCATAGAACGGGAAGAGCCTCAGGGAGGCCTAAGGGAGAGGGGTGGAGGGCCTACGCCTCGGTGATCTTGATGGCTTCGACGGGACACACGGCCTCGCACGCCATGCAGTCGATGCAGTCGTCTTCACGCTCAGGATCCGCCTTCCGCTCGGATTCGGGATGGCCGGGCGTGTCCGTCCACTCGAAGACCTCCACCGGGCAGACGGGGATGCAGGCACCGTCCTCGATGCACAGGTCGAAGTCGACGGCAACGTGGGTGCCGTGGATGCCCAACTTCCCCGGAGGGTCAAGGGGTCCCCAGACGTCGTGGTCGAAGTGCTTGTCGACCACCTCCAGGTTGCTCATGAAGTCGGGGTCGATGCCCATGGCCGGGCGAATGCTGGGGGGCGTAGATAAAGCTATGGCATTCGTGCGCACGGGACGTTTCTGGCCCCCATCCGACATG
>CAYGBN010000013.1:7962-19993 GCA_964348155.1 uncultured Methanomassiliicoccales archaeon
TTCCGCGTCGGAGGGGCTGCGCGATAAGTCCCCGGACGTGCGGGGGAAGCGCTTTAGACATCCACGTCGCTGCCGTCACCTTGGACCCCAAGGCCGCCGCGTTTCGGGGAATGGTTCTCGGCCTGTCGCATGAGGAGGTGGAGGCGGAGATTCGTACGTACGATCAGACCGCGGTCGTTGTTCACTTCTCCCCCCTACTCGGCCTCGTTCTCGGCCTGGGGAGCCCGAAACACCTTCGGAGGGTTCAGCCTCCTTCTCGATCGCAACTGCTCTCTGGTGTCGCACTGCTCATCCTCTGGGGGGCCACCGCTTCGACCTTCCTGGCGATCCTCCTTTCTCTCTTCCTGGATTCGTTCGCTCGATTCCTGGGGATGTCTATCCTCCTGACCGCCGTCCTGGGCTTGCTCTCCACGGCCGCCACAGTGTACGTGATTCGGCGGACGCGGAGGAGGCTACCCGAGGGGGCGCTGGAGAGCTTGGGCTACTTCCCCTGGGAGTTCCTCCTTGTCCCGGAGCTCGCCCTCGCGGTCCTCGCCCTGGGCCTGTTCATGGTTCTGGGCGCTCTCCTCCTCCTCGTGCTCTGGCTTCCCCTGGTGTTTCTCGCCCTCAACGTCCTCTTCCTTGGCGAACTCTGGAGGACCTATCGGGTCACCCAGTTGGAGATGCCGGGGCGACGGGACGAGTCACTTCATGTCATCGGGAGAGAGCTGCTTCGAAGGGGGGCCACCCTGTCGAAGAGCTGGGACGTTATGCTCGAGCCTCAGGAGACGGTGCTCGCGCGCAAGAGACGACGCGCCCACGCGCGGGTCCACCAAGCCCTCCTCGCCTTCGCCGTCTCGAGCCTGGCCTTGGCAGCCGTCGCCGTTGCTTCCCAGGTGTACGCAGACCCACAATGGGACCAGGCATTGATGGCGGTAGGGGTCCTGGCGGGGGCGCTTCTGCTCGTCCTGGTCTGGGTTCTGTCGCATCGGACCCGCCTCCGCTCCGCCCACGCGGGACTGTGAGGCTGGCAACCGCCTCGGGACGGCTTCCATGTCCCCGGCCTTGGAGGTCCCGGGCCGCAAGGCAGGGAGCCTCTAGAGCCCCGACATGAGGAGCCCTCACTCCTCGATGATCTTGATGGCCTCGACGGGACACACGGCCTCACACGCCATGCAGTCGATGCAGTCCGCCTCCCGCTCCGGATCGGCCTTCTTGTCCGACTCCGGGTGCCCCGGCGTCTCCGTCCACTCGAAGACATCCACGGGACAGACGGGGATGCACGCGCCATCGGCAATGCAGAGGTCGAAGTCCACCGCCACGTGGGTCCCGTGAATCCCGAGCTTCTCGGGCGGGTCCACGGGTCCCCAGACGTCGTGGTCGAAGTGCTGGTCTACGACTTCCCGGTTGTCCACGAAGTCCGGATCGATGCCCATCGGGCGACACACGTGACTACGCCGTTATAAAGCTGTGCCCCTCCCTATCGCCCGTGAGGCCCACAATCTTGAAGGTCGGGACCCCCCTTGCCGAGACCGTGATCTCCCTCCAGGAGATGCGGGTGCTCGATCGGGACCTGGAGTACCACGGCGTCTCGATCGAGAAGCTCATGGAGAGGGCGGGGGCGGGCGTGGCCGACGCCCTCCGTTCCATGGGCGCCAAGGGGAAGCGGGTCGCCTTCTTCAGCGGCACCGGCAACAACGCGGGGGACGGGTTCGTGGCGGCCCGCCTGCTGGCGGAGGAGGCGGACGTGACCGTCGTCCTGGCCAAGCCGGAGACGCAGATCGGACGCGGTCCGGCGAAGAAGGCGTTCGCGGCGTTGCCCTCCGGCGTTCGGGTCCTTGAGCCCCCGATGGACTACGCTGCCCTGGCGGAGGAGGCGGACGTCTTGGTGGACGCCCTCCTGGGAACGGGCATTAGCGGTCGGCTTCGGGCGCCCTACCGCACCATGGTGGAGGCCATGAACGGCGCGGGGAAGCCCCTCCTCTCCATCGACCTGCCCAGCGGCTGGGGGGCCGACCTCGTCGTCCGACCGACGCACACCGTGGCCTTGCACGCCGAGAAGGAGGGGATGGATGAGGCCACCTGCGGGGAGATTCGGGTCGTGGACATCGGCATCACCCCCGATCAGGAGCGCCTGGTGGGTCCGGGGGAGTTCTTCCTCTACCCCCGGCCAGGCCTTGACGCCCACAAGGGGGACAACGGGCTCGTCCTGATCGTAGCCGGAGGCCCCTACACGGGGGCGCCTGCCCTGGCGGGCCTGGCCGCCTACCGCATCGGGAGCGACGTCGTGCACGTGGCCACGCCCGCGGTGAGCCACCCCGTGGTGGCGGGGTTCAGCCCTGGCCTCATCGTGCATCGGCTTCCTGGGGAGATCCTTGTCCCCGACAGTGTGGAGCGGCTCCTGGAGCTGGCCCAGGGCAAGGACGCCGTCGCCATCGGACCGGGGCTGGGGAGGGACCCGGAGACGCTCCAGGCCGTCCGATCCTTCCTGCAGGCCGTGGAGATTCCCGTGGCCATCGACGCTGACGCCATCACCGCCGTGGCGGAGGACCTGGGGAGCGTGGAGGGGACCAAGGGCGTCGTGACCCCCCACAAGACGGAGTTCCATCGGCTGAGCGGGGAGGCGCTGCCGGACGACCCCGAGGCGCGCATCGCGAAGGTCCAATCCTTCGCCGCCGACCTCGGCATGACGGTCCTGTTAAAGGGTCGCCACGATGTCATTTCCGACGGGACCCGGACGAAGGTGAACGTCACGGGGAACCCGGGGATGGCCGTGGGCGGGACGGGCGACGTCCTGGCGGGCCTCGTGGCCGGCCTGATGGGCAAGGGGCTATCCCCCTTCGACGCCGCACGGCTGGCGGCCTTCGCCAACGGCTACGCGGGCGATCGGGCCTTCGACGACCTGAGCTACGGCATGATGGCCACCGACGTACTGGATCGACTCCCAGCCGTCCTCAAGGAATTCCTGTAGGCTCCCCCGGAGAGCTCCTGGGAGGGCATGACCCCTTTTCGGCCCACCGTTCGAAGACTGTGGAACCCGGTTCGAGGTCTGTTGAAGAAACCCTTTATAGGCTCCCGAAGGAGGTGGTTCACATGTTCGGACGTACCGCGGCCCTTACGGCGCTGCTGCTGACAGCCGCCCTCTTCACGGGCGCTCTGCCAGTTGCCGCGCACGAGCGGGGCCTAAGCATCGAGACAGAGGACCACAACCGCGTGGAGATCAGCTCGGAGACCGAGGTCTCCGGCGACGAGGTCGACTTCCGGTATCGGGTGGAGGCCGAAGGCAGGCCCAAGCTCGCCATCCAGGTCGAGAAGGAAACCGGCAACGACACCCTCGAGACGGAGACGGAGGTGGAGTTCTCCGCCGCCTTCCGTGAGGTCTTCGAGTTCGAGGACGATGACGGCGACGGGGTGCAGGACACCGATGAGGACGTCCTGTCCACCATCCGCCTCGACGACCTGACCTACGAGCCCCTTCAGGTCGCCCCGCACGTCGCGGACGGGGAGGAGGGCTTCCGGGTGACCCTGAGGGGTTCCGAAGGGAACTTCTCCTTCGGGCTGGTGAGCTACCTCTTCCCGCAGGACGCGGTGTTGAACGGCACGCCGGTTCCGGAAGAGGCCGTGAAGGTGGACATCCTCCTTTCGGGATACCCCTTCGTCTCGGATACGAGTTCGTTGGGCCTGGAGATCGGTGCGGAATCCACCGTGGAGCAGGAGATCGAAGGCCAGGGCGAGGACAGCGAGGAGATCACGGTGTCCGTCGAGCGGGGCACCGCCTTCTTCCAGTGGGCCAGTGAGGCCCTGGTCGACGGCGAATCCGCTGCGGTCACCGCCTCGTGGCGGGCCAACCAGGAGCGTCTGTTCCTGTACTACCCCCACGGAGACGTTGTCGTCCACGACCCGCTCCTGGGCTTCCGGGTGGGGGCCACCGTCCCCTCCCCCCTCAACGCGACGACCTTCGTCGTGGTGGCGGGAGTGGGCGTCGCCCTCCTCCTCGTCGCCCTCCTGGTCTGGCGACGCCGGAGCTAGGGACCCTCCTCCCTAGCTCCTTCTCCTTTCTTTCTTAGATTTCTTTCGAAGGCTAAGAATCCGCAAGCGACTCTCAGCTGATCCCTTGACACGATCCGGCTAGTACCCTGTAACGTCGGAGAAGACGCCCCCCTCCTTCACCTCGACGTTGTAGGTGTCCAGGGGAAACGTCGGAGGCTCACGAACCACGTCGCCCGACGTGATGTCGAACTGCCCCCCGCACTTGGGGCACGTCACGATGCTCCCATCAAGGGAGCCCGTGCTCAGATCGGCCCAGTCGTTCGTGCAGGCGGCATCCACGACGAAGGTCGCCTCGTCCCTCTGGATGACGAGGTACTCGCAGCCGAGGACTTCGACCTTGTGCATCCCGCCGTCGGTGAGGTCATCGACCCTGCAGATAGGAACGAGCTCGGCCATGTTCCTCCTAGCTTAATCCCCTGCATGTTTAAAGGTTGCCCCTAGGGGTGGCCAGAGGGCCCCGCTTCACCGCCCACACCAGGAAGGCCAGACCCGCAACGTTGATGGGAAGGAGACCCTCCGCCAGAACGTCCAGGTAGGCCGTCGCAGGATCCCTTCCCCCGGCCACGGCGAAGGTCCCCAGCAGGACGGTGAGGAGTCCCATCAGGAGGCCCGTGGACAGGACCGCCCCCTCCAGAGAGGGCAGCTTGCGGAGGAGGAACGCGCCTCCCGTGGTGGATGCCAGAAAGGCGACCAGAGCTGCGGCGGCGTCCGCAAGGGTCGTCCCCGTCGGGTGCATGGCCTCGTAGAGGAGGGCGGCCACGAACACGCCTCCGCTCGTTCCGAGGATGGCGGGGGCGCCGTAGGCCAGAGCCGCCGCAAGGAGGAACGCTTCCGGACGGGGGGACAGGCCGCAAGCCCCCAGGGAGCAGAGGGAGACGGGCGGAATCCCGATGAAGAGGGCCACGTAGGCTCCGAGGAAGAGGGCAAAGGTGCCCGCCTCTCGGAGGGCCTTGGCTCCACCCCTTTCAACCACGTCCGACCCCCGTCTGCGTCCCACCTTCATGGACGGGGATATATTTTTATAGCGACCCGGGCATCCTGGCCCCACCTCAAGGGATGGGATGCACACGCGTTCTTGGGGTGAGACCATGGAATCTTTGGCAAACGACGCCCTGGCGGAGCCGGAGGCCTACGGACCGGCGAACAGCGACGACACGGAGGCGAACCAAGAGCTGGCGGCGGTCTTGGAGCAGCTGAGCACCCGCATCAAGATCATCGGCATCGGCGGCGCGGGCTGCAACACGATTACCCGCATCGTGGAGGAGGGGATTGCGGGGGCGGAGCTCTACGCCGCCAACACCGACGCCCAGCACCTTCTCCACACGAAGTCCCCTCGCAAGCTGCTGCTCGGCAGGCAGCTTACCAAGGGACTGGGGGCAGGCGCCCTCCCCCACGTGGGGGAGCAGGCGGCCAAGGAGAGCGAGGAGGAGATGCGGCGGGTCCTTTCCGACTCCGACATGGTGTTCGTCACCTGCGGCCTGGGGGGCGGCACGGGCACGGGCGCCATCGGCACCATCTCCCGGGTGGCCAAAGACGTGGGCGCTCTGACGGTGGCCGTGGTGACCATGCCCTTCACCGGCGAAGGCCGCATCCGGATGGAGAACGCCGAATGGGGGCTAGAGAAGCTTCGAGAACACGCCGACACCGTCATCGCGATCCCCAACGACCGCCTGCTGGAGCTCGTCCCCCGCCTGAGCCTGAACGCCGCCTTCAAGGTGGCCGACGAGGTCCTCATGCGCTCCATCAAGGGCATTACGGAGCTGGTAACGAAGCCGGGAATGGTGAACCTGGACTTCAACGACCTGAAGACCATCATGAAGGGCGGCGGGGTCGCCATGATCGGCCTGGGGGAGTCTCAGGCCGCCGGGGAAGAGCGAGCCATCGAGGTCATCGACGAGGCCATCAACTCCCCCCTCCTGGAGGTGGACGTCAGCTCCTCGACGGGGGTGCTGGTCAACGTGGCCGGCGGCGAGGACATGAGCGTCTCCGAGGCCCAACGCGTGGCGGAGGAGGTCCAGACCCGGGTCAGTCCCAACGCCCGCATCATCTGGGGCGCGACGGTGGACCCAACCCTGCAGCATGTCCTCCGGGTCATGCTCGTGGCGACGGGGGTGAAGTCGAAGCAGATCCTGGGGCGGAAGACCTCCCGGGAGGCCCAGGAGCGACTGGGCGTGGACTTCGTCGGGTAGGACCATGGCCCTGGACGCTTTCGTGAAGAGCCTGGCGGCGGGCCTCCAGCCCGCGATGCCGGGGCCCGCGGCCACGGAGGACGCCGAGCTGGAGGACGTTTTGCGCAGCCTGCGGACCACCATCAAGATCGTCGGCATCGGCGGGGCCGGGTGCAACACGATTAACCGCATCGTCCAGGCCGGAATTGCGGGAGCGGACCTCTTTGCGGCGAACACCGATGCGCAGCACCTTCTCTACGTGAAGGCCCCCAAGAAGATCCTTCTGGGGCGCCGGACGACGCGGGGCCTGGGGGCGGGGGCCCTGCCCCATGTGGGCGAAGCGGCAGCCCGGGAGTCGGAGGCGGAGCTCTACGACCTCCTGGAGGGGGCGGACATGGTCTTTGTCACCTGTGGCCTGGGCGGCGGCACGGGCACGGGGGGCGCCCCCATCGTGGCCTCCGTGGCCCAGGAGGTGGGTGCCCTGACGGTGGCCATCGCCACGTATCCCTTCCAAGCCGAGGGGAGCGTGCGCTGGGAGAACGCCGGCCGGGGCTACGAGAAGCTGAAGAGGCACGTGGACACGCTGCTCATGATCCCCAACGACAAGCTCTTGGAGCTCGTCCCCCGGCTGCCCCTCTCCGCCGCCTTCAAGGTGGCCGACGAGGTCCTCATGCGGTCCATCAAGGGCATCGCGGAGATTGTGACGAAGCCCGGCCTCGTGAACCTGGACTTCAACGACATCAAGACGGTCATGTCGGGCGGCGGCATGGCGATGATGGGGCTGGGGGAGAGCGAGGCGGAGCGTCGGGCGGAGGAGGCCGTGGAGGAGGCCGTGCGCTCCCCGCTGCTGGAGGTGGACGTCAGCGGAGCCTCCGGGGCCCTGGTGAACGTCACCGGCGGAGAGGACATGACGGTCCTGGAGGCGGAGCGGGTCGCGGAGCTCGTCCAGGCCAGCATCAGCCCCAACGCAAGGATTATATGGGGCGCGGCGGTTGATAACGCCCTGGCGCAGAAGCTGAGGGTCATGGTGGTCCTCACCGGCGTCGAGAGCCGGGAACCCACGGGACCCCCGGCCGCCCACCCGGAGGCGGCGGGCCTCGACTTCGTGCGCTAGGCAGGCTGGCCTTTCATGGATATCGTCGATCGCGCCTGGAAGTTCCAGAAGCGACTGGAGGAGCGCACGAAGCGTCTGGGCCGCGGCAAGTACGGCCGGGTCCTCCGGATGGCTCGGAAGCCCTCCACGGAGGAGTACTCCAAGACGATCCAGATCACGGGCATCGGCCTGCTCCTGCTGGGGGGCCTGGGCTTCCTCATCTTCCTCCTCATGACGGAGGTGCCCCGGCTCCTGGGCGGCCTCTTCCCATAGGAGGCGGTATCGTGGGCCTGTTTGACGACCTGACCCCCGAGGAGCGAGCCAAGGCGGCCGACGAGGCCAAGGTGAAGGAGTTGAAGGAGGAGCCCGTCGTCGTCCAGCGAGGGCTCCACATCGGCCTGGTGGAGGGGGACGACCACCGCGTCGTCACCGCCGGCGTGCAGGCGGAGTATCGCCTGGTGTTGGAGAACCTGGGCACCGACGCGGAGGAGCTCATCATCAAGGTGGACCTGGTCTCCGGTTCGGACGTGACGGAGCCGTCGGACTGGATCGTGAAGCTGGGGGGCGTGGAGAAGAAGACGTGGGACATCACCTTCACGGGCATCTTTGAAAAGGAACTGGAGCTCGCCGTGGGGAAGGCCAAGGAGCTGAACCTCGTGGTGACGGCGCCCCGAGGCTCCCAATACGGCGACCGGCTGAACGTCATCGTGACGGCCACCTCCCGGGAGGACCCCGCCGTCTCCGACTCCGTCACCCTCTCCACCGCCACCCGCCAGACGGTCATGGCCGTCAAGACCTCCATCGGCCACGAGCGGACCGTGGCGGACGCCATCTCCTCCCGGGCGAAGGCCACGGACGCGGGGATCTACTCCGTCCTCTCCCCGGCCACCATGCGGGGCTACATCTTCGTGGAGGTCATGAACGCGGAGCGGCTGCAGCAGATGGTGAAGGGCATCCGCCGGGCGCGGGGCGTCGTCCGCGGCGAGACGAGCCTTGACGAGATCGACCACTTCCTGGAGCCCAAGCCCCTGGTCTCGGGCATCATGGAGGGGGACATCGTGGAGCTGGTTTCGGGCCCCTTCAAGGGGGAGAAGGCCCGGGTCCAGCACATCGACGAGGCGAAGGAGGAGATCACGGTGGAGCTCTTCGAGGCCATGGTCCCCATCCCCGTGACCGTCCGGGGCGACAACGTCCGGGTCATCGAGAAGGAGGAGCGGTAGCCCCGTGGAGACCGTGGACGTCCTCGTGGAGGGAGGCCAGGCCACCGCCGGCCCCCCCATCGGCCCCGCCCTGGGCCCCCTGGGAATCAACATCCTGCAGGTCGTGGAGGCCATCAACGAGCGCACGGCGAGCTTCGAGGGGATGAAGGTCCCCGTGAAGATTCTGGTGGACCCCGCCAAGGGCACCTTCGACCTGGAGGTGGGGACGCCGCCCACGTCCGCCCTCGTCCTGAAGGAGGCGGGACTGGAGAAGGGCTCCGGCGCCCCCGGCAGCGCCAAGGCGGGGGACATCACGCTGGACCAGGCGCGCAAGATCGCCCGCATGAAGGCCGAGGGCACCCTAGGACGGAGCCTGGAGGAGAAGGTGCGGGAGGTCCTGGGGACGTGCGTGTCCATGGGCGTCACGGTGGACGGGAAGGACCCCCGGGACGTCCAGAAGGCGCTCACGCGTTCCGCGGAGTAGGCCGGTCATTGACTCCCAAAGATTCTTAACCCGGCCTCCCATGGGATACCTCTCCTGTAGGAGGCGTTGGCCGCAGGCACTACGGAGGGATTGTCTTGGCGGATCGGAAGGTCGTCGGAGCCATTGAGAAGGCCCTGGAGGCGGCCAAGCCCCGCAACTTCCCGGAAACGGTGGAGATCGCCGTCAACCTGCGCGACGTGGACCTCAGCGTCCCCCGCAACCGCATCGAGGACGAGATCGTGCTCCCTAAGGGCCGGGGCCGTAAGGTGAGGGTGGTCCTCTTCGCCAGCGGGGAGATGGCGGTGAAGGCCCGCGACGTGGCGGACCGCGTCATCCCGCCGGAGGACATCGAGGGCCTGGCGGAGGACCCGCAGACGGCGAAGCGCCTGGCCAGGGAGCACGACTTCTTCATGGCCGAGGCCCCCCTTATGCCCGCCATCGGCCGGCGCCTGGGCACGGTCCTCGGCCCCCGGGGCAAGATGCCTCGTCCCGTCCCGCCGGGCACGGACCCCGCCCCCATCATCCAGAACCTGAAGAACGCCGTGAAGGTCCGCACCCGGGACAAGCCCACCTTCCACGCCCCCGTCGGCACGCGGGAGATGAAGGCCGACGACCTGGCGGAGAACCTGGAGACGGTGCTGAAGCGGGTGGAGGCCCGCCTACCTCGCGGACGGTTCAACATCGGCTCGGTGTACGTGAAGACCACCATGGGGCCTGCCGTAAGGGTGATGTAGATGGCGCAACGCACGGTCCACGCGCGCAAGGCGGCCGTCGTCGAGGCGCTGGCGGCCAAGCTGGAGTCCAGCCGTGTGGTGGGACTGGCCGACCCCACCGGCATCCCCGGCCCCCAGATGCAGTCCATCCGCGCCCGGCTGCGGCCCGTGGCGGAGCTGCAGATCGTGAAGAACCGCCTCCTCCTCCGGGCGCTGGAGGCCGCGGCTGCGAAGCGGAAGGGGCTGGAGGTCCTGGAGGAGCTGGTGGAGGGACAGACGGCCGTGGTCCTCACGGAGGTCAACCCCTTCAAGCTGTTCAAGGAGCTGGAGGGGACCAAGACGAAGGCCCCCGCCAAGGGTGGAGACGTGGCGCCGGAGGACATCGCCGTGCAGGAGGGGGACACCCCCTTCAAGCCTGGGCCCGTGGTGGGGGACCTGCAGAGGGCCGGCATCCCCGCCGCCATCGAGCGTGGGAAGGTTGTCATCAAGAAAGACAAGGTCCTGGTGGAGGCGGGGCAGCGCATCCCCACGGAGGTGGCCCAGGCCCTCACCCGGCTGGAGATCTTCCCCATGACCGTGGGGCTGGACCTCCGGGGAGTGTTCGAGGAAGGCGCACTGTTCACGCGGGAGGCCCTGGACGTGGATGAGGAGGCCCTCCGGCGGGATGTCGTAGCTGCCGCCGCCAACGCCTTCCGCCTCGCCGTGGCCCTCAGCTTCCCCACGCCCCTCACCACGCCCCTCCTCCTCTCGGAGGCGCACCGGCGCGCCCTCTACTTGGCATTGGCGACGAACGCTCCCGTCGCAGCGGTGCTCCCCACCCTGCTCGCGCGGGCCCACGGGCGCATGCTCGCCCTGGCGCGCCGCGTGCCGGAGGCCCTGGACGAGGAGCTCCAGGCCGTGGTACGGGCCCCATCCGCTCCGGCCCCGGCGGAGGAGGCGGAAGAATCCCCTGCCGCCCCCGCTGAAGAGAAGGAAGAGAAAGAGGAGAAGCCCGAAGGGGGCGATGACGAGGAAGAGGCCGCCGAAGGCCTCAGTTCCCTATTCGGTTGAAGCTCAAAGGAGGTGAACGTATGGAGTACATCTACGGCGCCATGCTGCTGCACGCCGCCGGGCAGGACGTCAACGAGGCGAACTTGGAGAAGGTCCTGAAGGCCGCAGGCTTGAAGGTCGACGCGTCCCGCGTCAAGGCCCTTGCCGCCTCCCTGGAGGGGGTGGACATCGAGGAGGCCATTCAGGGCGCGGCCCTCGCGCCCGCCGCGGGTCCTGCCCCGGCTCCGGCAGGTGAGGTGCCAGAAGAGAAGAAAGAGGAGAAGAAGGAGAAGGAGGAAGAGGTCAGCGAGGAGGACGCCGCGGCCGGTCTGGGTGCCCTGTTTGGCATGTAGGGGCCGAGCCGGCCCCCCGCCCGCCTCGCTCGCCTGGCCCAGGCCAGGCGCTAGCCTTTCCCGTCTCGCCCCGCGGGCTCCACGTGGACGATGGCGTCCGCCCGCATGGCCCGCTTGATGCGCGCCTCCACCGACGTGGCGATGTCGTGGGCCTCCGTGACGCTGAGGCCCGGTTCGACCTTGATGGTGAGGGAGATGGCCTTGTGCAGCCCGTAGTCGTGGACCGCGACGTCGTCGACGCGCCGCACCGCCCCCTCCGACCCCGCGATCTCCGTGATGCGGCTCACGAGGGTCTCCGAAGGGGCCCTCCCCAGGAGTTGGTCCCCCGCGGAGCGCAGCAGCCGGGCCCCCTGGTACAGGATGAGCCCCGACACCACGAGGCCGAAGACGGGATCCAAAATGCGCAGGGTGTCCCGCCAGCTTGAGAGGTAGATTGCGAAGGCGATGGCCGCCGTGAGGAGGGCGTCGAAGCGGTGGTTCCACGCGTCTCCCCGCAGCGCGTCGCTGTCGATGCGGTTGGCAATGGCGAAGGAGAAGCTCGCCAGCCCTTCCTTGCTCGCAGCCAGAAAGCCTAGGACGATGGCCAGCTGAAGGGTCCCCTGCACGGAAGGGTGTGGCAGCTCCGTAGCCGAGGCGAGCAAGAGGAGGGCGGCGACGATGACCAGGAACGCCGCCACGAGGAGGGCCGCCACATGCTCCAGCCTTCCGTGGCCAAAGGGGTGCTCGGCGTCCGGCTTCTTGGCCGCATACTTGAAGGCGATGAGGACCATGGCGGAGATGCCCACGTCCCCCAGCTGGTTGAAGGCATCCGTAAGGACGGCGACGCTGGCCAGGAGCGAGGACAGGAAGAGCTTCGAGGAGAACAGGACCGCGTTCACGACGATGGCCACGCCGGCCTGGAGGTATCCGTAGCGTGTTCGGACGCGAGGATTCGACGGATCTCCCAGGTCGGGGATCAGGCCC
>CAYGBN010000013.1:20003-43333 GCA_964348155.1 uncultured Methanomassiliicoccales archaeon
TCGCCACGCTCGACGAACTCGGGGGGTATATTTAGGGCTTCAGAGACCTCGGCTCCGCCCGAATCCGCCCACGGCGGTGGCAGGGCCGTCCTACCCTACAGCCTGCCCTCCTTCGCCTTCTTCTGCACTCGCTGACGCCGCTGCTTTGCCGTGAAGCCCGTGGCCCGCTGGAGGAAGGTGTTGTAGGCCTGGATGGTGGCCGCCGCCGTCGCGTTGTCGACCTCCCGGTCCAGGTTCGTGTCCACGTACAGCGCTTTCCCGTCGAACCAGGCCGTCAACTCCCGCAGGGCACCCTGCCTCACCCGAAGAACGCCCTCGACCTCCGTGACTCCGCCGAACACCTCCTCCAGGATGTTCCGAAGGCCGTCCCCCTCCAGTGCCTTCGCGTGGCCGCGTTTCACGTCGTAGGCTTGCATCCCGAGACCCCTCCCCCATGGGGGGCCGCGCTAAGAAGCTTCGGCTCCCCCCCGGCCCTCAACCCAGGAACCAGTCCAGGTTCACGCTCGTCCGCCCGTACTCCTCCACGAGGCGGTAGGTCTCCCAAGCACCCTGGCATTCGCACGTCAACTCGTCCAGCCAGTCCTCCCCTCCCAGGGAGTAATCCTCCACGGCCTTCAGGACGATGCCGTCGCAGTGCCCGCAGTTGTGGGCGCCCCGTCGGTGCCCGCCGCCGGTGGGCTTCGACATCACCCGGGGGGTCAGGCCGCGCAGCCCCCTCAGCGCCTCCACCAGGGACCAGAGCCAGGGCGGCCGGTACTCCCCCTTCCGGTAGAGCCGATCCACCAGCGTGTCCCGCTGAACGTTGGTGGGGTTGATGGAAATCGTGTCGCTTACGCCCTCCACCGCCCTGGCGGAGGCGATGACGTCCTGGGCGGCCGCGCGCTCCGTCAGGAAGGGGGGCTTCAACAGGAGGTAGGTCTTCACCCCCACGCCTGCGGCCCGGGCGACCTTGGCCGCCTCCACGAACCGTTCGAAGGTGAAGTCCTTGCTGATGCAGCGGTCCCGCACGAAGTCGCTGGCCGTCTCCAGGCCGATGGCCACCTCGAAGCGCCTCACGTGCTGCAGGGCCTCCTCTAGGAGGGGCTTTCGCACCAGCTGCGGCAGGTTCTCCACGACGACCTTCTCGCACGCCGCCCCCAGGTCCGCAAGGATCGTCCGCCGCATCCCCGGCGGGATTTCGTTGGGGTCAAAGAAGTTCCCCGAGTTGTAGAGCTTGACCACCGGCTGCCCCTCGTACGCATCCATGGCGGCCTCCCACTGCCGACGGAGATCCTCCTCCGACACGTCGGTGAAGCAGTCGCTCACGTACCCGCACATGGAGCAGCCGCTCTTCCGGGCCCAGTAGCACCCCTGCGTCCGGAGGATGAGGACGAAGGCGTCCACCACCTCCCCATCCAGGACCTCCCTCTCCGTCCAGGCGGAGACGTAGCGGGTCGGATCGTGCTCCCGGGTCGCCCGGGTCGCCTGGATGGCCTCCGCCAACTGAGCCACGGCGAACGAAGCTTGCCGAGGGATAAAAACCCTTAGCGGCGCCGAACGGCGGCCATCAGCCCCGCGACGATGAGGACGATGGAGAGGACCCCCAGCCCCCAGTCCACCTCCGGCGTCATGAGAAATTCCGGAAGCGTGATGGGAAGCGCGATGAAGGAGGGCGCGTGGAAGAAGAGCTGGTCCGCCAGGAAGAGGACCAGGCCCAGGCCTGCCGCGGCCAGCCCGCCTCGACCTTTTCTCCCTCCGCGTACCCGGGCGGCCTCGCCACGCTCAGCGGATCCGACGGGCTCCCGTGTGTAGCTCTGGCAGTGATAGCAGTACCACTGATCGTACTCCGACACGTAGGTCAGGGACTGTCCGCAGGTCGGGCAAAAGGCCTCCCCGGGCGGCGTATCATAGATCTCCCTCGCGGAGCCCACGCCCTCCAGCAGGGCACCCACGTCGGGCTCGGCGGGAGGGGGGGCCTCCTCGACCACCACCGCGGCCTCGCTGGCCTCAGGCCCTCCGGACTCCTCCCCCTCCGCGTCGGCGGTGGGGATCTCCCCCTTCAGCAGGAGGCCGTTCCGGCGGATGTGCTCCAGAAGCCGCAAGCGCAGCTCGTACTTCAGCCCGCTGTCGTCGAGGTCGTAGTCCCGACACCACTCCATCAGCATCTCCTTCGACGCCAGGTCCATCTCCTCCCGGGAGAAGGGGGCGTATCCGATGACCTCGTCCTCCTCCGGGCTCATGGTCGGACCTCGCGCCCGTGGCGGCGTGGGGGCACCTCTGGAGGGCGCGGACTCCCCGCACGCGGGACAGCGGTGGCGGTCGTTCTGGGAATCGTATTCCAGCTCCTCCCCGCAGTTGGGGCACGGCCTCTCCACTTCCGCGTCCTCGTAGGTCTCACACCCGTAGCAGTAGAACCGCTGATGCTCCCGGACAAACACGAGGGCCCGTCCGCAAGCGGCACACGGCCGGATGCTCCGAGGCGCGTAGGAGCGGCAGTCGTAGCAGTAGTGCCTGTCGTACTCGCCCACGTAGGCGAGCTCGGCACCGCAGGAGGGACACCCCGCCATTGCATTCGCGCCCCTTCTTTGGCGGAGCCTATATGATTCTTGTTTCCCAGTAATCAAAAACGCGAATCGTGGCGACTACATCGGCAGGTCTCCCAAGACCTTCTCGTAATGCACCCGGTAGATGGCGTAGCCTGCCTTCTCATGGAGCCTCTGGGAAGCGAGGTTCTCGACGCCCGCGTCGCTCCGGATCACGTGAGCGCCACGCTCGCGGGCGACCTCCTCGGCATGGCGGAGGAGTTCCAATCCAAGGCCCTGCCGGCGGTGGTCGCGATGGACGGCGAGGTCGTGGATCTCCGCGACGGTCAGCCCGTACCCTGGGATGTCCGTGAAGCCCATCCAGACAGACCCCTGGACCGTTTCCTCGTCCACCAAGACATGGGCGATGCCCGTTCCATCCCGCACCGTTCTGCCAAGGTCGTGGAGGTATGTCTCGGGCTGTGAGGTGGAGAACCACATCGCCCTGTAAGCGTCATACGGGACGCGGTGAGCCCACGAGGTCTCGCTCTCGTAGTTGGCCTCGCAGTGAAACTCCAAGAGCACCTCCCGATCTCTCTCGATATCCACCGGACGATAGCGCGGCATGCCGTATCCTCCCCACCTGTGATGGCCTCCTTCCTTAGAAAGCAACCCATGGGCCACCCGTCGTTGATGAGGTTGCGATGAGGGAAGGAGAGAGAGCCGCCGAAGGGATTCGAACCCCTGACCTACGGTTGTCCCGCAAGGGTTACAAGACCGTCGCTCTCACCGGCTGAGCTACGGCGGCTGGGGGCGATAAGGAGACCTCGGCCTAAGACGTTACGCATGGGCGCCTGTGGTCCCTCTCCGTGACCCCCTGGATTACGGCATGCCAGGGAGGTCTGGCACCCCCGAGAAAGCCCTTATATAACTTCGACCCCATGGTTGCGCTGGATGTCTGGAGGCTCGATGCTCCAGCCCTACGAACTCATCGTCAAGAAGGTCCTCCCTACCATCCGGGCCAAGCTGGCCCAGGCCCTCCTGGACGAGCACGGGCTGAAGCAGGTGGACGTGGCGGAGCGTCTGGGCGTCACCCAGGCGGCCGTGAGCCATTACCACTCCCACACCCGAGGGACCGACGAGGCCGTCGTTGAGCTCTTCCCGGAGATCGACCGGTTCGTGGAGCAGCTGGCGCGGGACATCGTCGACGGCATCCCCAAGAGCCAGCAGGTGGCCCGGCTCAACAACCTCTCCTGGCAGCTCATGTACACGGAGAGGTTCTGCAACTACCACCGGAAGATCGCGGACCTCGCGGACTGCAACGTCTGCTACGAACCCGTCCTGCAGTAGGGCTGCGGAGGCGGGCCTTTTGGAGGCGCTCTATGTCAGCTGAACCACGGACAGGCTGGGATCGGCTTTGCCCTGCCCCGTTCGGCCAGGCTCGTCCTTCGAGCCTTGGAGGGGGGTCCCCTCTTCCGGGAGGAGGTCCGGAACCGGACGGGCCTGCCTGATCGCACCTTGCGTTACGCCGTCGCCCGCCTGCGTCAGGAGCGCCTCTTGATGGTCCGTCGAAGCCTGCGTGACGCGCGGCGGAAGCTGCTGTTCCTGTCCCCGGAGGGGCCACAGGGAGATGGCACCCGCTAGCCACGCGAGATCCGATTGGCCGAGACAGGGTTATGTACCCGGGGCCCAGTTGGATGGCGCCCAACGATGCCCGATCTCCCCAAGGTCTTCCTCGTGGTCCTCAACTGGAACGGCTGGGAGGACACCCGGGAGTGTCTGGAGTCGCTGCGGCAGGTGACCTACTCGTCCGTGGACGTCATCGTCGTGGACAACGGGTCCGCCGACGGAAGCCCCGAGAAGATTGCCCGCCACTTCCCTGAGGTACGGCTCATCCCATTGCCTAGGAACAGGGGCTTTGGGGGCGGCATGAACGCGGGGATTGAGGAGGCGTTGCGTGAGGATCCTGCGTTCGTGATGTGCCTGAACAACGACTTGACGGTCCACCCGGGGTTCCTAGAGCCCCTTGTGGCGGCCGCCCAGCGGGAGAGGGTCGTCCCCTATCCCATCGTCTACAAGTACGGGCAGCCTGGGGTAGTGGACAGCGTCGGGCACCGCGTCAGCCTCTTCACGGGCCTGACCCGACCCGTCGCCCCGGACCAGGAGGGGATGCCGGAGAGCTTCCAGCTGATGCCAAGAGAGCTCCTGGAGGCCCTCGGCCGATGGAACGAGACGTACTTCGCCATGTACGAGGACACCGAGTTCGGCCTGCGGATGCAAAACGCGGGCTGGAGGCTGGTGTGCGTCCCTGAGGCCAGGCTCTACCACAAGCGCGGTCGGACCTCCGGGCGCGTGCGGGGCTTGGTGTCCTACTACAGCATCCGGAACCGCCTCTTGCTGGTCCGGGCCTACGGAAACGCTTGGCACTACGTCACGACCCTCCTCCACGTCTTCCTCCTGACCCTTCCCTACATCGGGCTGCGCTGCCTCCTGTCCCGGGACTACAAACACTCCTACAAACACATCTTGCAGGGCCTGGCGGACGGCATGTTACCGTCACGGCGAGACGCGACAAGGCGGTGGGAGATGGACGCGGCAACCCCCTGATCCGCCCTGCGCAACTTCGGAGTGGCCGAGAGGCCCGTGAGCTAGGGAACGCCCCAGTTGATCCAGTAGAACTGGGCGTAGCCGTCGTCGTAGAGCTTCAGGTAGTGCCCGTCCAGGAACTTGGCCTGGGCCTCGCTGGAGAGGGGCTCGGCCGGATCCCAGGGATGGAGTGTGGCACCCTGGATGAGGTCGCGGTCCAGCAACACGAAGTCGACGCGGGCGGGCCCGCCTGCGAGGTCCTCTACCCACAGCATCTCCCCTCGGGCCGCCTCGAAGCTCGGGGCGTGGAGGGCCAGGGACGCCGTGTCCCAGGTCGCCCGGACGCCGCCCAGCCCGAAGAGGGTGGAGGAGACCCGGTGGTCCGTGGCCGTCACGCCCTGGATCGTCCCCGAGGCCCACTGCACGACGTTCATCCCCTGGGGCCGTGTCCCCTCGAAGTGGTTCCCCAGGACCTCCCGCGGCGGAAGTGACGTGGCGGCCGCCAAGGCGACGAGCCCGATGAGCAGGCCGACAAAGAGCCCCCTCCCCCGCCCTAAGGCGCGCATCGTGCGCCAGGCCCCGACCCCGGCGAAGAGGGCCAGGGGCAGGGTGATGTACTCCATGTGCCGGTACGGGATGAGGAAGGCGGGCGCCAGGAGGGCCCCCAGGATCCAGGAGAGGTTCAGGGCCAGGAACCAGGAGGTCACGCCCCCTCCGCCGGGGAGGAAGTCCAGGGGCTTCCGCCCGGGGGCGGCAAACACGAGGAGCGCGAGAAGCGGGGCGGCGAAGAGCAGGGAGCTCGTCGACACGCGCACCGTGGTCCCTGGCACGGCCACGTAGTGCAGGGCCACCAGGAAGGCCGCCACCGAACCCGCCGCCAGGGCCGTGACCCTCAGGCTCCGGGAGGGAGAGGGAAACGACGGCGCGTAGCGCCACGTGATGCGGCGCCGTAGGAGGGAGAGGGGGTAGAGGCTTAGGGGGAGGGCGAGGAGGAGAACGGCCGTTACCCACCAGGGCAGCGTGCCAAATCCCAGGAAGTCCCGAAAACCCCTTGTGAAGACGGCCCAGTAGGCGACGTTGGCGGAGGTGAGGAACCCGAGGAAGGCGGTTTCCCGCCGGATGCCCGAGAACGGCGTCCCCCGCCACGTCACCCTCACGAACGCCACCATGAAGACGGAGATGATGAGGAAGAAGCTGGAGAGGTGATGCACGAGTGCCAGGGCCAACGAGAGGAGGACCAAGGGACCCGCAACTCGTGCGTCCACCCGCAGCCGGAGCAGGAGGAGGAGGCTCGTGGCGAAGAGCAGGTCTCCGAGGGCCCCCGGGACCGGGTGGGAGGTGGGGTACACCTGGGGGAGGGCCACGGCGACCACGGCGGCGGCGAGGAGGGAGGGACCCTCCCTTCCAGTGACGTGTCTGCCGATCAGGTAGGCCGGCACGACGATGAGCGAGGCGAGGATCGGGAAGAGGAGAACAACCCCCGCCGCGAAGGGGATGCCAGCCCACGAGACGGCGGCGTGCAGCACGCCCATCCCGGGGAACTCCGGATAGGCCACGCCCCACCCGAGGTAGGGCTCGGGCAGCAAGGACCCTCGGGCCAGGATCTGGGAGACGAGGGTGTACTCCCCGAAGTCCGCCCCCCAGTAGAGCGTGCGGGTCAAGGGCTCCAGCCGCGCGTACAGGGCCAGCAGGGTGAGGGAGAGCAGCGCGAAGGAACTGGACCTCTTCAACGCCGCTCGGAGCGGAGAAGCCCCTATGAACGTTGCGGTCCAGGCATCCGGGCCCTCACGGCTCCGGGTAACGTATAAGACGCCGGGTTTGTTTGCTCGAAGGTGCGTCTGGCCATCCTCCATGACTTCATGGACAGCGTCGGCGGCGGCGAGAAGGTCGCGCTGACCCTGGCGAGGCACTTCGACGCGGATCTCTTCACCACCAACGTGCGCGAGGCGGTGCTGAAAAGCTTGGACGGCGAGGGCGTCCCGGTCCACGACCTGGGGCCCCTGCCGCCCATCCCCCTCCTGAAGCAGGTTCACGCTTCCTGGCGCTTCGCCAGGGCCCGGCTCCCCGGGTACGCCGTGTACGTCTTCTCCGGGAACTGGGCCCACTACGCGGCACGAAGACACGCACCGGGGGTCCTCTACTGTCACACTCCCGTGCGAGCCTTCTACGACCAACGGGAGGCGATGCTGGGCACCCTGCCAATCCCCCAACGTCAGTTCTTCGGGGTCTGGACCCGCCTCCACGGGTCCCTCGACCGCCGGTCGGTTGCGCGGGTGGGCCGGGTGGTGGCCAACAGCGAAAACGTGAGGGGGCGGATCCGTCAGACCTACGGCCGGGAGGCCACGGTGGTCCATCCCCCGGTGGACGCCTCCCGCTATCGCTACCGGGAGGTGGGGGACTTCTGGCTGAGCGTCAACCGCCTGTATCCGGAGAAGCGCGTGCACCTGCAGCTGGAGATCTTCCGCCGTCTTCCTCAAGAGCGCCTGGTGGTCGTCGGCGGGTGGGCTCGCGGGGACCACAGCGGGAGATATGCGAGAACCCTCCGCCCGCCCCACAACGTGGAGCTCATGGGTGAGGTCTCGGACGAGGCCCTCGCGGACCTGTTCGCGCGATGCCGGGGCCTCCTCGCCACGGCCTCCGACGAGGACTTCGGTATGACGCCCGTGGAGGCCATGGCCTCCGGCAAGGCGGTCCTCGCCACGGACGAGGGGGGGTATCGGGAGACGGTCGTCCACGGAGAGACGGGATGGCTGCTGCCGCCGCGGGCCGACGCGTTCACCAGGCGGATCTCTAGCCTGGACGAGGATGCTTTGCGCGCGATGCGGCCCCGGTGCGAGGCGCGAGCTCGGACGTTCGGCGTGGAGCGCTTCGTCGAACGCATGGCGGAGGTGCTGGAGGAGGCGGCCGCGTCGGCCGAGGGCCGGGGCGGATGAGAAGCGCGTCCGGAACCGACGCCCCGTCACCCGGTGAGCTTCCGTCGCATGACCGAGGCCAGGATGTCCATCGCTTTGTCGATGTTCTCCAGGGAGTTGGCGTAGGAGAAGCGCAGGTGGCCCTCCCCGCGCTCGCCGAAGGCGGCGCCCGGGCTGCAGATGACGCCCGCCTTCAGGATGCGGAGGGCCAGGTCCGCGGATTCAATGGGGTACTCGTACGAGGGGAAGGTGTAGAAGGCGCCGCCGGGGGTAAGGCAGCGAAAGCCGGGCATCTCGTTCAGGCGCTGCACGATGTGATCCCGCCGGCGACGGAAAGCAGCGACCATCTCCTCCACGTATCCCATGGAGGTCCGGAGCCCGGCCAGGACGGCCCGCTGGGCCGGCGTCGGCGGACACGCCACCATGAAGTAGTGGACCTTGGCCATGGTCCTGACGTACTCCTCCGGCGCGATGAGGTAGCCCAACCGCCACCCCGTCACGGCGAAGAGCTTGGAGAAGGAGTTCACATAGACCAGGTTCTCCGCCTGTCCCAGGAAGGAGTGGTGCCCCCGCTCGTAGACGATGCGGTCGTACACCTCGTCGGAGATCAGCAGGAGACCGTGCTCCTCCGCAAAGGCGGCCAGGCGGGCGACGTCCTCCCTCCCTAGGACGGAGCCCGTGGGGTTGGAGGGGGAGCACACGATGAGCGCCTTGGTCCGGTCCGTCAGCAGGGCCTCCAGATCTTCCATGCGCGGGAGGAAGCCGTCCTCCTCGCGCAGCGGGTAGAACCGCGGCACGCCGCCGGCGAGCCTGATGTGCGGCGCGAAGAGCACGAAGCCCGGGTCGGGCGTCAGCACCTCGTCCCCCAGACCCACGAAGGTCTGCATGGTGAGGCAGAGGGCCTCCGTCCCACCGACGGTGATGAGGACGTTCTCCTCCGTCACCTGGGCCCGGTCCGCGTGCTGCTCCGCCAGGAGCCGCCTCAGCTCCGGCAGCCCGCCCGTCGGGCCGTACTTGTTGTACCCCTCACGAAGGGCGGCCGCCATGGCCTCCAGCACCTCCTGCGGGGGCGGGAAGTCGGGTTCCCCCAGGCCCAGGTTGATGGCGTCGGACCCGGCCAGCTCGAACATTTTCCGGATGCCAGACATCTGCAGCGCACGGGCACGACCGGCGAACACGTGCGCCTATCCTCCCCTCGTCATTTGAAGGCTTCGCGACACATCGTGACACCCGGGACCAGCTTTTTGTACGGCGACCCCATGCCTCGTGTTGCATGCCCGAGAGGTGCCCCCGCTGCCGCTCCCGCCTGGAGGACCCGCGGGCCCTGCTGTGCCCCACCTGCGACTACACGCTCCGGTTGCCCCTCGTCGGGGTGGCGGGGGCCCTCCTGGTCGTCCTGGGCCTCCTCTCCTTCGGCTACGCCCTCCTTATCGGAGACCGCTGGGAGATGGTGGTGACCGCGGGGTTCGGCGCCATCGTGGCGGGCATGGTGGGCCTCCTGGCGGCGGGCATGCTCCTGGGGCGCGCCCGCAGGGCCTAGAGGAAGTCCTCGAGGCGGGCGTCCTGGGTGCGCTCATCCTGGAACATGGAGGCGATGGCCTCCTCCACCAGGTCGATGCGCTGCCGGATGTACGGGGCGATGCCGTACTCCTCCGCAATGCGCTTGGAGATCTCCAGGTACTTCACGACGCTGCTCTCGTGGACCGTCAGCGTGAGGTTTCCGCCGCAGGCCAGGCAGACGCCCTTCAGGGGGATGCGCCGGTACTTCGTGTTGCACGACGTGCACCGGAACTGCTGCCGGGTGAAGGCCTTGAGGTTCCCGATGAGGTCCGGGAGGAAGTGGTGGGTCACGATGCGGGCGACCACGTCCTCCGCTTCGACGGCCCGGATGCGCCGCGCCAGGGCCAGCTGCCCCTCCACCTTGGCGATCATGTTTCCCGCCTTGTAGGCCGACTGGAGGGGCGCCGCGGCCACGTCCTCCACGGGATGGGTGTACCCGAAGCCCTCGAACTGGAGGAGCGTCCCCACGCGCTTCCCCACGGTGTCCACTCGCGCCTCCACCTCGCGCGGGTGGGCGTACCGCTCCGCCGCCTGGAACACCTCCAGCGGCAGGGCGTCCCCCACGTCCATGTTGTGGGCCTCCTTGTCGATCTCCCGGGGGTCGATGCGGGTGGAGAGGACCAGGGGAGCGTCCATGAGGCCCCCCCTCTTCTCCGGCAGGAACGCCCGGCTGAAGTTCAGGAGGCCGTCCATCAGCAGGATGACGGAGTCCTCGTCCCCGTCGGCGTCCCGCCGCTTGGCGGCGTGGAAGTAGGGGTGCGCGAAGCCGACGCGGGCCGGCGTGAGGCCCACGATCCGCCCCAGGACCCCCACGGAGGTGTGGGGGGCCAGGCCCACCACCAGCTGGCCGATGAGGTCCTCCGGGACCTCCAGCCCGTAGAAGGGCTCCTGGCCGTACACCCTCTCCAGCAGGTCGTCCACGAACCGCGAGACCCGCAGAAGGTCCTCGCCGCCGAGGCGCGAGATCACGATGTCGTGGGGGCGGAGCTCCAGGAGCTGGTCGTCGGTTGTTAGGGGCTCCCCGCGGGCGTCGTGAGTGTAGCCCAGCTCCCGGGCCCTCTCCACCGAGAGGCTCACCTCCCCGGGCCGGAAGTGGGTGAGAGGGAGGTTCGTCATGTCGAAGCGGGTGGTTCCGTCCTTGAAGACATGGATGTCGTGCTTCGCCCGGAGGAGGGCCTTCTCCAGGGGTTCCGGCGTCTTGGGCCGCGAGATCATCCCCTGGACCAGCTTGACACCGTCCGCGCGATGCTCTCCCACGGCTGTCAGGGCCTGCCGGTGAAGCTCCCGGAGGGGCAGGGTCTCCTCCACCACTCGGCCCTGGTGCGTCGTGTGCCCGCCGCAGGGGCAGCGGGGCAGGAACCACCTCCGCCCGCAGGCGTCACACCGGCGTAGCCCCACCTCGGCCGCCACCTCCGCCCGCTCCAGGGCCTTGCTGAGGAGGCGCTGGGAGCCGCCGTTCCGTCCGATGGGGAATAGGCCGTGGGGAGCGGGCCGCATGAGCCGCTGCTTCGCCTTCTCCGGGCGCCCCATGCGGGCTCCGATGCGCGTGGGGGCCCTGGCCTTGATTGTGAGACCGCTGTGGCGGGAGACGTACTCCAGGGCCGTGGACCCCTCCACGTCCTCCCGCAGCCGGAGGCCTCCGTCCGCGGCCTCGATGCCCAGGCATCGGAGGAGGGCGGGGGCGTGGCGTCCCACGTCCAGCCCGTCCACCCGACGCTGGAAGGGGGCGCCCAGCTCCACTAGGAGCGCCGCCACCTCCTCGTCTGGACCCAACATGAGGGCCTCCCCGTCCAAACGGCCCGTCGCCGCCATCCCCTCCCGCAGGCGGCGCAGCTGCTCCACCGTCACGTCATGCCAGAAGAGATTGTAGCGAGGGTGGAGGGGGACCCCGTGTTCCTCCGAGAGGGCCACGGCCGCCTCGAAGGACAGCTGGTCGCCGTCTGCCGGGAGCTCGCCGCCCGCGTCCTCCAGCCACGCCCGATACCAGTCCACTCCGAATGCCCCCGGCACCAGGGGGTGGTTGTTCTCCAGGAACTCGCCGAAGGCCACCAGGATCTCCCCCAGGTCCACCAGGGTCCTCACGTCCTTCTGGAGGGCCTGGGCTTCCTCCCGGGTTTCCACCTCCACGAGGCTCCCGTTCTCCAAGAGGACCAACGGCCCTTCCAGGGAGGCGCAGGGCGCCACGGCCCCCGCCTTCCCGGGCCGCTCCACCTTCAGCTGCGTGCCGACGGCGATGAAGTCGTCCAGGAGGACCATGGTGGCGGGGTGGACGCCCAGGGCCGCAAGGCCCGTGTTCCGGGCCCGGCCGTAGCGCAGCCGGAAGCCTCCCCTGCGGCTGGGGTGGGCGAGGACGGGGCGACCCGCCAGGATGTTTTGGATGAACTTCGTGCTGGGCTCCAGCTCCGCCTCCTCCGTCCCCTTCCGGCGGCGGACGTAGGTCCGAAGAAAGTCCCAGCCGCCGATCCCCAGCTTTCGGACGTGCTTCAGGATTTTGGGGGCCTTCAGGCAGAGCCCCTCGGCCACCACGAGGCACGCCCCTCCCCGGATGCGGTTCGTCTCCAGGCGAGGGAGGTCCCGGTAGCCGCTGATCTCCTGCTCCTCCGTCCCCTCTCCGTTGATGCCCACGGGGCAGTGGCTCACGACGAGCTCGATCTCCTCCTCCGTGGGGGTGTACTGGAGGTGCTGAAGCTGCTTGTAGACGGGGATCTCCTCCTTGAACCGCTCCACCTCCTGACGGGTGGCCTGGTAGGCCCCGATTCCCAGCTCCCGCCGGACGACGTCCGCGATGAGGACGCTGAGAGCCTGGGCCGTGCCGCCGGCGGAGCGGATGGGGCCGGCGTAGTAGAGGTCCAGGTACGTGCTCCCGTCGGGGTTGGGCTTCACCTTCACCCCGGCGAACCCCTCCAGGGGCGCCACCACGACCCCCTCCGTCAGGACGGCGAGGCCCGCCCGAATGGCCCGCTCGCTGCCCTCCTCCACGCTACGGGCGGGGCGGACGGCAAGCTCCCTCGCGAGCATGAGGGAGGTCTCCTCCCGGTTGTGCTCCCGGATGAGGTCGCGGATGCGCTGGGCCACCCCCTCCATCCCGTACTCCCGCAGCAGCCGCTCCACCCGGCTGGGAAGGTCTTCCGCCGGCAGAATCTCCACCGCCGTCTGGGGGTCGAACCCCTGGGATCGGGCCTGCTCAGCAACGGCGTAGGCCCGCCGGACGCCATCGTCCAGGTCCCTCAGGTACGCGCTGATTTCTTGACTGGAGTTGGGCTGACCCATCCCACCACGCGAGAAGCGGTGGGGCATGGGGAGGCGTCTATAAAGGCTCTCCGACTCCAACGGTGGGAGCCCCCTTTCATATATCCCGGGACGCCGTTTCTTCGCATGATGGAGCCGGCCCGGGGACTCGACTTCGAGGCGGAGGTCCTCCGGGCGGAGGAGCCCGTCCTCGCCCTCTTCCACGCCCGCTGGTGCCCCTTCTGCACGGACTTCCTCCCCCTCTTTCGGGCGGCCCAGGACGCGGACGTCCGGCTGGCGGAGGTCGACATTAGTGACGAGTCGGACCCCCTGTGGGACGCCTACGGCATCGAGATCGTTCCGACCCTCCTCCTGTTCCACGCCGGCGAGGTCGCGGCGCGGGCCGACGGGATGTACTTGCGCGGCCTCAGCCGAGAGGACCTGGAGCGGATGGTTCGGCTCGCCCGGGAGAAGCGTTAGGGAAGGGCTGACAGCGTTCGGCGAACCGGGTTGGCCGTTAAAGCGGCACGGTTTACCAAGACGCCCGAAGGCATCCGGGCTCCGTACCTAGGCCAGAGTCCACCACCCCTCAACGGGGCCGAGCTTCCCGCGGGCTCGCGCGCCGCAGTACCTCAGGGAACGCAGGCGGGCTTAACTGCCGGGTTCGGGATGGGACCGGGTGTATCCCCGCCGCTATGGCCGTCAAACCCTTCCCACGGCCATCAGCCAGCGGGCGATATTAAAGCTTGTGTCCCCGGTTAGCGGCCGGACGCCCCTGGAGCGGCCTGCCTCAGAGGACCAGGACGGCATAGGTGAAGAGCGGCGCGAAGAGGACGGCCACCTTCCCCACGAGCTTGATGAGGATGTTCAGGGAGGGGCCGGCGGTGTCCTTGAACGGATCCCCCACGGTGTCGCCGATCACCGCCGCCTTGTGGGCCTCGCTCCCCTTCCCGCCGTGGACGCCGGATTCGATGAGCTTCTTGGCGTTGTCCCACGCTCCTCCGGAGTTGGCCATGGCAATGGCCAGGAGGAAGCCCGTGAGGAGGGCTCCGGAGAGAAGGCCGGCCAGGGCCTCGGCCCCCAACGTGAGGCCCACTGCCAGGGGAACCAGGATGACAAGCAGCCCGGGCAGGAACATGGCACGGAGGGCCTTCCCCGTCACCAGGGAGATGGCAACCTCGTAGTCCGGCGTGGCCTCGCCTTCGCGAAGGCCGGGGACCTCCGCGAACTGCCGGCGGACCTCCCCCACCACCAGGAAGGCCCCCGCACTCACGGCCCGCAGGGTCAGGGCGGAGAAGAGGAAGGCCAGCATGGATCCGATGAGGAGGCCCGCCACCACGGGGACCTCCCGGATGCCCACCTCCTGCAGGTCCGCCACCACGAAGAAGGTGGCGATCCAAGCCAGCGAGGCCAAGGCGGCGGAGGCGATGGCAAAGCCCTTCCCGATGGCCGCCGTGGTGTTTCCCACGGCATCCAGGGCCTCCGCCCGCTCCCGTGCCTCCCCTCCCAGTCCGGTCATCTCGGCGATGCCCGCGGCGTTGTCGGCGATGGGGCCGTAGGCGTCCGTGGAGAGCAGCATGGCCAAGGTGACAAGCATTCCGACGGCGGCGATGGCGACGCCGTAGAGCCCGGATCCGGGGAGGGTCGCCTCCGAGGCCATGAAGGCCACGAGGGTGGCCCCGGCGACCACCAGCACCGGTGGCACCGTGCTCACCATGCCCACCGACAACCCCTCCAGCAGGTTGATGGCGGCTCCGCTCTCGCTGGCCTCGGCGATGCCTCGGACGGGACGATTCTCGGAGGTGTAGTACTGGGTGAACAACCCGATGAGAAAGCCGCCCAGGAGGCCCGCCACCATGGCCACGAAGGGCCCCAGCCACTGGGCTCCCAGCAGGCCGCTGAAGGCCAGATAGCCCAGCACCACCGTGAGGGCCGTGCTTACGTACACGCCCAGGTTCAGGGCCCGTCGCGCCGAGCGGGCCTCGGCCTCGTACCCCTCCGCCGCCTCTCGTGGGCGCACCGCAAGGATGCCCGCTAAGGACGCCACCAAGCCGACGGCCCCCAGGAGGAGGGGCAAGAGGACGAAGTTCCCCGCGGGATCCAGGATGAGGCCCAGCACCATGGCCGCCGCCAGGGCCGAGACGTAGCTCTCGTACAGGTCGGAGCCCATGCCGGCCACGTCCCCCACGTTGTCCCCCACGTTGTCGGCGATGACCGCCGGGTTGCGGGGGTCGTCCTCGGGGATGCCGGCCTCCACCTTCCCCACGAGGTCGGCCCCCACGTCGGCGCTCTTCGTGAAGATTCCCCCGCCGACGCGGAGGAAGAGGGCCACGGAGCTGGCCCCGAAGGCGTAGGCGAGCCAGACGTTCTGCTCCTCCGGGAAGAGGGCGAAGACAGCCGTCAGGCCCAGGAGGCCCAGGGCCACGGAGACGGTGCCCATGACGGCGCCCCCAAAGAAGGCCGTCCGCATGCCCCGGGCGAAGCTGGCGCTCACCACGTGGGCGGTCCGGACGTTGGCCCGGGTAGCGATCCACATGCCGAGGTACCCGGCGCTGAAGGAGGCCCCGGTGCCCAGGGCAAAGGCGAAACCCTCCTCTAGGAGGACCCTCCCCGGCTCCACCAGGAGGATGAGGGCTGTCGCCATGATCCCGGAGAAGACGGCGATGGCCGTGAGCTCCTTCCGAAGGAAAACCGACGCCCCTTCCTGGATGGACCGGGCGATCTCCCGCATGCGCTCCGCCCCCTCCGGTTGCCGAAGGACGTAGCGGATGAGCAGGAGGGCAAACAGGAGGGCCAGACCGGCCGCGCCGGCGGCCAGGGAGAGGACCGTTGTTGTGGCCATGGGGTGCCTTCCACCGTTTCGGGGCTGCCCATGGATGGGTCCCTTATAAAGGCCCCCGAGCCCGGATCACAGGAGGCCCAGCAACAGGTTTCCCATCAGGAAGGTGATCACAAAGCCGAGCGTCAGGGGGAGAAGGAAGGGGAGCTGAGGGGTGACCCAGACGCGCTCGATGCCCAGGTTGCGCAACCCCTCCAGATCCACCTCGCCGGGCTCCTTCCGGGGTAGAACGTCGTAATGCACGCGCCCCTCCTCCACGTCCTGCAGCAGCCAGACGAAGGGGGGCAGGGCGTTCAGGGGCACCTTGTATCCCGTCAGGAGCTGCGGCCAGCGGCGGTTCCCTCGCCACAGGTTGCGCACCAGAAAGAAGAGGGGGAGGGCCAAGAGGAGGAGGGCCGTGTTCATCAGGACGCTCAGGGCGAAGGGGAAGAGCAGCTCAAAGGCCGGGAGGATGAGGGGAGGTATGGACAGAAGGGGGAATCCCCCCGCGGCGGGGTACCCGGGGACGAGGACCCCGATGCACAGAAAGGCCTTAGCGTCGGCCCCGCCCCGGAGGAGGCCCACGAAGTAGAATGCGTAGGCCAGCAGGATGACTACCAGGGAACCGAAGGACCGGCGAAGCAGCCCTTGGTCCTCGGGGCCGAAACGGCCGAAGAGGAGGATGAGGAGGAGGGCGACCCCCGCCGCCACGGCGTACATGGTGTAGCTCAGGATCCGCTGAAACCCACTCTCCTCCCGGTCCCAGAGCACGTCCAGCATGAGGAGGCCCAGGGGAAGCATGACGAGGCCCGCCAGCGGGTCCCCCTGGGCCAAGGCGAACTCCACGCCTAGGAGCGCAAGACCGAGGCCAGCCATGACGGCCCACACGAGGTTGCCCACCTCACGGGTCCGCCAGTCCCGCCAGGAGGCGTAGGAGAGGAGGCCCGCCCCCAACAGGACCCGAAGGAGGGAGAGGATCATAGGGGTCGATTTGTCAAGCCGCTAATAAGGTTGGCCGTTCTGGCCGACGCGAACGGGCCGACAATGCTTTTAGGCAACCTCCCTCCTTGTCCGCGAGACAGGTCCCATGGCTGCCGAGACGGCGACGGCGGATAGGCCCGGTGGTGGGCAGGTTCGCATTGAGCTCAGCCGCGACCTCCGCTTCCTCGACATCACGATGATCGGCATCGGGGCAATGATCGGTGCCGGCATCTTCGTCCTTACGGCGAGCGCGGCCTTCCAGGCAGGACCTGCCGCCGTCATGGCTTTCGTCCTGAACGGGGTCGTTACGACCCTAACCGCCTTCACCTACGCGGAACTTGGATCCGCCTACCCCGAGGCCGGGGGCGGATACCTCTGGGCCAAGGAGGGGCTGCCGCCCCCCTCGGGTTTCCTGAGCGGATGGTTCTCCTGGGCGGCCCACCTGATTGCCTGCGCCCTGTACGCCGCGGCGTTCGCGAGTTTCGTGACCCTCATCCTGGAGATATACCACCTGGAGGGCACTGTCCTGCCCGCGGCGGTCACCCTGGGCGGCTTCACCTTCGATCCCCTGGAGAAGCTCGTGGCCGCGGGCATCGTCTTCTTCTTCATGACGGTGAACTACGTGGGCGTCCACTCCACGGGCCGAGCGGAGAACCTCATCACCGTGGGCAAGCTCGCGGTTCTGGGCGTCTTTATTGCCCTGGGCGCCAACGCCATGCTGCAGGACCCCACCGTGGGGCAGCGCTTCACGGCCCAATTCGCGCCTACGGGACCCAGCGGCATCCTCCTGGCCATGGCCCTGACCTTCATCGCCTTCGAGGGCTACGAGATCATCGCCCAGTCTGGGGAGGAGGTCAAGGACCCCAAGCGGGCCATTCCCCGGGCCATCTTCGTCTCCATCGTCGTGGTCGTAATCTTCTACGTGGCCACCTTCATCGTGGCCCTGGGCGTGGCCAGCTGCCCCGTCGCCGCGGACGCCTGGATCTGCTTCGGAGGCGCAGATGAGCCGGAGCGCGCCATCATGCGGGCGGCCCGGGACGTGGCCGGACCCCTGGGCCTGGGAGTCATGCTCATCGGCGGGTTCTTGGCCACCACGTCGGCGCTGAACGCGACGGTCTACTCCTCCTCCCGCGTCAGCTTCGCCATGGGCCGAGACGACAGCCTGCCGCGGTTCCTCGGCCGGGTGCACCCGACGCGGCAGTCCCCCGCCAACGCGGTCATCACCAGCTCGGCCATCATCGCCGTCTTCGCCGTAACCCTGCCCATAGAGCAGATTGCCGCCGCCGCCGACGTCATGTTCCTCCTGCTCTTCAGCATCGCCAACCTGAGCCTCCTGTCGCTGCGAAAGAAGCGTCCCGACCTGGACCGCGGGTTCATGGTCCCTGGTTTTCCCTTCATCCCCATCCTAGCCATCGGCCTGAACCTCTTCCTGGCGGCCTTCATCTGGAACCTCCCCGCGCGGGAGGTGGGGGCCATGCCCTCCGGCCAGGTGGCCTGGTATGTGGCCCTCTTCTGGATTACCGTGGGACTGGGCTACCACTTTGTCCGTGGTGGGCGGGAGGAGATCGCCCGGGCGCCCCCCATCCGTCGAGAGATCCTGGAGGTCATCGCCGCCCCGCTGCGTCGGGCCGCCCGGGTCGGCCGGCGGGTCATGGTCCCCCTGCGCGACCCGAAGAACCTGGAGATCGTGCGCCTGGCCGCCCAGGTCGCCCGGGACCGGGACGCCGAACTCATCATCCTCCACGTCATCGAGGTCCCCCTCGCCCTCCCGCCGAAGTCCGTCCGCTTCGGCTACGTGGACGACCGCATCAAGGCCCTCAACCCCGCCCAGCAGCTGGCCCAGGAGATGGGGGTGGAGGTCCAGGTTATCGTGAAGATCGCCCACCGGGTGTACGAGGCCATCCTGGACAGTGCGCGGGAGGAAGGCGCGGAAGCCCTGGTCCTGGGGTGGCGGGGAGAGCGCCCGGCGCGGGGAGGCCGCGTCCTGGGAACGAACATCGACTACCTGGTTCAGCAGTCCAAGGCCGACGTCCTGGTGTTCAAGCCCGTGGGCAAGGAGGAGCGCTTCAGAAGCATCACCCTCCTGGCGGGACGAGCCTGGCACGTCTCCCACGCCGCACGCCTGGCCGCCCTCCTGGCAAAGGAGTACGGAGCCCACATCACCATCCTGAGCATTGTCCCTCACAAGGCCCAGGAGGAGGCCACGATTGCCGACGCGCACCGCCTCATGGGGGCCTTTGAGGAGGCGGAGGTGCCCCACGACCACAAGATCGTTTACTCCGCTTCCACGGTGGACGCTGTAGCCCGGGAGGCCGCCCAGGCCGATCTCCTGGTCATGGGGGCCAGTCCCACGTGGGCCCTGCAGAAGTACGCCTTCGGGCCCCTGGAGGACCGCATCGCCAAGCGCGTTGGCTGCCCCGTCCTCATGCTCCGGAAGTCGGTGGAGCGACCTACACCTGCAGAAACAGAAGCTTGAACCCCTCTTCGTGGAAGAGTTCCTGGGCCTTGGCGATGATTTCGCTCTTGGCCCGCTTCATCTCATCGGGGTCCGCGATGTACGCCCAGAGCTGGTAGCTCACCGTGTTCCCCTCAATGCGGTGGGCGAAGACGCTGGGCTTCGGATCCCCCAACACCCCCTCCGTCCGCTTGGCCGCATCCACCAGAAGGCTCTCCACCTTCGAGTGGGGGACGTCGAAGCTTACGGTGACGTCCACGGTCATGGCGTAGGGCTTGGACCGGCTGAAGTTCATGATGGAGTGGGCCAGGAGCTCCCGGTTGGGCATGTTCACGACCTCGCCCTTCAGCGTCTTCACCCGGGTGTTGGTCAGGTTCACTTCCAGCACGTCGCAGACCAGGGTGTCCCCCACCTTGATGCGCTCCCCCTCCCGGAAGGGGTCCGTATTGATGAGGGCGATGCCCGAAAGGGCGTTGGCGATGGGTTCGTGCAGGATGAGCGCAGCGATGAGGCCCAGGATCACGAGGATGAGGCCCACCAGAATGATCTGGTCCGCCGAGAGACCGGTGGACAGCGTGAGGAAGATAAGCGTAAGGATGGCGGCGCCGAAGATGGCGTACCGCGTTACCGCGTGGAAGAGGTCCACGACCCGGGGGGTGAACTTCTGGGTCCGCTTCTTGAAGTCCGCGAAGAGGGAGTCCGCCAGACGTGTGGCTAGGACCATGAGGACCAGGGTCGTGAGCACGAGAGTGAGGTAGCGTGGGTCGATGAGCGGGGCCAGGGGGACGAAGATGGCCTGGTCGATGACGTCCCGTACGGTGGCGTCCTCGGGCGGCAGGAGGCCCAGGCCTCCCAGGACGGCCACCACCAGCCCCAGGCCGTACAGGAAGTACTTCACCGCCAGCTCCCCCACCACAAACGCCTGGGCGTCCAGGACCTTCTCCGGCTTCTCCTCCAGCTGCCCCCGGAGGTAGGAGAGGAAGCGGGCCACCACCCGGGACCCCGCCACCGAGCCCACCAGGGCGAAGACGACGACTAGGACAGAGGGGATGTGAAGCACCACCAGCCGCACATCGCTGGCCACGTTGGGGTCCCCGCTGGCTCCGGCGAAGGCGACGAGGACCAGCACGACCAGGAGGCCGATCCAGATCCCAAGCATCACCCGCTTGAGGAGCTCCAGGGTCCGCCTCCCCAGGTAGCGGCTCTCCTGGGCCTTGAGGTAGGCGAAGAACCGGTTCATGTAGGCGACGACGTAGAGGCTGGCAATGGCCAGGAAGGCCGTGAGGACGAAGGCGGGCCAGAACCGCGCCAAGAAGCCAGCGAGCCCCTGGGCCTGCCAGGCGAGGGGGAGCACGGCGCCAATCAACCGACGGTGGCTACTTAACCCTTTTTCCATGGCAACCGGGGGGGATAACGTCAGAGGAGGTCCACGGAGAGGGTCTCCACATTGCCAACGCCCTCCAGCCCGCGGAGGAGGTCCTCCGCCGCCTCCAGCCGCCCCTCCGTATCCTCCAGCAGAAGCACCGCCTCCAGGGCCACGAGGCCGAAGGCCACGGGCCGCTCCGCAACGTCCCGAAGCTCCTGGCCGAAGGAGGCCCGAACCCGCTCTCGAAGGGCCGCAAGGTCGACCCCTGCGTCCTCCGGCATGATGCGCAACCCTACCGCGACGCGTGCCATCGCCCTCGCCTCTAGGGACCCTCGAAGCCGCACGCTTCGCACGCGTAGGAGACGCTCTGATCGCGACACCGCCCGCATCGCCCGATGGTCTCCTTCCCGCACTGGGGGCAGCGGAAGATGACGGAGCCCCGCTCCGTCAGGGGCTGTCCGCACGAGGCACATCGGGTGTCGATCCAGGCGAGCACGGACGGCTCTAGGGGAGGCGCTTATTAAAGCTTGGCGGGTCCGGGGGCGTGGCTAGAAGTACCCCAGGGCCCGCAGGCGCTCCATGATCTTCTCCTTGTCCTGGGCCCGGCCGGCCCGCTCCGGCGTCTTATCCAGGTCCTGCTCCCACGCGGGTCGGGTATCCGTGGGTTCGCTGTCGAAGGCTCCGTCGAAGGAGCGGTAACCGCGTCGGTAGAGGGGATGGATGGGGAGCCCCTTCTCCAGCGTGTACGTCCACACCTCCCGCTCCGTCCACGGCAGGATGGGATGGACGCGCGTGTGCGGGGGATCCTCGCGCGGCGAGAAGAAGACCTCCCCCGCCCGGGCCAGGTTCTCGTCCCACCGGATGCCCGTGATGACGGTGTCGAAGCCGTCCTCCTGGACCGCTCGTTTCAGGGCGACGGTCTTCAGCAGGTGGTTGCCCACGGGGGTGTCCAGGGAGAGGGGCACGTCGTCGCCCTGCAGCCCGGCCTTCAGCGCCTCCTCCTGGTTTTCGGCGTCGAGCTGCTCCAGAGGAACGGACGCGACGCCCTGGTGGATCGCCTCCACCAGCGGACGGTTCTTGGCCACGAGAAGGGAGAGGCCCTCCTCCCGAGCGACCTCCTCCATGAACGTCCACGTCTCCTGGAAGTGCATGCCGTGGTCCACGACCATGAGCGGCGGCACGGGGAGCTCGCGCTGTCGGGCCACCTCGAGGCAGAGCCCCAGGACCAGCGTGCTGTCCTTTCCGCCCGTCCACACCAGGACCGGCGTCCGGGGGGCCTGCAGGGCCTCCCCCAGGACGATCTGGGCGATGACCTTCTTCGCCTCCAAGGGCATGCCGTCCGTCCGGATCTCCCCACGACCCCCCCCTCCCTCGCCCAGGAAGCGCTCGCGCAGCTCCCGGTGGAGGTCGTCCAGCGTCTCCTTTTTCTCGCGCACGCGATTCACCTCTTCGTCGGCATCGGCCTCAAGGTCGTGGAGTTCGTCCTCCCTTCGCCCGAGGTGACACACCAGCTTCCATCGCCCTCGGACGCAGGCCAGGGCGGGATGGTCGTGCCGCGCCTTAAAGGCGAGGAGGTCCTCGCGAAAGTGGGGGTCCCGCCCGCGGAGTCGGTCCACGTAGGGCACGGTCCCCCCGGGGGCCTCGCTCAGGACGGCGCCCTGACGTGCGACCCACTCCAGCCATGCAGGCAGGGGGGAGGGACGACCCTCGGCGATGGCGCGGAGGAGGAAGAAGATCCAGGTGATGTCCGTAGGATGCTCAACGACGCCCGCACCTCCTCCCGGCGGTCGGATGGCCAGGGGCACGCGAATCAGCCTCTCGCTCAGGCCCGCCGCGTGATCGATGCGCCCTCCTTCGCCCAGCAGCTGCCCGTGGTCCGAGACGAGGATCGTGTACCCCCGGTCCCAGAGGGCGGCGGGGGCACCGGACAGCAGGCGGCCCAGCTGTGCGTCCAGGTAGCGGACGTTCTCCCGGTACACGCCGTCGATGTCCCTCCGCATGGCCTCGGTGACGGGCACGCGGCCTCCCAGGATGGCGAACTTCACGCGCTCCCACCGGCCGAAAATGCCCCGATGCGCCATCCGCTTCCGCCAGGCGGAGAACCCGCCCCGGGCGTGATAGGGGCCGTGGGCTTCCATCAGGTTGACCACCAGGAAGGGCGATCGGCCCCCGTTTCGCCAGTGCCCCCGCAGGCCCCGAGGGAGGCTTGCCGCCCCATTGTCCATGGCGGGCGTGGAGAGGACCAGAGCGGAAACCATCTTCGCCAGGCTGGACATGCGCTTCCCGACGCCGTTGTGCCCGTTGGGAATGCCCGCCAACCGGTCGGACCACGAGTGCAGGACCCTCGCCAGGGGAACGAGGGGCGGGCGCCAGACCTTGTCGAACCCCCGCGTCATGCCGAAGGGCTCCGAGAGCCAGGGGTTGCAGGTGATGCAGGCCGTGTGGTACCCTTGTTCCCGGAAGAGCTCGGCTAGCGTGGGCACGTCCTCCCGCAGCCGCATGTGGGGCGGCCGGGCCCGGTGCCGATGAGGGGGAAGGCCGGTGAAGAGGGAGGCGTGGGAGGGGAGGGTCCAGTGGGAGGGGGCGTAGGCCCGCGTGAAGCGGTGGGACTCGGAGAAGAGTCGCCGCATCGTGGGCAGCCGACGCAGGAAGGACGGATCCTCCACCGTGTCCGCCCGGAGGGTGTCCACGACCAGGACCGCCACCGGCGGTAGGGTAGGATTGCCGTCACTGGCCTTCTCCATGGCGCCCGAATGAGAAGTAGGCTCCCGTATAAGCGTTGCCTTCCCCCTTCGGCGCCCCGAAGGACCGCAAGGTTTAAGAACAACCCGCCGGTTGGATTGAAGTTGCGTACCGCCGCCGCCTTGGGTGGGCCCGTAGCTCAGCTAGGTTGGACGGCCGGAGGATGGTCCCTAGAAAGAGC
>CAYGBN010000014.1:0-42798 GCA_964348155.1 uncultured Methanomassiliicoccales archaeon
TGGGGGAGCTCCACCTGGAGATCACGCAGTACCGCATCCAGCACGAGCACGGGGTGGAGATCACCGCCTCCGACCCCATCGTCGTCTACCGGGAGAGCGTGGAGAAGGGCGCGGGGCCCTTCGAGGGGAAGTCCCCCAACAAGCACAACCGCTTCTACTTGGAGGTGGAGCCCCTGGAGCCCGGGGTTTTGGAGGCCATCCAGGAGGGGCACGTCCCCGTGAACCAGCGCATCAAGGACCGCACCGGCGTGGCCCGCCTCCTCATGGACCTGGGCATGAACAAGCAGGAGGCCCGGAACGTGGTCTGGGTGCAGAACAACACGATGTTCTGCGACGTGACCAAGGGCATCCAGTACCTCCACGAGACCATCGACCTGTGCCGGGAGGCGTACATCGAGGCCATGAACTTGGGCCCCCTGGCCACGGAGAAGTGCATGGGGGTGAAGGTGCGCCTGGTGGACGCGAAGCTCCACGAGGACTCCATCCACCGAGGACCGGCCCAAGTCATCCCCGCCGTCCGTTCCGCCATCTACGGGGCCATGTGCCTGGGGGGCCGCGTGCTCCTGGAGCCCCGGCAGAAGGTCGTCCTCACCCTACCCCAGGACGTCATGGGGTCCGCCATCGCGGAGATCCAGTCCCGGCGCGGGGTGGTGGACGACATCGCCCAGGAGGGGGATCAGGTCACCATCCACGCCACGGCGCCCGTGGCGGAGATGTTCGGCTTCTCCACCGCCATCCGCTCGGCGACCCAGGGCCGCGTCCTGTGGTCGTACGAGAACGCGGGCTTCCATCGGATCCCCCAGGACCTGCAGCCGGAGGTCGTGGCGGAGATCCGCCAGCGCAAGGGACTCAAGCCGGAGCCCTACGACGCCAACTACTACGCGGCGTAGAAGCCTTTAGCCCGCGCCGCCTCTCTGGGCCATGGCCCTTCAGCCCGATCCGGGGACCATCCGCTGGCGCCTCCATCTCCGCTCTTCGCCCGAGGCGGTCTACGCAATGCTCGCCACGGACGAGAGGCGGGCGGCCTTCTGGGCGGAGTCGGCGGAGGAGGCGGACGGCGTGGTGCACTTCCGCTTCGTGAACGACGTGGCGTACGACGGCCGCATTCTGGAGGCGGACCCACCCCGCCGCTTCGCGCTGGACTACTTCCACAGCACGGCGGCCTTCGACCTGGCGGACGACGGGGCGGAGGGCACCGACCTCACCCTGACGAACACCGGCTACCCACCGGACGACCGGGCCGAGCTCCTCGCGGGATGGCTCAACGTCCGCCTCCCGCTGAAGGCGGCGGTGGACTTTGGGGTGGATCTCCGGAACCACGACCCGGAACGGACCTGGCAGCGGGGGTACGTGGACCAGTAGGGGGGCGCTGACCAGACCTGGGACTTGAAAAGGGATAAATAGGGTATGCCGCTATCGACAGCGGTCATCGGAGGATGCTAGATGCCCGAGAAGCCACACCTTAACATGGTGTTCATCGGTCACGTGGACCACGGCAAGTCCACCCTCATCGGACGCCTGTTGCTGGACACGGGCCACATCGAACCTCACATCATCGAGAAGTTCAAGAAGGAGGCCCAGGAGAAGGGGAAGCCCACCTTCGAGTTCGCCTGGGTCATGGATCACCTGAAGGAGGAGCGGGAGCGGGGCCTCACCATCGACGTGGCCCACCGTCGCTTCGAGACGGACAAGCTCTACTTCACCATCATCGACGCCCCGGGGCACCGGGACTTCGTGAAGAACATGATCACCGGGACGTCCCAGGCCGACGCCGCCGTCCTGGTGGTGGGGGCGCCGGAGGGCCGCCAGGCCCAGACCAACGAGCACGTCTTCCTGGCCCGGACCCTGGGCGTGACGCAGCTCATCGTGGGCATCAACAAGATGGACGCCACGAAGCCCGCCTACGACGAGAAACGGTACAAGGAGGTGAAGGAGGAGGTGGAGAAGCTCCTCTCCTCCGTGGGCTACAAGCCGGCGGACATCCCCTTCATCCCCATCTCCGCCTACGCGGGGGACAACGTGGTGGAGAAGTCGGACAAGATGGGGTGGTACGACGGGCCCACCCTCATGGACATCGTCAACGGCGTCTCCCCGCCGGACAAGCCCACGGACAAGCCCCTCCGCATCCCCATCCAGGACGTCTACAGCATCACGGGCATCGGGACCGTCCCCGTGGGACGGGTGGAGACGGGGATCCTGAAGCCGGACACGAAGGTGGCCTTCCAGCCCTCCGACAAGACGGGGGAGGTGAAGTCCATCGAGATGCACCACGAGACGATCCCCAGCGCGGAGCCGGGGGACAACGTGGGGTTCAACGTCCGAGGGGTCGCCCGGGACGAGATCCATCGGGGGGACGTCTGCGGCCCCGTGGACCACGCGCCCACCGTGGCCCGGGCCTTCACTGCCCGCATCGTCGTCCTCAACCACCCCAGCGTCGTCACCGTCGGGTACACGCCGGTCTTCCACGCCCACACGGCCCAGGTGGCCTGCCGCTTCGAGGCCCTCGTGCAGAAGCTGGACCCCAAGACGGGGGCCGTGAAGGAGGAAAACCCGCAGTTCCTGAAGACGGGGGACGCGGCCATGGTGAAGGTCGTGCCCACGCGGCCCATGGCCATCGAGACCTTCGCCGACTTCCCGCAGCTGGGCCGCTTCGCCATCCGGGACATGGGGCAGACGGTGGCGGCGGGGCAGGTCATCGAGATCGAGAAGCGGTAGGGTTTTAAGCCGGTCCCGCGTCCTCTAGCCTCCCATGGCCCAGAAGGCCCGCATCTCCCTCAGCGGGACGGACCCCCAGAAGGTGGACCAGGTCTGCTCGCAGATTCGCCTCATCAGCGAGCGCACCGGCGTCTCCATGCGCGGGCCCATTCCCCTGCCCACGAAGAAGCTCGTGGTCCCCGTCCGGAAGAGCCCCGACGGGGAGGGGAGCGAGACCTGGGATCGGTGGGAGATGCGCGTCCACAAGCGCCTCATCGACCTGGACTCCGACGAGCGGGCCCTACGGCAGCTCATGCGGATTCAGGTCCCGGACGGCGTGAACATCGAGATCGTGCTGCGCGGGTAGGGTTCTTCTCGGGGACCTCACTCCCCCCGCTTCCAGGCCGCGATCACGTCAGGGGGCAGCGCCGCCATGCCCGCTTCCGTCATCTTTCCCGCGCGGAGCATGCGCAAGGCGCGCCTCCGGTTGTGCTCCGACCAGTGGCTCCCCTTGCGGCGGGGGCTGAACCGGCGCACGAAGCGCTCTTCGTCCATGGGGTTCTGCTGGCTGTCGATCCAACCGTAGCAGATCGCCTCCTCCACCGCGTCGTTGTAGGGCAAGGTGGGCTTGCCGGTCCCCTTGCGGTAGAAGACCAGCCAGATCTCCCTCTTCGACGCGTGATGGGGCGCAAGCCAGCGACGGAACTCCTCCCTGGTGGCAGCGAAGAAGGTCTCACCGGTCTTCATGTCCGCCCCACCTCCGTATGGGCACGACCTTCCTCGCCGGTGCCGTCCTGTCCTCTACTTCTCTTCCACGTCCTCCAGCTCGTACCGCCCTGGCGTCACCTCGGGCCGCTTCGTGAGGAAGTAGTAGGGCGCGAGGACGATGGTCAGGAGGATGAGGACCAGGGCCCCCACCAGGATGAGGAGGAAGAGGCCCAGCCCCAGGAAGAGGAGTATCGGAAGAAGCAGGCCCAGGGCCCAGAGCAGGAGGATGACGGCCCCGAAGACGAGGAGAGCGCCCACGACGCCGGCGACCTGGCGGGCCGTCACGCTACCCCACCCGCAGGGAGAAGCCGGAGCCGCTGGTCTGCGTCGGGAGGAAGGGAGCGAGCGCACTGGCCATGCGCGGAAGGGTGAGGGACTGCAGGATGGCCTTCCCCGGCCCCCGCAGGGTGGTCACGAAGAGCCCCTCCCCGCCGAAGAGGGCCGTCTTGATGCCGCCCACGGCCTGGATGTCGTAGGAGACGGACTCCTCCCAGCCGACCACGTTCCCCGTGCTCACCTTGAGGACCTGGTCCGCCTGGAGGTCCATCTCCACGATGTCCCCGGGGGCGTGGGCGAAGACGCGGCCGGGTCCCCACACCTTCTGCAGGATGAAGCCCTCCCCTCCGAAGAAGATGCTGCCCAGCCGCCTCTGGAAGGCGATGTCCATCTCCACCGCGTCCTCCGCGCAGAGGAAGGCGTCCTTCTGCAGGAGCCACGACCCCCCCTGCCGGAGGTCCAGGGGCACGATCTTCCCGGGGACGTTTCCGCCGAAGGCGGCGACGCCCGTGCCCCCTTCGGCCGTGAACTCCGTCATGAAGAACGTCTCCCGGGCCAGCTTGCGCTTGAGCCCCTTCCACAGCCCGCCGCGGGCCTTGGCGGTCATGGTGACATTGCCCGTCATGTAGGTCATCGCCCCCGCCTCCGCGTACACCTTCTCCCCGGGACCGATCTCCAGGTGGACGAACTGGAGGTTGTCCCCCGTGATCTTGTACTCCATCCACGGCCTCCTGAGAACCTGCGGCAGGAATCCCGGATGGAACACTTAAGGGTTGGCGCGGGGCCCCCGGACCTGCGGGGCTAGAGGAGGCCCAGGAGGAGGGCCACGCCGACCGCCACGGCAATCACCGCCCCCACGATGAAGCCCACCTTCGCCCAGCTGATGGGGGCCGAGCCCTGGACCTCGCCCGTCTGGCCGTTCACCAAGAAGTAGTAGTGCTTCGCCCCGAAGATGTAGTTAGCCACGTACAGGGGGAGCAGGATGTGCTTCCAGGTGGGCTCCTGGAGCTGCGTTTGGACCCGAAGGTTGCGGTAGGTGTCGCCGCCGAGGGCCCGTCGGCACGCCTGCCACTCCTCCGACTGCATGTGGTCCTGGGCGGAGCGCCAGAGGGCCTTGGGATCCACGGTGTACTCCTCTGCCGCGAAGCCAGCCAGGAACTCGGCCTTGAAGGGCATGAGCCCCCGGAGGTGGAAGGGCGTCACCTTCCGCAGCGTCGCCTCCGGCAGGCCCCGCGAGGCGTAGACCAAGACGTCATCGTAGAAGTGGGAGTGGTGTCCCGAACGGTAGGTCCACCGGGTGCGGCGCACCGTGCGCCGGTTCTTGCCAGACCCTACGGTGACGTAGTAGTAGTCCCCCCGCCAGCCGGACCAGTCCGACTCCGCTTGGGCGTCGAAGGTGAAGAAGGGGGCGTAGACCCCCCGCACCTTGGTCACGACGGCGTCCCGCTGCAGGGCCCCCGGGCTGATGAGTTTGCGCCACCACCTGCCCAACCACTGGCGGTACCGGCCTCGGGCCGCCTCCTCGTCCAAGGCGAACGGCACGAGGGCCGTGGGCCGCACGAGCTTCGGGTCGCTGGCGACCTCGATCAGGGCGGGGGATCCGCAGAAGGCGCACTCCACGGTGATGGCGGCGGGCTCCACGGCTTGCACGGCCCCGCAGGCCTCGCAGCGCCAGCTTCGCTGCGGGACGCCGAGTCCGGTCTCCGAGGTGGCGGGATGGAGGGGGAGGGCCTCGATGTCGTGCTCCTCCGCCATCGTCAGCTGGACGTCGATGGCGTTCTCGACCCCGCAGTAGGGGCACCTCAGCTGGGTGGTCCCGGGGGCGAAGGCCAGGGAGGCTCCGCAGGCATGGCACGGGTACCCTTCGATGACCTCCTCGTCCAGGAGGGTCGTCGCGGGGGGAGGGGTGTCCTCGTCCGGGGCTTCCTCCTCACTCTCCGCCATCACCCGGCTCCACGGCGGTCCCGCACTCGGCGCAGAACTTGGCCCCGAGGGAGAGCGGGGCCCCGCAGTTCGCGCACGTCGCGCCGGCGAGGGAGGCGCCGCAGTGGGGGCAGAACTTGTCGGAGGCCTCCACGGGCTTGCCGCACTGGGGACACGTGCTGCCGCCGGGGGTCTGGGCCTCGCCGCAGGCGTGGCAGAACTTCGCCGCCGGGGGGAGGAACGTCCCGCAGTTCACGCAGGGCGCCCCCGGCGGGACCTCGCCGCCGCTCCGCCGGCGCATCTCGTCCATCATGGCCCAGCCCATGCCGATGCCGGCGCCCACGCCCACGCCGGCGCCCGCTCCGCCCCCGGCGGGGTTCGCGGCGGCCTCACGCATGGCGGTGCCGGTCTGGTACCGGATAAAGTCCGTGCCCGTGATGGCCATGGCCGCCCGGGCGTCCACGGCCTCCTGGACCTCCTCCGGGAGGCTGATGTTCAGCCCGCTGATCTTCTGGATCACGAGGCCGAACATCTCGAAGTGGGCCTGGCACTTGGCCAGGATCGCCTGCTCCATCTCCTCCAGGTTCGCGGCCAGGTCCAGGACCCCCAGGCCCGCGTTCTTCATCTCCCCCAGGGCGTCGTAGGTGACCACGACCACCTGGTCCCGGATCCGATCCTCCACGGAGTCCGCGGCGGTCAGGCTCAGGGTCCCCACGAACTGGTTGATGAAGAGCTCCGGGTCGTGCACCTTGTAGCGGAACTCCCCGTGCAGCCGGAGGCTCACCACGGCGAACTCCTTGTCCCGGAACTGGTAGGGCTGCTTGGAGCCGAACTTGCCGTCGAAGGGCCGCTTCTGGAGGTAGAAGACCTCGGCCACCTGCCTCACGCCGGAGAGGGCCTCCACGATGCGGCCGACGATGGGGGCGTTGATGCTCGTTAGGGCGTACCGGTCGGGGCGGTCGATGTAGCCCAACGCCTTGCCGTCCCGGTAGAAGACGGCGATCTCGTCCTCCCGCACCACGATGTTGTCGTTCAGCCGGATGTTCCGCGGGAGGTGCCACATCACGTTCCCGCGCTTGTTGGCGCTGGGCCACTCGTAGGTCTTCGAGCCAAAGAGGCTCACTCCGTCACCTCCGTGCCGCTGACCGTGAGCATCCGCTTCTCAAAGGTCTCCTCAAAGGTGTCCAGCCGGCCTCGCATCTCTCGGGCGTGATCGGGGAGGGCGTCCCCGTCTCCCACGCTGGCCTTCAGCTCCTTCGCCTGCGTCCCGAGGGCTGCCGCGTCGTCGAGGAGGTTCGCATCGTACTCGTACAGCCGGTTCAGCTCCGCGTCCTCGATGCGGATGGCGGGGGAGATGCCGGAGTAGCCCTGGTCCGCGTGGCGCACCTTCCCCTCCAGGGCCTGAAAGCGGTTGATGAGGCGTCCCAGGGTGTCCAGCTCGGCGAGCTGGCTCCGCTCCACCAGCTCCTGCCGTGCCGCCTCCGTGGTCCGCCGGGCGGCCTTCAGGGAGTCGGCCATCTGGATGCGGAGCATGTTGTCCGCCGCCCGCAGGTCCTCCCGTCGGCGGTAGCCGGCGAAGCCAGGGACGTGGAGCTGTATCCGCTTCAGGAGCCCGCGATCCTCTTCCACCCGGTCGCGCAGGTCGGCCATGAAAACCCCTCACCCGTCCATCCCGACCCGCGAATAAGTAAGTTTGGACCTCTTGCGCCCGGGGATAACGCCCTCTCCGGGCACCAGGACGGCGCGGTTCTCGGCGGAGCCCTCACCGTGCGGGCGGGAAGGGGCTCCCGTAGAGCTTTGTGACCAAAAGGTAGACGCCCGCCAGGATGACAACCAGCGGGAGGACGACCTCCAGGTTCGCCTGGATGACGTCCAGGGCGGCGAGCAGCCAGATGAGGCCGACGATCAAGAACACGAGGCCCCAGAAGATCCCGCCCGCCTTCGTGAAGACCTCCGTCGTGGTCCGTCGGGACGGTGCGCCCATGGCGGGGGGAGAGCCGCGCGGGGTCTTATACGTATCACCGACGGGAGGACGCCAGCGGACGCGGGCGGGCCGCCCCCCCCCCCGCCGCCCTACTCCGCCCGCCACGCCAGCGACCAGGCGGACAGGACGAAGAAGACGATGGCCAGGACGCCGACCAGGGCCAGGTCCGCCATGGCCCCCGCGACGTTCCCGAAGATGAGGGTGTCCCGCAGCCCCTCGTTGAAGTAGGTCAGCGGGAGCACCCGGGAGACCGCCCGCATGAAGTCCGGCATCAGCTCCAAGGGGAAGAACGTCCCCGTGAGGAACATCATGGGGAAGTAGACGATGTTCGCCACCGCACTTGCCGCATCGGCGCTCTTGGCGAAGCTGCCGATGGCCATCCCGATGGACGCGAAGAGCACGGATCCGGCCCCGATGAGGACGACGGAGATCCAGTCCAGGGCGTACAGCGTCCCGAACGCGGCCCAGGCGACGAGGATAAGGAGCACGATGGACACGTAGAGGATGCCCACCGACCAGACCATCCGGGAGAGCAGGAACTCGCTCTTCCGCAGGGGGGTCGTGGCGAGGAGCTTGAAGTACTTCCGCTCCCGGTACTCCGCCGCCGTCGCGGAGGTGAAGAAGATCGGCGTGAGGACGGCGATGCCCATGATGCCCGGAATGAAGAAGTCCAGGGCGGAGGAGGTCTCCTGGGAGATGGTCTCCGTGTCCAACTGGACGTAGGGTGTCGCCCCCGAGAGCCCGAAGTTGAACCCCGTTACGGCCCCCGACACGGCGCCCCCGACGGTCTGAAACGTGGAGCTCGAGGTGTCGCCGTAGAGCACCACCGTGGGGCGGGCGAAGGGGTTCCCCGCCAGGGCCGACCCCACCTCCGCCTCGAAGCCCGCGGGAATCTGAAGGGCCACGGGGATGGACTGGTTCCGGATGAAGCCCGCGAGGTCCTCGGAGGGGGACACGGGGACGATGGTCACCCCCGTCTGGTTGACCACGTCCATCAGCTCCCGGCTCGTGTCGGTGCCGTCGAGGTCCTGGACGTGGACCTCCAGGTTGATCTCCTCGGGGTTGCCGAAGACGCCCCCAAAGACCACGACGAGGACGATGGGGAAGAAGAGGGTAAAGAACGTCGCCGTCGGGGAGCGGAGGTGCTGCTTCGCGTAGGCCACCAGGTCGGCGAGGACCCTGCTCATGCCTTCAGCTCCCCCTCTTCGATGGTCCCTCCGACGATGGTCAGGAAGACGTCCTCCAGGGAGGGCCGCGAGGTGACGACGTCCTGGAAGGTCACGCCGGACCGCGCGATGCGGGCTAGGACGTCGCCCAGATTCTCATCGCCTCTCGCCTTGACGAGGAGGTCCTCCCCCTCTTGCCCCACGTCCAGGTCCTCCGCCGTCAACGCCTCGAAGGCGTCGGCGTCCGCCCGCAGGAGGCGGATGGTCCGGGTCTCGCCGTGGGCGGTGACGAGCTCGTCCGGGGAGCCGGAGGCGACGAGGCGCCCCTCCACCATGATGGAGACGTCGTCGGCCAGGGCCTCGGCCTCCTCGATGTAGTGGGTGGTCAGCACCACGGTTCGCCCCCCCTTGCGCAGGCTCCGCACGACCCCCCACAGGTCCCGTCTGGCCGCCGGATCCAGGCCCGTCGTCGGCTCGTCCAGGAACACCAGTTGGGGGTCCCCCACGAGGGCCATAGCGATGCCCAGCTTCCGCTTCTCCCCTCCCGAGAGCTTGCGGGCCTGGGTGTCGGCCCGGTCCGTCAGACTCACCGTGCGCAGGATCCGGGCCAGCTCCTCCCCGTCGGCCGGCCGGCCAAACAGGCGGGCGAAGTAGCGGAGGTGCTCCCGCGGCGTCAGCCGATCGAAGGGCTCGAAGTCCTGGGGGAGAATGCCCACCACCTGGCGAATGTCCTCGTAGGTCCGGGTGATGTCGTGCCCAAGGACGCTGGCGGACCCCCCGGTGGCCTTCCGAAGCCCCTCCAGAATCTCCACCGTGGTCGTCTTTCCCGCCCCGTTGGGGCCCAGGAGGGCGAAGACCACGCCCCTGGGGATGACCAGGTCGATGCCGTCCACGGCGCGGAGGTCCCCGTACACCTTGACCAGCCCGCGGGCTTCGATGGCGAGGGCCTCGGCCGTGGCGCTTCCCCCTGCCGGCATCCCAGGATCGGTATAAACGACTTTGCGTGCTCAGGGCGGCGCGGCCACGACCTTCCCCCAGATGTACACCATCCCCAGGCCCTGCCAGTAGGCGAGGTCGTCCTGGATGGACTGGTAGCTTCCGGCCTGAAGGCCCTCGGCGGTCACCTCCGCCACCGCGACGGTGTCGGGCTCGAAGCGAAAGCCGAAGGCGTTGTCGAAGGGCTCCACCTCACCGCCCACCCACATGGACTCCCCCGTCGACGCCATCTCCTCGAGGGCGGCCAAGGCCTCCTCCCTCGCCGGATCCACGGTGACGACCATGGTGTCCCCGACCAGGTCTTCGACGAGGTATTCGCCCTCGCCAAGGCGGGGGGGCAGGAGGATGATCACGGCGATGATGACAGCGGCCACGACGAGAGCGGCTACCATCGCAAGCCATGTGACTCTCCTCACGAGTGTGGGACGCAGACCGTTGGTAATACCCTTCCGGGACGGGAAGGCGGCGGACGGCCGGGGAACTCGACCGGTTACCCTTCGCCCTTCCGCATCACGCAGAACACGCTGGAGGCGTCCACCTCCTCGACCCGCGACTCCACCCCCAGCTCCCTCGCCAAGGCACGGAATCTGTCCGGCCCGAAGGTCGTTGCGACGAAGCCGTCCTCGCAGACGATGGTGCCGTCCCCCGTACGGCCCCAGTCAATGCTCCCCACCAGCCCCGCTTCCGCCTGAAGCCGGAACCACTGGAGCCTGTCATCCCAGAACTTCTCCGAGTAGCTCGAGAAGAGGCACAAGCCTCCGGGGCGCGTGACCCGCAGGCTCTCTTGGACAAGTCGGGAAGGATCGACGTGGAAGGCGGAGATGCCGTTCTGGACGCAGACGACCGCGTCGATGCTGTCTCCCGAGAGGCCGAGACGGGCCGCGTCCATCTGGAGAAGGGCGAAGCCGCCCCTCGGCCGTCGCACGGATGCTGCCAGGGCCAAGCTCTCCCTGGAGGTGTCGATGCCGAGGGCCACCCCTGCATGCGGGGCGAGCTTCGCCAGGACGCGGCCGTATCCACAGCCCAGCTCCAGCACGACATCCTTCGGCTCCAGGTAGCTCAGAACGTATTCCACCTCCGCCTCCAAGTACTGCCTGACCCTGGGGGGTGCCATCTCGTAACACCTCCTCAGCCTATCCGCCGACAGTTCGGAGGCGTAGTAGTCGGTCATCGGCCCACCTCCCATTGCCCGGGCCGTTAAGAGAGTGCAGTCCAGCTGGGGAGTGAGAAAACGGGCCGTCAGCTTCATGAGGGCCGAGTCGACTCGGTTGCATGGGCAGGCCACAGGGTGGCCTGCCAAGGAGGCATCCGTATGGCGCACGGGAGTGGCAGACCCAGGGAAGACCTGGTGGGACGCGTGCATCGCCTGTCCGACCTCGTGGAGTACAGCCCGGGGTCCATCGTCAGCCGGGCGATCATCGACCGGGGCAAAGGGACCCTCACCGCCTTCGCCTTTGACGAGGGAGAGGGGTTGAGCGAGCACACGGCGCCCTTCGATGCCTTCGTCCACATCGTCGAGGGGCACCTCCGAATCGACGTCGGCGGGGAGCGGCATGATGTGCAGGATGGAGAGGTCCTGATCATGCCGGCCGACCTGCCCCACGCACTCAAGGCGGTGGAACGGTCGAAGATGCTGCTGACGATGATACGGGAGTGAGGAGGGTAGTGGCGTCTTCGAGTGGACCGAGCGGTGTCCACCACGGAATCCGTTAGCTTCGGATTCGCGAACAGGCCCTTCCAGGCATGAATTACTCGTAGATGGAACTTCACAATCGTCAACAACGAGGAATTGAAATGAGCATAGCGACAGGGGCGACCTCCAGATGCCGGGAGATTTGCCTGTGGGCGGAGCTGTGTCCACACTGTGATGTTCATGCTTGCGAGCCCCTTCTCCTCCAGAGGAATAGGACCAGGACAGAGGTCCCCAGAACGAGAGCACCCAGCGTCCAAATCCCCCCTGGGATGCGTTCAAGGAACGGAACTCCGTCTCCTTCGGTCGCCTCGTCCTCCACCAGAATGGTCACTGCTGCCACGGCGGAGTTCCCCGACGTATCGACCGCCTGACAGGTGATCGTGTAGTTCCCCGCCGCCAATGCGAGATCGAGGGACCAGGAGCTGGTCCCCACCGCGGCAAGCCAAGCATCTTCGTTCACCCGGCATTCCACCCGAGCGACGGCCACGTTGTCGGTCGCCCCGCCCTCGACCACGAAGGGACTCAAGGGCAACGTCGCGCCTTCCTGTGGGGAGTGAATCATCACCGAGGGGGGACTGAGATCCATCGGGCGAGCAGTGACGATCTGGGACAGCGGGCTTTCCCCAAGGGCGTTCACAGCGGTGACAGCATAGAAGTGAGAGACGTTGACCTCAACCTCGGTGTCCACGTAGGTGAGGAAGTTCTCGAGTTCTACGAGGAGATCGAGGCTGGCCGCTGTTGTATTCCGGTAGATCCGATAGCCTGTGATGGGGGATCGGCCGTCGTCAGGGACGGTGGACCACTCGAGGCTGACCTCTGCGTCTCCCGCCAACGCCTTAAATCGGGTTGGAGACCATCGCGGAGCCCGAGGACGGGACATTTCCACCCACGTGTCCGTATTGTAGTCGTAAGCCCAGGTTTCATCGCTGGTGGGATGACGGACCGGACCGTCCATCTGCCCCCCGAAGAGAATGACGCGATCCGACTCAGCATCATAGTCCATGGTATGGATATCTCGGGCTCTCGGGGCCGTAGGCGGGTGCATCTCGGTCCAAGTGTTGGTATTGAGGTCATAAGCCCACGTATCATTATGGCGAACTACGTAGGCCTGTCCTCCAAAGAGGATGACACGGTCGGACTCGGCGTCGTAGGCCATACGATGTCCACTACGGGTCGAGGGGGCCGTGCCGGAGGTCAGATTCGTCCAGGTATCGGTGTTCAGGTCGTAGGCCCACGTGACCATACTGGGACAGGACAGGACCCCATCGCACGCTCCAAACAACACAATGCGGTCGGATTCAGCGTCATAGACCATGTCTCCATGGATGGTCGGTCGCTCGATTCCCCCCGTCATGTTTGCCCAGAGATTCGTGTCGAAGTCATAGACCCAAATCTGTGCATCGGATCCCGGGATGAATAGGACGATGCGATCCGACTCCGAATCGTAGACCATGGGGCTCCGCCCGCCCGCCGGAGGTCGGACGACCGGATTCTGGTCGGTCCACGTATTCGTTTCAAGGTCATAGCTCCAGGTTTCGTCGGTTTCGGCCTGCGAACTGACATCGTCTGTGTATCCCCCGAAGAGAATGGTCCGATCCGACTCCGAGTCGTAAGCCATGGCGTGGAACCAACGCGGGGAGGGGCTCGCCTCGGGACTCATCTCTGCCCACCTATTTGCATTGAAGTCGTAGGCCCAGGTATCGTTCCCGAGCACGACCTGACCGACGTCGCCCCCAAAAACCACCATCCTGTCGGACTCAACGTCGTAGGCCATGGCGTGAATGTCTCTCGGCGGAGGGCGCGGGGGCGGCAGGGGATGCCGGTAGATCCAGGTCTCGCCGTTCTTCCCCTCGCCCCGCGGGAGGCCTCCATAGAGGACTACATTGCGCGACTCCTCGTCGTAGGCCAGTGCGTGTAAGGAACGAGCAGAGGGACTACGTTCGAAGGCAAGGCTCTCCCAGCGGTCCCGGTTGGCATGGTAGGCCCAGGTGGAATTGGAGGCCTGCGACCCGATGCGATCCCCGAAGAGGATGACTCTGTCGGACTCTGAATCGTAGGTCATGCTATGGCTCGCTCGCGCCTCGGGTCGCGCCGCGGGGCTCATCGCGGACCAAACGTTCGAGTTCAAATCGTATGTCCAAGTCTCGTCGCTCGGCCCCGTCGATCCGACGGGCCAGCCGCTGAAGGCAATGACTCGGTCGGACTCGCTGTCGTAGGCCATTGTGTCAACGTTTGCCCAGTTAGGATACGCCGAAGGCTCCATCTTCGTCCAGGTGTTCCCTACAAAGTCGTAGATCCAGGTCTCGCCTCCACCCTCCGGGAGACCTCCAAGGAGCACGATTCGGTCGGACTCGCTGTCGTAAGCCATTCCATGATTGTCGCGAGCGGAGGGGCTCACAGTCGGGTTCATCTGCGTCCATGTATCCGTGTTGTAATCGTATGCCCAGGTATCGTTGAGCTCGCCTCCGAAACCGCCTGCGGAATCACCACCGAACATGACGATCCGATCCGACTGGACATCGTAGGCCATGGCATGCTTGAGGCGACCCGTCGGGGCGATATCCGGGCTCATCCTGGTCCAAGTGTTTCCATTCGAGTCGTAGGCCCACGTCTCGTTACTCGGCAGGAAGACACCCTGTCCGGCGTCCCCCCCAAAGAGAATGACCCGGTCAGATTCGGAGTCATAGGCCATTGCATGGGAATCCGTCGGAGGGGGACTCACACCAGGCTCGACATGCGTCCAGCCGATGTTGCTCAGGACACTGAAATCTGAATCGGCACCCGTCGCAGGGCTGTCTCCTCCAGAGGACTCTGTTGTTCTGACCAGAGAACCGTCGGGAGCGGGCTGACCCGCGGCCAGTGCACTCGCGAGGAGGAGCAAAGATGCCAGGACCGCGAGCTTGGGCACTATCCCCCACTCCGGTGTGGAATCGGAGTCGTGACTACTTAGCCTTGTCGCGGGCTAACAAGGATTCCGGTTCGAGCATTGTCCATCAGGAATCCTTTGGCTTCGGATTTGTGAACAGCCATTCCAGGCATGAGTCACTATTAGATGGAATTTCGCAATCTCGAGATAGGATACAGGCACCGAACAATGAGGTTTTTCTAATGGACCGAGCGGGATTTGAACCCGCGACCTTCTGCTTGCAAAGCAGACGATCTTCCAAGCTGATCTATCGGCCCTCGTCCGATAAGCCGAGGCGCGGATAAAGAGTTCTCTGGGCGTTCATCGCCCCACCAGGAGTCGCTCCGCAAGCAGCTGCGGGAGGCCGCGCTCGAGAACCGCCTTGTACACGGTGGCGACGTCGTACGTCACGCGCCGCAGCTCGGCCGCTGGTTGGGCAGGATCGAGAAGGACCCAGGCCGCTCGAGGGTCCCCGTCCCGTGGTTGCCCCACGCTCCCCGCGTTCAGGACGAGGCCTGACGGCGTCGGCAGGACGTAGGGCACGTGGGTGTGCCCCATGACGAGCACGTCGCTGCCCGCCTCCTGCAGCAGGGTCGGCGTCGCCTGGTGGGGGAAGACGTACGCGTCCTCGTCCCCTGGGCTCCCGTGGACCAGCAGGACGGTTCGCCCGTCCACGGTCATCTCCTCCCGCGGGCGAAGGGACCGAAGGTACGCCATGGACGCCTCGGTCAGCTCGTTGCGCGTCCACGCGATGGCCGCCGCGGCGTGGGCGTTGAACCACCTGGTGTCCCCCGTCACGGCCGCCCGGTCGTGGTTTCCCCGGACGGAGAGGGCGTCCCGCCGCCGCAGCAGGCGAATGACCTCGTTGGGGAAGGGGTTGTACCCCACCACGTCCCCTGCGTGCACAATGCGGTCCACCCCGGCGGCGTCCACGGCCTCCAGCACCACCTCCAATGCGGGCAGGTTCGCGTGGACGTCCGAGAGCACCGCGACGAGGACGGGACCACCGGGCGTGCATCGTCGCAAGCCTTTATACGTCCGCCACCCTCGTTGTCCCCGATGCTCACGGCCCGCCAGGTCGTCAACCTGCCCGTCATCACCAGCGACGGGCGCATCGTGGGGAAGGTGGCCTCCGCCACCGTCAACGAGGAGTGGGGCGTCCCCCACTTCGCCCTCAACCTGGAGCGGAACGTGGCGGACGACGCGAAGATCCGCAAGCCCCTCCTGGGGAGCCCCAAGGGGTTCCTGGAGCCCACGGAGGTGGACGCCCTCAGCGACAACGTCATTCTCAAGCGGAGGCTGGCGGAGATCCCCGAGGTCCTCCAGGCGAAGGGCGCGGGGACGGAGGTCGTCCGCGTGCTCGGCCGCCGGGTCGTGGGGGAGGAGGACTACTACTTCGGCGACCTGCAGGACGTGTTCTTGGACCCGGCCCACTGGCGCATCCCGGAGCTCCTGGTGGAGGTTCGCAAGAAGGCCGCCGACGAGATGGGGTTCCCCATGACCCTCTTCGGGACGTGCCACGCCAAGGTCCCCGTGAAGCGCGTGGAGTCCCTGGCCGACCGCCTCCTCCTAGGCCTCGACCCCGAGGGCTTCAAGGACTACATCGTGAAGGAGAAGGCCCGCGACTAGGTTTTATTCGTCCCCGTCCATGGGCATACGTGGACGAGATCGAGGTCCTCCCCGGGGTCCGCGCCTCAAAGGACCACGCCCTCTACCTGGAGGAGCCGCGGGCCCTCATCGTGGCGGACCTCCACCTGGGGTACGAAGGGGCGCTGCGGCAGCAGGGGGTCTCCCTCCCCCGCTTCCAGCGGCGGCACATTCAGGAGCGGCTGGAGGCCCTGCTGGACCGATACGACCCCGCCATCCTGGTGGTGGACGGGGACTTCAAGCACGCCTTCGACCGCAACCTGAACGCCGAGTGGCGGGAGGTCATGGGAGTCCTTGGCTTCCTGGAGGAGCGGACGGAGGTCGTCCTCGTCCGAGGGAATCACGACAACTACCTGAAGACGATCCTCTCCAAAAAGGGGCTGGACCTCCACGACTCCTGGCAGGCCGGCGGCTTCACCATCGCCCACGGCCACGAGCCCCTCCAGGCGACGGGAACCCTCGTCCTGGGCCACGAGCACCCCGCCCTTCGCTTGAAGGACCAGGTGGGGGCCGGCGTCAGCCTACCGTGCTTCCTCGTCTCCCCCGAGGTCATCGTGTTGCCCGCCTTCAGCCCCCTGGCGTACGGCTCCGACATCCTGCGGGGGCCGTACCTGTCGCCCATCCTGCAGCCGGACCTGGTCCAGGCCTCCCGCGTCTACGGGCTGGATGAGCAGCTGGGCATCCTCGACTTCGGGCCCACCTCCGACCTCCTTCGCAGGAGGGGGTGACCTCCGGGACGGCGGGCGGGGCCCGGGCGATGGTTTTTGGCCTTGCGCGGCTACCGTCCATTGATGATGGCGAATCGCGCGGAGACGCCGGTGAGGGTGCGTCCCTACGCCCCGGCCGACCTGGATGCGTGTCGAAGCCTCTGGGTTGAGCTGACGGAGTGGCACCGGGAGATCTACGAGACCCTGGACATCGGAGGGGAGGAACCCGGGCTCCTCTTCGACGCCCACCTGGAACGCGTGGGAGAGGGCAACGTGTGGGTTGCGGAGGTCGGCGGCGAGGTCGTGGGCCTGGCGGGGTTGATCCCGGACGAGCAGGAGCCGGAGCTGGAGCCCCTGGTGGTGAAGGAGCCGTACCGGGGCCGCGGCGTCGGGAGACGGCTGGTGGAGGCCGTCATCCAGGCGGCTCGGGAGCGGGAGGCCCGCTTCCTGCGGGTGCGGCCCACCGCCCGCAACCATCTGGCGCTCCGCGTCTTCCACGGGCTGGGCTTCGACATCCTGGGACACATCGAACTGCTCATGGACTTCCGGGATGCGGACCGCCAACGGTGGGAGGCGGGCCCTCGCATCGCCGACCGGACATTCCGGGACTGAGGGCCTCGACCCGCCTCCCCCCTCCATAGTCTTATTAACGCCCCCTCGGATAGTTGGCCCGATACCATGCCGACAAAGACGACCCTGTCGCTCATCAAGGCGGACGTGGGGAGCATCGCCGGCCACCAGGTGGTCCACCCGCGGCTGGAGGAGGTCGCCAAGGAGTCCCTGGAGGAGGCCCGGTCCATGGGGGTCCTGGAGGACTTCTATGTCACCCACTGCGGCGACGACTTGGAGCTCATCATGACCCATCGCCAGGGGGTGGACAGTGCCAAGATCCACGAGCTGGCGTGGCTCACCTTCAAGAAGGGCGCCAAGGAGGCCGAGTCCCTGGGCCTCTACGGGGCCGGACAGGACCTGCTGGTGGACGCCTTCGCGGGGAACGTGCGGGGCATGGGTCCCGGCAGCGCGGAGCTGGAGTTCGAGGAGCGGCGGGCGGAGCCCGTGGCCGTCTTCATGATGGACAAGACGGAGCCCGGGACCTTCAACTTCCCCATCTACCGCATGTTCGCGGACCCGTTCTGCTCCGCCGGCCTGGTCATCGACACCGCCATGCACGAGGGCTTCCGCTTCGAGGTGTGGGACATCAAGGCCCACCGCCGGGTGTTCTTCGACTGCCCGGAGGAGACCTACGACCTCCTGGCCTTCATCGGAACCAAGGGGCACTACGTCATCAAGCGCGTCTACCCCCGAGCGGACCAGGTGAAGGAGGGGGAAGCCGTGGCCTCCGTGAGCACCGACAAGCTGGCGCAGATTGCCGGGAAGTACGTGGGGAAGGACGACCCCGTGGCCCTGGTGCGCTCCCAGTCCGGGCTGCCGGCCATGGGGGAGATCCTGGAGGCCTGGTCGTGGCCCTTCCTGGCCGCCGGGTGGAACCGGGGCTCCCACACGGGGCCCGTCCTCCCCGTCAGCATGGCAGAGAACCGGGTCAGCCGCTTCGACGGCCCGCCTCGCGCCTTTGGCCTGGGCTTCCAGGTCTCCGACGGGAAGCTCGTGGGGCCGGTGGACCTCTTCGACGACCCCGCCTTCGACCCCGTCCGGCAACAGGCGGCCGAGCTGGCGGACTACATGCGGCGGCACGGGCCCTTCGAGCCCCACCGCCTTCCCATGGACGAGATGGAGTACACCACGATGCCCCAGCTCATGGCCAAGGTCAAGGATCGCTGGGAAGACGTGGCGTAGGGCGGCCGTGTCCGGGGCGTACGACGCCCCCGTCCAGGGAACGATACGCGAGGGTATAAGAGCGCCACCACGCATGGTCGCCCGATGAAGACCCCCCTCGTCATCGTCAACTTCAAGGCCTACCGTCAGGCCATGGGCAAGGAGGGGCTCAAGCTCGCGCGCCTCTGCGAGAAGGTGAGCTGGGACACGGGCCACACCGTGGCCGTCGCCCCCTCCATGGCCGACCTGGCCCTCGTCGCCCGAGAGGTGCAGATCCCCGTCCTGGCCCAGCACTGCAACAACCTGCCGGCGGGAAGCTTCACCGGGTGGGTTCCCGTGGAGGCCGTCAAGGCCGTGGGGGCCACGGGCACGCTCCTGAACCACGCGGAGCGGCGGCTGGAGCTCTCGGACCTGGAAGCCCTGGTCCGCAAGTGCGAGACCTTCGGCCTGGAGAGCGTGGTCTGCTCCGACAACCTGACCGTCGCCCGGGCGTGCGCCGCCCTGGGGCCGAACTTCGTGGCCATCGAGCCGCCGGAGCTCATAGGGGGAAAGGTCTCCGTCACGACGGCGGAGCCCGAGGTCGTCTCGGGCGCCGTGCAGGCCATCCGAGAGGTGGACAAGGACGTGGGGGTCCTGTGCGGGGCGGGCGTCAAGACGGCGGAGGACGTGGCCGTGGCCCTGGAGCTGGGGACGTGGGGGGTTCTCCTGGCCTCCGGCGTGGTGAAGGCGAAGAAGCCCCAGGCGGCCCTAGAGGACCTTCTCTCCGGGATGGGCTGAGGACCGCCCGCCGCCCTCCGGGGAGGTGGGATAAGGGAGGAGGCCCTCCCCCTGCGGGAGGACCGATGAGGGTTCGCGCGGACGTGGTGGGCAGCATGCTCCGGCCCCCGTACCTCCTGGAGGCGCGGAAGGCGGTCCGGGAGGGCGCCCTCTCCCCCGCGGCCTTCAAGCGAATCGAGGACCAGGCCGTGGACGAGTGCGTGGCCATCCAGGAGCGGGCGGGGGTGGACGTGGTCACGGACGGCGAGGTGCGGCGAAACGTCTTCGCCAGCCAGCTCGTCCAGGCCACCGAGGGGTTCGAGGCCGTGGAGGGGAACACCGTAGACTGGTTCACCCTGGACGGGAAGGTGGAGACGAGTCCCGTGACCGTGGGGCTGGTGCGGCCCATCCGCCGGAAGCGCCACCTCTCCGCGGAGGAGTTCACCTACCTCCGGAGCCGCACGGACCGCCCCACGAAGGTCACGATCCCCAGCCCGACGATGTACGCCTACTACTGGGTGCCGGGGGTCTCCGACCAGGCCTACCCCTCCGCGGACGCCTACTTCGAGGACGTGGCGCGCATCCTGCGGGAGGAGGTGGAGGAGCTGGTGCGGCTGGGCGCCACGTACATCCAGGTCGACGCCCCTGAGTTGGGCATGCTCCTGGACCCGCACCAGCAGCGCTGGTTTCGGAGCAAGGGGTTCGACCCCGGGAACCTGGTCCGGTCGGGCGTGGAGATGGTCAACGACGTGGTCGGGGGCCATCCCTCCGTCACCTTCGCCCTCCACATCTGCCGAGGGAACGACGCAAGCCGCTACATGGCCAAGGGGAGCTACGCCGCCCTGGCCCGGGAGGTGTTCGGCCGGACGGAAGTGGACCGCCTGCTCCTGGAGTACGACGACGAGCGCTCCGGGGACTTCGCTCCCCTGGAGGAGGTCCCCGACGACGTGGCCGTCGTGTTGGGGCTGGTGACGACGAAGTGGCCGCGGGAGGAGACGGAGGAGGAGCTCGTGGCCCGCATCGAGGAGGCCAGCCGCTACGTTCCCCTGGACCGCCTGGCCCTCAGCACACAGTGCGGCTTCGCCTCCGTGGCCCGGGGAAACGCCCTCTCCCCGGAGGTTCAGGAGCGGAAGCTGCGTCTCGTGGCGGACGTGGCCCACCGCGTGTGGGAGACCTAAGCGGGCGCCCTCGACACGTGGCCTACGTGCACTCACGGCCCTCTTAACCGAGGCGCCCGAGCGGGAGACGTGAAGGAGCTCGCGCCCCTCCTCTGCCTCGCCCTTCTCCTTCCGGGGCAAGGACCGGCCGATGGGTCGTCAGGACTGGCGGCCCCCTCTGCACAGGCACCGCCGGCCACCCTCCTCCTCGCGGAGGTCCACTACCACGCCCACCGCGACACGGAGTACGTCACCCTCTTCAACACGGGCGCGGTGATTGCCGACCTGCGGGGATGGCGCCTCACCGATGGCGAAGGGTCCTGGCAACTGCGCGGGTGGGTGGCCCCCGGGTCCTCCGTCGTCGTCGCCCAGAATGCCACCGCGTTGTGGGAGGATGCGGACGTGGCGGCGGACGCGTGCCTGGAGGGCTGCCCCCGCCGTCTGACGAGGGAGGGACGCTTCGCCCTCAACAACCACGGGGACCAGGTCCTCCTCCTCGATCGGGGCGGACGGGTCGTGGACGCCCTGCGGTACGGTACGGCGGAGCCCGTGGAGGGATGGGAGGGCGACCCAGCACCCTCGGTGGGGCGCGGTCGCATCGCCCGACGGCGCGGGGGGCCTCAGGGCCTCCTGGACACCGATACGGCGGGAGACTGGATCTGGAACCGAACGTTTCGGCTGGGCCAGAGTCGACACCCCGCGGGGAGTCCGATGGACGTCCAAGCCCGAGCCATCGTGGCGGGGGACGGGGCCCTGGACCTCCTGGTGTCCCTGCTGGAGGGCGCGCGACGTCGCATCGTCCTCTCCGGGTTCACCCTCACCAACATTCAGGTCGTCGAGGCGTTGGAGGCGGCCCTCTGGCGCGGGGTTCGGGTAGAGGTCGGACTGGAGGGACGTCCCCCGGGCGGGGGGAGGGAGGGGCACGAGGCTCTCCTTGTCCGGCTGGGGGAAGCGGGGGGCCGGGTCCTCCTCATGGAACCCGCCCCCGAGACGGGGTTCCGACGTTACGCCTTCCACCACGCAAAGTACGTCGTGGTGGACGGCACGTGGATTCTCCTGGGGTCCGAGAACTTCTCCGAATCCGGGTTCCCCGTCACGGGGCGGGGGAATCGGGGATGGAGTCTCCTCGTCCAGAGCCCCGCCTTGGCCTCCGCGCTCCTGGGCCTTGCGGAGGAGGACTGGAACGCCTCCCGGAGCGACGTCCGGGTTCGGTTCGAAGGCCGCTGGGGGAGGGAAAAGGGGCCCTCCGGCCCCTCCGCCACCCTGGCGGGATCCTGGGTGGCCGCCGAGGCGCGGCTTCTCCTCAGCCCCGACAACGCCCTCTCCTCCCATGGGTTGCCACGCCTCCTGCACGACGCCCGCGTGAGCCTCGACGTGGAGCTCTTCTACCTGCGCCAGGAGTGGCGGGGCATGAGGAATCCCCTGGTGGAGCAGCTGGTGGAAGCCGCCCGGCGTGGCGTCCGAGTCCGCCTGCTCCTGGACGGGAGCCCCTACAACCTGGACGAGGGGGACGACAACGACGAGGCCGCCCGGCGGCTGAACGCCATCGCGGGGGCGGAGGGGCTCGCCCTGGAGGCGCGGCTGCTCTCCCCCCACCTCCCCGAGGGGGGGAAACTCCACAACAAGGGCCTGATCGTGGACGACCGGGAGGTGTGGATCTCCAGCATGAACTGGAACTACCACGGGGCGTACGAGAACCGGGAGACGGGGCTCCACGTCGTCTCCTCCCGCCTGGCATCCACCTATCGGGAGGCCTTCGAGGCGGACTGGGGACAGGGAGCCGCCCCCGTAGTGGAGGACCCTCCATCCACGGACGGCCCCCCGCCTGTTCGAGTCCCTCTGGCCATCGCCAGCGCGGCCGCGGCCCTCCTTTGGTTCCGCATGCTGAGAATGGGGGAAGAACGTACTAATAAACGCCCCCAAATGAAACGACGTGCCGGGGCAACTGCCCATCGCCGCGGGGGAGATTGAGAAGTACGCCTACTGCCCCTTGAACTGGTGGCTCTACCGGGAAGGGGTAGGGGGCAAGGGAGAGGCCCAGGCCGCGGGGCAGCACCGTCACCGGGACCTGGCGGAGGACCTGACCTCCCTCCTGCAGACGGAGGCGGTGGCCCGCCAGTGGGAGACCCTGGTCCTCTACTTCGCCCTGGCCGCCTCCGCGGTGGCCGTCTTCGGCGTGACGCTGCTGGAGCTCCTGGACCTACGCTTCGCCACCATCCTCTCCGTCCTCTCCCTCATCTGGCTCCTCGCCGCCGCCTACCTCATGTACCACGCCGACCGGGTCTCCAGCAAGGAGGACCGCTTCATCCTCGAACGGCTGCTGGTGGCCTTCGCCATGGTGGCCACCCTCATCGCCCTTCTCTCCCTCTCCCTCTCCTTCGTCGAGTCCCCGGACCTTGCCGCCGTGGTGGAGATCGTGGCCCTCACGTGGCTGGTGGGCGCTTCGTTCTTCCTGTACAAGTCCCTCCGAAACGCGCAAGAGGCGCGCGCCGTACGGGCGGCAGAAAACCTGGGCGACGCGCGCATCGCCTACGTGGACGCGGCGACCGGGGGGTCGGAGGTCCTGGTCTCCGAGGCCCAGGGCCTCAGCGGGCGTCCCGACTTCATCCTTCAGGAGGGGGAGGCCCTCATCCCCGTGGAGGTGAAGACCGGGCGCAAGCCCCGGGGCCCCCTCTTCTCGCACATCCTGCAGGTGACCGCCTACTCCTTCCTGGTGGAGGAGAGCCGCGGGGTGCGGCCCCCGTACGGCCTGCTGCGGTACGGCGACCAGGTGCACGAGATCGAGTACACGGACGACCTGAGGACCCTCCTCCTCTCGAAGCTGGAGGAGATGCGGGACGTGGCGAGGCGGAGAGAGGCCCATCGCAACCACAACCGGCCGGGGAAGTGCGCCCACTGCTCCCGGCGTCACGCCTGTCCCGAGCGGCTCGCCTAGTCCTTCCTCTTCGGGCGGCGCCCTTCCTTAAGCGCCTCCAGCTGCTCGCGAATGGCGCGGACCTCCTCCCGCATGGAGAGCATCTCCCGCTCGAAGGGGGTGAAGCTTCCGGACGCGAAGATGCGGTGGGTCACGAACACCCCGATGAACATCGCCCCCACCGCGCTCAACACCGCCACGATGACGAAGGCGATGAGGAAGAGGATGGGGTTCGCTAGGAGGTCCTCCAGGGAGATGAGGCCGGATAGCTCGACGCCCAGGACGACCAAGAGGGCCACCACGGCGACGATCCACAGGACCGTCCAGCGGTTGATCGTCACGGCGCCTCCCTCCGCTCGAGGAAAGTGGCCAGAGGTGTGTTGAGCAGATCCCGGTCGGTGACGACCCGTGGCTGCGTCTCCTCCCCGAACAGGAACTCGAAACGCCAGCTTCGATCTCCCTCCTCCACCTGAGGCGTGGCGGTAACGTGGAGCGCGAGGTCGAAGACCGCGCTCCGCCGGTCGACGGCCGCCGCCTCCACGTCGAAGGCGAACGGGGCGACCTGGAACTGCCCAGAGAAGAGTCTGGAGTCCACGCGGTACTCGAGGCCGTGGCTATCGGACGCGTTTTCCCGGAGGGTGAAGTTCAAGGCCTCGGACGTGAAGTTGAGGTAGAGCTTCCGGTAGAGGTAGGTCCCAGCTAGGCTCGTCAGGTAGAGGACCAGCCCCTCCTCGTCTTCGTTGTAGTTCACAATGAGGCGGGGAATGGTGGAGAGGTCCTCCCGAACGCCCAGGAGCCGGGGCGTAATGAGGACCAGGAGGAGGAGCAGGAGGATGGTGGCGGCCATGAGCGCCTTCCGCAGCATCTGGCGGGCATAACGGGTGCCGGAATAAAGCTTTCAAGGGGCGGGGCTGGCAACCGCCAACCCCAAAAAAAAATGGGGGGAGGGAATCGTGATGCGCTCAGCGGCGGAGCATCTCCTTCCGGAGGGTCTCGGCCTCGCCCAGGGCGACCTCCGCCTCCTGGATCTTCCGCACCTTCTCCGGCACGGTATCGATGCGGGCGTACACCAGGTCCCGCACGGCGGCCCGAATGGCCTCCGCCCGGGAGGGGAAGTCGTCCACGGCCACGAGGAAGTCCAGCGCCTTCACGAACCGCGACGGAAGGCGGATGGTGAGCTTCTCGGGGGCGTCCTCCATGAGACCTCGCAAGGAGTCGTTTCGACCCCCTAGGGGTGTCGATTAGACCCCTGCATACGGACCTCGCTATTTAAAGTCTGCGAAACGCGCGGTGCCAAGCCTTTATCCGCGCCGGCGGATGGGCCTCCATGGAGGCATCCGACCTTACGCTCATGTTGGCGGGACCGGTGAAGATTCCGCCCCGCGTCCTGGAGGTCCTTCGCACCCCCTCCATCGGCCACCGCACCCGCCACTTCCAGGACGTCCTCCTGGAGATCCGGGACCTGCTCCAGTACGCCTTCGGCACCTCGGGCCCCGTGACCGTCCTCTCGGGGTCCGGGACGGCGGGGCTGGAGGCGATGGTGGGCTCGATGCTTCGCCCGGGCGACCGCGTGCTCTGCCTGGCGAACGGCAAGTTTGGCGAGCGGGTCCACGAGCTCGCCTCCCGCTACGCCCAGGCAGACCACCTGGCCTTCCCCTGGGGGGAGGTCGTGGAGACGGCGGCCGTGGAAGAGCGGCTGGAGGAGGGCGACTACCAGGCCCTCACGCTGTGCCACAACGAGACCTCCACGGCGGTGACGAACCCCGCGGCGGAGCTGGGCCGGCTGGCGCGGAAGCACAGCCTCCTCTACATGGTGGACGGCATCACCTCCGTGGCAGGCCTCCCCGTGGACATGGAGCGGTGGGGGATGGACGCCCTCGTCCTGGGCTCCCAGAAGTGCCTTGCCGCCCCCGCTGGCCTCGCCGCCGTGGCCCTCTCGGAACGGGGATACGAGGCCCTCCACGAGGAGGGGCCATACTACCTCAACCTGAAGGCCCACGTGGACCGGCTGGAGCGGGGGAGCACCCCCTACACCCCCGCCATCCACCTCTTCCTGGCCTTCCGGGAGGCCCTGCAGATGCTGAAGGAGGAGGGATTGGACATGCGGGTGCGACGAACGGCCCACCTGGCGTCGGCGTGCCGGGCGGCGGCGAACGCCCTTGGCCTCCCGCTCCTCCCGGACGCGTCCGTCGCCTCGGACACGGTCTCCGCCTTCCGGTACCCCGCGGGCATTGAGGACGGACCCTTCCGCGACGCCCTGAGGGAGAAGCATCGCGTCCTGGTGGCCGGGGGCCAAGGAGAGCTCAAGGGGAGGATCTTCCGTATCGGCCACATGGGGGTCTGCAGCTTCGACGACCTCCGGACAACCTTCTCCGCCGTGGAGGCTGCCCTGGCGGGGATGGGGCACCCCTTGAAGGGGGGAGCCTCTCTGGCGGCCTTGGAGGCCCACGCCCCATAGGCCGGCCCCTCACGCGGCGGCGTTCCCGGCGAGCCAGGGCACCTCGGCCGCGTCGGTGCGCAGATTCTGGGACACCGCCGTCTCCGCAAGGTCCATGCGGACCCCGCTCCCGTGCATGAGGAGGCCCGTCCAGGCGATCATGGCCCCGTTGTCCACACACAGGGCGGGGGGCGGTGCATACGCGGCGCCCTCCCTCTCCTGTGTCATGCGGTCCGCCATCTCTCGGAGGCGCTCGTTGCAGGCCACGCCACCCCCAAGGAGGAGCTCGTCCTTGTCCAGGTGGGCCATGGCCCGCTCCGCGACCTCCGTCACCATGGCAAAGCTCACCTCCTGGAGGGAGTGGGAAATGTCCTCCAGGGCCTCGCCCTGAGCCCGGAGTTGGAAGGCCGCCGTCAGGAGGCCCGAGAAGGCCACGTCCATCCCCTTGACCGTGTAGGGCAGCGGCAGGAGGCGTGACCCCTGTCGGGCGAGTTCCTCCACCCGCGGCCCGGAGGGGAAGGGCATCCCCGCCTCCCGACCGAACTTGTCCAACATGTTCCCCAAGCCGATGTCTAGGGTCTCGCCGAACACCCGGTACCGGGCGTGCGCGTAGGAGATCACCTGGGTGTTGCCGCCGGAGAGGTAGAGGAGGACCGGGTCCCGGGACCCCGTGACGAGGCGACCCACCTCCAGATGGGCGATGCAGTGGTTCACCCCCACCACGGGGGTTCCCAGGCCCAGGGACAGGGCCCGCGCGGCCGTGGCCACGGTCCGCAGGCAGGGGCCCAGGCCGGGGCCCTGAGAGAAGGCCACGAGGCCCACCTCCTCCAAGCCGACCCCCGCGTCCTGGAGGGCGGTCTGCAGCAAGGCCTGCAAGTGATCCGCATGGTGGTTGGCGGCCTTCCGGGGATGGATGCCCCCGCGGGCCGGGCGGTACATCTCCCCCCGGTTCGCGAGGATCTCCCCCCCATCCGTCACGAGGCCCACGCCCAGCGTGTGGGCGGTGCCCTCCAGGCCCAGACACAGCACGAGCTGCCTAAGGGAATCACTCTAGATAGCTCTGAGGGATCGGCGGCTCCTCCGGCAGGTCGGGAACGACGGTTCCGCCGTTGGCGGCCAACGGGGTGAAGTCGCGAATCTGCCGGAGGGACGCGCGGCTCTCCGGCATACGCCGGAGGCGATGGTAGAGGAAGACGATGAGGGCGGCGGCCACCGCCACCACCGCCAGCCCGACCCAGAAGCTGGTCTGGAACGTGGCGAGGATGAGGTTGAACGAGTAGGCCACCATGAAGGTCCCGGCGAAGGCGCCCGTGATGACGGCGAGCCACACCCGCTTCTCCTCTATGCCGCTGATCTTGCCGATCACGGTGGCGCTCACGGCCCCCGACCCCTGGAAGGGGACGATGACGAAGAGGACAAGACCCAGCCACGCCAGCTTGCTGAAGCCCTTCCCCTCCTCGATCATCTTCTGCGCCTTGATCTCCATCTTCTTGACCCACTTCCCCAAGAGGGGAACGTAGTAGAGGAAGCGGTAGTTCCACAGCAGGAAGAGGCCCACCAGCACGTCCACCATGGCGACGGAGAAGGCCACGAGGGCGGGGTGGATCCCCAGGGAAATGCCCAAGGGAATGACGGACTCCTTGCCGAGGGGCGGGAAGAAGTAGGCGGCGAGGAGGGGGAGGAGCAGTTGGCCCCTCTCGGCGAAGGTCGAGACGTAGGCGACGTACGCCCCCGCGAGGGATAGCGGGATGAGGAGCTTCGCCGTGCTGATGAGGAGCTGACGAGCAGTCAGCTCGCTGATGCGGTGAGTGGCTGCCTCGAACATCCTCCCGTCGCATGGCCGTCTCCTCCGCTTTTTAAGAGACGTCGGACTCAAATATCAGCCGTGATTCCACGACCTGGGAACCTGGGCCGGATCGAGGACCCGGCGGGGAGGAAGGGTCTTATCTCCCGCCACGCATGAGGAGAAGCGATGGGGGAGCAGCCGGGGGATGTCTGGAGACCGCTCCGCTACTTCGAGGGGCAATGGGTCGGGGAGGGCGGGGGCCAGGTGGGAGAGTCAACTGTTGAGCGAGAGTACCGGTTTGTCCTGGGCGGTCAGTTCCTCGAGGTCCGGAATCGCTCCGTGTACGAGCCCCAGGAGGCGAACCCCGAGGGGGAGATTCACGAGGACTTCGGCTACTACAGCTACGACAAAGGACGGGAGACCTTCGTGCTTCGGCAGTTCCACGTGGAAGGGTTCGTGAACCAATACGCCCTGGACCGAGACGCCTCCGACGACGCCACGCTCGTCTTCCTCAGCGAGGCCATCGAGAACGTACCGGAGGGGTTCCGCGCGCGAGAGACCTACACCATCGTCGATGACAAGGAGTTCCGGGAGACCTTCGACCTGGCCTCCCCGGGCAAGGCCTTCGCCTGCTACATCGACAACCGCCTGCGAAGGAAGGAGTAGGGGGACCGAGTGGGCTCGCCCGGATTCGAACCGGGGACCTTCACCGTGTCAAGGTGACGTCATAACCTCTAGACTACGAGCCCCCCTGAGGGGAACACGATCCCGCTTATAGGCTTTGTCAGGCGCGACCACAAAGGCCTAGAGCCCCATCGTCCTTAGGTCTTCCATGGCGGGGAAGGTGGACCTCTTCGCGTTTGCGCACCGCCACCGGGACGAGGTCGTGTGGATGAGCCAGAACACGAACACCGTCCCCCTGGACCCCAAGATCCAGGAGGCGGTGGTGGCCTCGGCCCGGGAGGGGGAGTACCACCTCTACCCGTACAAGCCCGGCATCTTCGGCCTCCCCGAGGCGATCCGGGAGGACCTGAGGATGGAGGACGCGGAGGTGTTCCTCACCAACGGGGGCATCGAGGCCCTCTACGCGGCTCAGCGGGCCATGCTGCAGGCCGGCAACGAGGTGGTGGCCACGGACCCCAGCTTCCTTCCCATCCATCGCCAGACGGCCATGGCAGGCGCCATGGTCCGGGAGGTGCCCGTCTACGGGGAACCGTGGAAGCTCACCCCCGAGGCCGTCCAAGGGGCCCTCTCCCCGCGGACGAAGATCCTCCTGGTCATCGACCCCCACAACCCCCTGGGATCCGGCTACACGGCGGACGAGCTGCGGAGTCTGGCCCAGGTGGCCGAGGACGCGGACCTCGTCCTCTTCCACGACATCACCTACCGGGACTTCTCCGAGGGGCACGTCCTGGCCTCGGAGTTCTATCACGAGGGCACTCTGCTCTTCTACTCCTTTTCCAAGGGTGCCGGGCTGGCCGGAATGCGGGTGGGAGCCCTGGTGGGGCCGAAGGCCCTCGTGGACCGCGTGGCCAGCTTCGACACCAACATCCTGGGGGTCAACGTCCTCGCCCAGCGGGCGGCCCTCACGTCGCTACGGACCAAGGCGGGTTGGCTTCCCCGCCTGCGGCAGGTGTGCCGGGAGAATCAGGAGACGATCCACCGGGCGGTGGAGGCGGTAGACGGCGCCCTTCTGCCCGTCTACCCCGCCAGGGGGAACATGTTCATTGTCGACGTGCAGGAGACGGGGGTGGACCCCGCGGCCCTGGAGGAGCGCATGCTGCTGGACCACAAGGTCCACGTCCGGCAAGGATACTATCTCTCCCCCCGGTTCGGCCAGAACTTCGTGCGAGTTTCCTTCTCCGTGCCCCCCGAGCAGTGCGCCCGGTTCCCAGAGGCCTTCCAGGCGTCCGTGGAGGCCCTGCGGAGCTAGGCCCCTGAAGATGCTCCCGCCGGGATTCGAACCCGGGTCACCGGCTCGCTTCGAACCGAAGGAGGGTCCCCGCAGCCCTCGAAAGGCCGGGATGATTGGCCGGACTACACTACGGGAGCACGCCCCCGCGGCGATACGGCCGGGGGCGTTAAAAGGTACCCCTCAGCCGATGTAGCCCAGGTCCCGGCCCGCGGAGGGCTCCTCCGGCTTGACCTCCGCCTGGCGAAGGCGGTCCGTGATGGCGTCGATGTGCTTCGCCTTGTCCTCCAGCTTGGAGAAGTCCACCTCGATGCCCAGCGCCTGGCTGAGGACCTCCAGCACCGCCTGGGCGCTCTTCGGGTCCACGAAGTAGCCGGAGGTCTCCCCCATGAAGCAGACGGAGCGCATGTTGTGGAGGCCGCCCAGGCCCAGCAGGAGGCCGCTGGCCCCCACGATGCCCGTCCCGGGCTCGCCCCGGGAGAAGACGACCCCGTACCCCTCCATCTCCTTCACGAGCTCCTTGTGGGTGGCCGCGCCGAAGACCTTGGGCTTCTCCACGATGCGTCCCACGCCGTAGCCGCCCAGGGTGAAGACGTCCTTCACTCCGAACTGCTCCAGGACGGTGAGCACAAAGTCCGTCAGCTCGTACTGCCCCTCGGGGTTCATCCCCTGGAAGTCCCCCACCAGGAAGACCAGGTCGATGCCCTTTCCCACGTTCTTGGCGTAGTACAGCTCGTTGTTCACGAGCTTCACCAGGCCTCCGTCCTGGACCATGACCTGGGGCGGGAAGTACTTCGAGACGATCTCCGCAAACTTCGTGGCCCCCACCTCGTCGATGAGGTGCTCCGCGGCCAGCTTGCCGACGTTGCCGATGCCCGGCAGGCCCTCAATGAAGATGGGATGGTTCAGCTCAGGTTTCTCAAAATACTGGATGATGATGTTCTCCATCGGCTCACGCTCCTTGCTTCAGCCTTCTTCGGTAGTCGCCGTACGGGTCCTCCGGGGAGTAGCGCGGGGGGAGGGCCATGACAGTGCGGGCCTCGCAGGAGGGACACGCCTCCTGGAGAGTGTAGCATCCGCACGAGGTGCACCGCCGGATGAGGGTGCGCGACTCACTCCCTCCTGCGGAACCTGCCGTCCCCGCCCCGGGCCTGGATATCCTCCACCGCCTTCTCCGCCGCCGCCTGCAGCGCCTCCTCCGCCACCTTGTAGTCGGGAGCCTCCACCACGATACGGTAGCGGGGGGCGCCGATGTACTGGACCCTCACGGAGACCCCGTCGTCCTTCTGGATGGCGCCTAGGACCTCCTTCAGGTGGACGATGCCGTCGGGGGCGGAGGAGCTCATCTCCAGGAAGCCGCTGATCTTCACCAGGGGCGGGACGATGTTCTCCCGGGCCACCTCCAGGAAGGCGTCCACCCACTTCCCCTCGAAGCCCTCGCCCTTGAGGGCCTCCTCGTCGATGGCCGCCTCCTCGAAGGCGACGTAGAGGCTCCCGAAGGTCTCCACCAGGTCCCCCACGAAGGTCTTGTAGGCCCAGTCCATGTCCTTCTTGAGCCGCTGGACCACCAGCTCCACGAGCTTCTCCGCCTTCTGGGCGTTCTTCCACTCCTGGATCTTCTCCCGCCGCTGGTGCTCGTTGACCGCCTTCAGGCTGAGGTCGATGTGGCCCTTGTCGGCGTCCACGTTCAGGACCTTGCAGACGACCTTCTGCCCCTCCCGGACGTAGTCCCGGATGTACTTGATCCAGCCCCGGGCCACCTCGGCGATGTGGATGAAGCCCTCCTTCCCCCCGTACTCCTCCAGCGTCACGAAGGCGCCGAAGTTCTTCACCTTGCTCACGGCGCAGACGACGAGCTCCCCCTCTTCCGGCCACTCCGGTCCGTAGGCGGTCACGAGAGCACCTCCACGACCTCGGCCTTGAGGCTCGCCTTCCCCCCCGTGGGCTCCGCGAGGGTGGCGCCGCAAACCAGGCAGCTCACCACCGTGGCGACCCGGTCGAACGTGACCTGCTCGTTGCCGCAGTCTCGGCACTTCACTCGGAGGAATCGGCTCCTGGTCTCCCCCATGCTAAACCTCGACCAGCTCCAGCCGCTTGGCCCGGAAGGTGGGACGGTGGTGGGCCTTGCCGCAGGATCGGCAGCGATAGCGGATGTTCAACCGGCGCGTGGGCTTCTCCCCGGAGGGCTTCGGCCGGGGGAAGCCGCCGTACCCGCGCAGCACGCGTCGGAAGCGCCGCTGCCCCGCCTTCAACTCGCTCCGAGGCCGCGTCTTCACCCGCTCGATCTCCAACTCCTGGTGGGAGTTGCAGTGAGGACAGTGGCCTCGGACGACCCTGGGCAGCCTCATGCGGACGCGCAATAGGAGGGCGGACTATTTCAAAGTTGGGAGCCAGGAGGAACATCTGGCCACCCCCTGGCGGGGGGCTCGGGAATTTTTATATATGCAAATTAATACGGGGCCGCGAGATATTAGGGGGGAAGGTGCCATCCCGCGCTCCAAGGAGGAGAGGCTGGTCGAACTTCTCATCCAGGCCGGGCTTCTGCGGAACCTGGCGAGGTCGTTGGTGTTTCTGGCCTCTCGTGGGGAGACCACGTCGGTGGAGATCGAGAAGGGGGTGGGAATGCGGCAGCCCGAGGTCTCCATCTCCATGAAGGCGCTGCGGCGGCGGGGGTGGGTCGCCAAGCGGGACGTGAAGAAGGAGGGAAAGGGCCGCCCCCTCCACGCGTATCGGCTGGCACGCCCCCTGGCCGAGATCGTCGACGAGATCGTTGAGGCGGAGCGGGGAAGGCTGCGGAAGGCGGAGAAGGCCCTGAGCACGCTGCAGCGGCAGGCTAAGGCCTTCTGAGAACCTCCACCCCCCCGGGGCGCCCGACGAAGACCCGGTCCGCGACGCCAAGGAACAGGCCGTGTTCCACGACCCCGGGCAGCGCCTTGATGCGCGCCGCGAGCTCCTCCGGAGCCGGCATGGGCGGGCAGCGGGCGTCCAGGATGTAGTTGCCGTTGTCCGTGACGAAGGGGGCCTCCTCCCCTTGCCGGAGGGAGGGGGTGCACCCCAGGGCCTCCAGCCGCCGCCGGGTCCCCTGCCATCCGAAGGGGAGGACCTCCACGGGCACGGGGGTGCGGGCCCCCAGGACGTCCACGCGCTTGCTCTCGTCCACGATGATGAAGACCCGATCCGAGGCCAGCGCGACGAGCTTCTCCCGCGTGAGAGCGCCCCCCAATCCCTTGATGAGGCGCAGGCGGGGATCGACCTCATCCGCCCCGTCGATGGTGAGGTCCAGGTGGGGATGCTCCTCCAGGGTGGTCAGGGGGATGCCCAGGGAGGCGGCGAGGTCCGCCGTCGCCCGGGACGTCGGCACGCCCCGGAGGTCCTGCCCCTCCCCCACGAGGCGGGCCACGGCCTGGACGGCGTACCGCGTGGTGGATCCGGTGCCCAGCCCCAGCACCATGCCGTCGTGCACCTGGGCCACGGCGGCCTCGGCGGCCATCTCCTTCGGGTTCACGGTGGCGCCTCCCGGCGCGGGGCCGAGGGGGGCGGAGGGGCATATAGCTTGCCACGCCCCCGGGGCCCGCCAGCCCCTAGATATATGGGGGAGGGAGGTGACGCCTCCGTGAAGTTGGCCGCCCTCTACTCCGGCGGGAAGGACTCGAACTACGCCCTCTACCTGGCGCAGCAGGCGGGCCACGAGGTGAACGCCCTGGTCACCCTCTTCCCCCGGGAGGGGTCGTGGATGTACCACGTGCCCAACGTCCGCTGGACGCGCCTCCAGGCCCGGGCGTTGGGGCTTCCCCAAATCGTGGAGGAGGCGGGGGAGGGCGAAAGGGAGGAGCTGGAGGCTTTGGAGCGGGTCCTGGCCCGCACGGAAGCGGAGGGGCTCGTGGCCGGGGCCGTGGCCTCGGACTACCAGTACGCCCGTGTGGGGGAGGTGTGCGAGGCGCTTGGCCTGTGGGTCCACGCCCCCCTCTGGCGGAAGGACCCCCGTCGCCTGTTGGAGGAGTACGTCGAGGCCGGCTTCCACGTCCTCGTGGTCGCCGTCTCCGCCGAGGGCTTGGACGCGAGCTGGCTCGGGCGACGCCTGGACCCCCCGGCGTGCGCGGACCTCGCCGCCCTCCACGAGAGGTACGGCGTCCACCCCATCGGGGAGGGAGGGGAGTACGAGACCATGGTTCTGGACGGGCCCAACTTCGCCTCCCGGCTCACCGTGCGACGGGCCGAGAAGGTGTGGGAAGGGAGCTCCGGGGTCCTGCAGCTACGGGACGTCGGCCTGCACGCGAAGACGTAGGCCGCCCCCGTGATGGCGCCTCCGCGCTCCCGCCGACCCTCCTATTGGGTTTATACCAGAGGCAGGATAGTCCCGATGCATGATCGAGGCCTCCCTCCGTGTCCACCTCCCCTGCAGCTGGGTTACCCTCCTGACCCAGGAGCAGGGGGCCAAGGTCAACGTAGTGGAGCAGAAGGAGGTGGGGGAGGGGCTCCTGCAGAGCCTGGTGGAGATCGAGACGGCGTCGGATCCCGCGGCCGTGATGGAGGCGCTGCGGGCGAACCCGGACGTGGCGCGGGTCGAGGCCATCGTCCCCCCCAAGGGCCGCATTCTGGCCACCCTCCAGGTTCGGGACTGTCGCGCCTGCCACGTCCTGGCGGACTCGGAGTGCTTCCTGACGGATGCCACGGGGGAGGTGAGCGGGGGGCTGGTGTGGCACATCATGGCGCCGCGCCGACGCGACGTGGAGTCCCTCGTCCAGGACCTGGAGCAGCGCGGGCTTCACGCGGAGGTCGTCTCCATCCGCGACGCCCAGGCAGCGGGCATGTTGACGGAGCGCCAGGAGAAGGTCATCGGCCTGGCGTACAAGCTCGGGTACTTCGAGTTCCCCAAACGCATCAGCCTCACGGAGTTGGCCGAGAGGGTGGGCGTGGCCAAGTCCACCCTGTCGGAGATCCTCCGGATCGGGGAGGCCAAGGTCCTCCACGCCTACTTCCACGGCCTGATGAAGCGGGGGGAGTAAGCCCCGAACGCGCGTTCGGGGGAAGGGCCAACGCCCGCCGCGTCCTTTAAGCGCCCCCGGCCCCTGCAGGGAACTTCACGAGGTGTGACGATGGCAACGCGCGAAGACCGTCAGGGCGGCGCGCCGGACCTGCGAACTTGGACCCTCCTGTTCCTCAGCGTTTTTCTGGTCGCTGCGGCGGCCGGAGGGGCCATGGGCTATCTGGCCGCTCGGTCGGCCCCGGCCGGGGAGGTTCCGGAACCGGGGGCCGTGACCTACGAACTCCGAGGCTTCCTCGACGGCTACGTGGGCGTCGGCGGAAGCATCGACGGCGTCCGGAATCCGGATCTCACGGCGGACGTGGGCGACGAGGTCACCGTCATCCTGACCAACGGTCAGGTCCTGGGCCACGACCTGTTCATCGAGGGCTATGGGGTGGGCACGGACCTCCTGGTGGGCGTCGGCACGCGGGACACCATCACCTTCGTGGCGAGCCAGGAGGGGACCTTCGTGTACCACTGCACCGTCGAGGGGCATCAGGCGGCGGGCATGGAAGGCCGCCTCATCGTGGGCGAGGGAGGCGGGGGACCGACGGGACCCGGGGAGCCCGGACCCGCCCTGCCCGTGGACGTGGCGGACATCGCCAAGGATCCCACGGACCTGCCGGGGCCCCTGAACCGCAACTTCAGCGCGGAGGTCGACCTCTACATCGAGTCGCGCGAGGTGGTCGCGGAGATCGAACCGGGCACGACCCACACCTACTGGGCCTACAACGGCACCGTGCCGGGGCCCTTCTTCCGGGTCCGGCAGGGGGACACCGTGACCGTCCACTTCCGGAACGCCGCCGAGAGCTCCCAGAACCACTCCATCGACTTCCACGCCGTGACGGGGCCGGGCGGGGGCGCCGTGGCCCTCCAGACCGCGCCGGGCGAGGAGACCAACATCACCTTCAAGGCCATCCACGCGGGCCTCTTCGTCTACCACTGTGCCACGCCCCACATCCCCACCCACATCGCCAAGGGCCTGTACGGACTGATCCTCGTGGAACCGGAGGCCGGGCTTCCGTCCGTGGACCGGGAGTTCTACGTGATGCAGAGCGAGTTCTACACGAAGTGGGAGCCCGGCACCCCGGGTCACCAGGAGTTCGACGGGCAGGCCCTCTACGACGAGGAGCCGAACTACGTGGTGTTCAACGGCCGCTGGCAGGCCCTGACGGGGGACTTGGCCCTCCGTGCCGACGTGAACGAGACCGTTCGAATCTACTTCGGCAACATCGGGGTGAACCTCATCTCCTCGTTCCACGTCATCGGGGAGCACTTCGACCGGGTGTACCCGGAGGCGGACCTCCTCTCGCCGCCCCTGCAGAGCGTACAGACGACCCTGGTTCCGGCGGGAGGGGCCGTCGTGGTGGACCTGATCCTGGAGGTTCCGGGCAACTACATTCTGGTGGACCACTCCCTCAGTCGGACCATCGACAAGGGCGGTCTGGGCATCCTGGTCGTCACGGGCCCGGAGAACAAGGAGGTCTACGACCCCTGAGGGGGAGCGTCCGCGAGCAGAGGCCCCGTCCGCCCGTATATGTTGTAGGGAGGAGTACGTAGAAATCGTTCAACTGCGGGCGCCCGCCTTCCCCCTCGGAGACCCCCGCCATGCCCGAGAAGGAAGCGGACCTCGCGGGCCCCGGCATCGGCGACTACGCGGAGGTGGCGAAGATCCTCCCCCGGGAGTACGCCTCCCTGCTGACGCCGCGGGAGACCCAGGAGGCCATCTTCGCCGTGAACGCTACGTCGAGGACGGCCTGTGCGACGCCCTGAACCTCACCATGGTCACGGTCCCGTTGATCGTGGACGCCGAGAGCGGCGTAAACGACTTGCTGGACCGGGACGGCTCGCGCACGCCCATCCAGTTCCACATGGCCAACGACCACGACAAGCATCCCGTGGACGCCCAGGTGGTCCAGGCCGCCACGAAGTGGAAGCGCCAGGCGCTCCGGCAGTTCGGCATGGGCGTGGGGGAGGGCCTCTGCACGGACATGCGGGCCGTGCGGAAGGACTACTTCCTCGACCACGACCACAGCGCGTACGTGGACCAGTGGGACTGGGAGCTGGTGATCACGGAGGCGCAGCGAAACCTGGACTTCCTGAAGGAGGTCGTGGGCAAGATCTGGGACGTCCTGCGGGGGGCGGAGGCCCACGTCCACGACCTCTTCCCGCAGCTGCGGGCCCCCGGCCACCCGACCCTCCCGAAGCGCCTCACCTTCCTCCACGCGGAGGACATCCTGGACATGCACCCCGACCTGCCCCGCAAGGCGCGGGAGACGGAGGTCCTCCAGAAGCATCCGGCCCTCTTCATCCTCGGCATCGGGTATCCCCTGGAGGACGGGTATCCCCACGAAATGCGGGCGGCGGACTACCACGACTGGGTGACGGAGACGACCTCCGAGGACGGACGCACCGTGCACGGCCTCAACGGGGACATCCTCGTCTGGAACCCCGTCACCCAGCGGCGTCACGAACTCACCTCCATGGGCATCCGCGTGAACGCGGAGAGCCTGCGGAGGCAGCTGGAGATGGCGGGGCAGATGGACCTCCTGGAGTACCCCTACCACCAGGGCATCCTGAAGGGGGAGCTGCCTCTAAGCATCGGCGGCGGCATCGGGCAGTCCCGGACCTACATGCTGCTCCTTCGGAAGGCCCATATCGGGGAGGTCAGCGTCACCGTCTGGCCTGAGATTCTCAAGACGATGTCCGCCGAGCGCAACATCCACGTCCTGGAGTAGCCTTCAGCCCCCCTCGAACCGAACCTCCACGAGGGGGCTGCCCCGGACCCACGCCTCCAGGTCTCTCCCCCCCACGCGTCGGACGATGCGCGAGAGGACGGCCCGACGTTTCCCCTCGTCCCGGATGGGGTGAGCCCGGGCGGGAAGATCGACCTGCACCCGCCCCTTCAGGTGGAAGGTGAAGTCGGGGTGGGCGAGCAGGTTGGCGTACCAATCCCGCGGCCCCGGGGTTCCCGTGATGAAGATGCGGCCATCCAGGTTGTGAAACCAGATCTCGATGCGGCGCGGACGGCCCGTGCGGCGACCCGTGGTCGTGATGTCCACCGTCCTCTCCCGCGCCAGGGCCTCGCGAATCCGGGCGTCCACGTTCCTCCCCCCACGCATGCCTAGAGCGTGCGTTCCACGCGGAGCCGGACCCGTCTCCCGTGGAACCTGCCCAGGGCCTCCGCCTCCGTGGAGAGCGCATCCCGCGCGTCGGAGGGCAGCTCCCCGAAGGGCACCACGGTGAGGTCGATCTCGTGCGTCCGATGCTTGGCCTCCCAGGTCCCCGCGATGCGTCCGTCCGCCAGGACCGGGGGGGAAATCCAGCCCGCCTTCCGGTAGACGCGCTTATAGCGGGCCTCGGCGACCAGGTGGCCCTTGTCTCTGTGGCCCAGCAGGAACGCGTCGAAGTGGGGGAGGAGGCGGACGGAGGGGGGCTCCGGCGGCTCGGCTTCGAGGAGCCGATCCACGTCCTCGGCAAGGAGAGACCCCTCGCGCCCCGCCACCGAGACTTGGGTCACCGCCTCGCCGAGCCGTTTCCATGTGGCCTGGGCGGGCCGGACGCGCATCCCCGACCAGGCGGCGTAGTCCTGGGGTGTTGCCGGGCCGAATCCGTGCAGGTAGCGGCGGAGGAGTTCGGCCTCTGCATCCGGCAGCGGCGTCTCCTCCAGCGAGGGGAGCCACTCGTCCGTCCGAACGAACGTGATCTCCCGGTCGCGATTGGGGCCGAAACAGACGCGTCCCTCCAGGCAGGCCAGGCGCACGACCCCGCCGTACCCGTGCTCGATCCAGGGGCGGCCCCACTCCCCCACCATCCCCGTCGTGGTGTCCGCCAACTCCTTGCGGGTCATGGGACCTGAGGCCAGCGCCTCTTGGATGGCCGCGGACATCCGGGGGAAGTCCTCCTCCTTCAACCCGTACCGTGACATCCACTGCTTCTCCCGGAGCAGGCCCTCCCTGCGGAGCCCCTCCAGGAAGAGCGGGAGATCCTGGGTTGGCAGCAAGTGGACCGCCCCGCGCATCGCCCACGTCTTCACCAGCGTCTTCTCCTTCCAGAGCGCCCGATCCACATCCTCAGGGGCGAGGCCACCCACCCTGCACCACAGCCCAACGCGTGCGGCCGAGGCGAGCTGGGCCTGAATGCCCCCCACGTCCCCGACGACCGTGGCGAGGCGCCCCGAGGCGGCCCGTCTGTCCAGATGGTGTCGGCTGAGGCGAAACGCTGCCACCTGCCTCTCCGTCACCGTGCGCGGCACCGCAGGCCTCCTGGAGCCCCCTCGTCATGACCTAATCGTACCTTAATACCACGTGGCGCGCGACGCCCTCGGGGGAGCCGCTATGTAACGCCCCAGGTGAAGGTCAGGGAGGGCGTTCACCTGGCCTCGTCATGGGGGGATGACCTCTTCCTCGTCGTGAAGGGGGGGCTTCGCATCGAGTTCCGGGGGGAGGGGTGCGCCTGGGGCCGGGGGAGTTCGCGGTCGTCCCCCGTGACCTGGAGCATCGCCCTGTGGCCGAGACGGGGACGCAGATCCTTCTCTTCGAGCGCCACGCCACGGTGAACACGGGCGAGGCGCGGGAGGAACGCACCGTCGGGGACTCCTGGGTCTGAGCTGCGTCCGAGCCCCCCGACCCTCGGCACCTTCAGGGCGCCCGGGTTCGAGAGGCAGGGCACTGCTTAATACGCGGTTGGGAATAGCCCACCCGGGGAGTATCGTGGAGGAGGAGGGAAAGAGCCAAGGGTGGGAGCGTAGAAGCTGGCGAAAGGGATCGCGAGTGGGGTGGAGGATCGGTGCCTCCATCATCTCGTTCTTCGGACTGCTCATCTTCGTCATCATCTGGCTGTTCTTCTACGCCGACGGCTACTCCATCTACCAAAACCTCGCGATCCTTCTCGTGGCAATCCTGGCCTTCATGGGTGTCAACGGCGCCGCGTGGGCGTCGATATGGATGAGGCTTTGAGGAGGCTTCGCGATGACGCAGGACGCCCATCCGCGCGGGACAGTTCACGCCCCGGAACCCTTCGGGAACATCTTCTTCGCCATCATGGCCGCCATCTGGGCCTTGGTGATGCTACTGGGGGCGATCTTCTTCGGATTCTGGACCGACTCGATGGGAGACGGCATGATGGACGGCTTCGGCGGGGGCATCGTCTTCCCGTTCCTCGTGCCCTACACCGTCTTCCTGGCCCTGAGCGTGGGCTTCACGTTCTGGGCCTGGACAGTCCGCAGCGACATCGATACGGGTCAGTATGCCCGGGCACAGACGTCCTCCCTGGTTCTGGGAATCTTCGGGTTGTTCCCCCCCATCGGGGCGCTCCTCGGAGGCATCTTCCTCCTGCTGGCCCACTCGAAGCTCAACGTTGCCGTGACCTATGGTCAGGCCCCTCCGCCGGCGTACGCCCAGCCTTCCGCACCTCAGGGAAGGATGTGCCCGCATTGTGGGCGGCCCGTCGCCATGGACGCCCAGTACTGCTCCTATTGCGGGAAGGAGCTTCCCTAGCTTCGCCGGGACGCCGGACCCCAACGGGCGCTCATCTCGTCCGGGCGACCTCCGACTCAATCAAGGTCTTGATGTTGCGGAGGGTCCGCTCGATGAGGGCGGGGTCGATGGGATTCTCGCTCCCAGGAATCTCGATGCCGATGGTGAGACGCGTGCCGCCCTCGCCCTCCGGCCCGACGGACATGTGGCCGAGGATCTCGATGGGGCCATCGTGGATGACAACGCCGAACGCCCGGTCGGGGTCGTACCTGACGACCTCCATGGTGCCCTCGCTCGGCTCGCCGTAGTGCGTGTGGCGTCGGCGGATAACCGTCCCGACGCCGATGGGGCCCTCGGTCACCTGCTCGAGCTCCATGTCGGGATCCCAGCGAGGATGGTTCTGGACGTGGTTGACGGCGTAGAAGCGGAACACCTCGGCGGGTGGCCGCTCGATGAACTTGCTCAGGTTGAGGCGCATAAGCCCTCATTGGAGTCGCGAAGATAAGGCTTCCGAACGACGGACGCACCCGGCCGCACCTGCTTCCGATTCCAGGAGTCCACCGTAGACCGAGGAAGGCCTCTAGCTCCCCTCGGCCGAGGGCGGCGCGGGGGGCTTCCAGATGTAGCCGAGCAGCGTCACGACACCGGCGAGGATCAGGTAGACCCCCACCAAGATCGCGACAAGGCCAGGGAAGACTATGACGAGGAGTCCGAAGACGATCATCAGCACGGCGGCGACCTGTACGGAGACCCCTCGCCGCAGGAAGAACTGGCGCAGTTCTGTCGGGATCAGTCCTTCATTCATGAACCACATCTTGGCCCTCCACGGATATAAAGATTGGTGGGACCAGGGGCAGCCAAATGGCGCACCTACCGTGACAGCGAGTCAGCGGATTCACCACAGCTCCGTTCCCCAAGGGACGACGCACTCTCCTTTCCCGCGAGGCTCTGAACACCGGATGCACCTCTCGTTCTAAGGAGGTGATCCGGAACGAATTGTCCTCACTCGTCATCAGGGGAAACCCGGGGGACACCTCCGAGAGGAGGGAAGAGGTCGATGGGGCTGCCCGGATTTGAACCGGGGTCGCTGGCTCCCAAAGCCAGGAGGATTGGCCAAGCTACCCTACAGCCCCGCGGCTCCATCCCACCGTGCCAATTTAACCGTTCGTTGCGGTCCGGAGGCAACCGCGGCCTTTGGCCCCGCCTACGGCCTGGCGTCGGAGGCACCGAGGTCGTGGACGGCCCGCCGAACCGCCTCCCTGCTGCTGAGCGCGGGCCTCCACCCCGTCCCCTTCAGCTTCCCCACGTCGAGCCACATGTCCCGCACGTCCCCCTTCCAACCCCTCCCCCCCTCGACGCCGCCCGTCCACACGTAGCGAACGTCCTCCAGGCCGAGGGAACCGCACACGACCTCTGCCACCCCCTGCACCGTGATCTGGTCCTCGCTCCCGACGTTGAATACGTCCCACGGCTCCCCCGCCGCCTCCATCCCCGCTAGGAGACCGGCGAGGCAGTCGTCCACGTAGCAGTAGGACTTCTTCGTCCCGGGCGCCCGCCCCAGGATCTCGAGCTCCCGGGGGTTTCGCCTTAGCTTCGCCACGAAGTCGTGGACGACGCCGTGGGTGGAGCGCCCGCCGACGGCGTTGGCGAAGCGGAAGGCTGCGCCGCGAAGGCCGAAGGTGTGGGCGTAGGCCGAGAGGAGCGCCTCGCAGCCCAGCTTCGTCGCGCCGTACAGGGAGATGGGCTCCATGGGGGCGTAGTCCTCGCGCGTCGGGACCACCGTGGCCTCCCCGTAGACGGTGGAGGTCGAGGTGAAGAGGATCGCGGGGACGTCCTTCTGTCGCATGGCCTCCAGGAGGCGGAAGGTGGCCTCGAGGTTCTGCTCCACGTCCACGCGGGGGTCCTCGAGGGCTGCCCGCACGTCGGGGTTGGCCGCCAGGTGGAAGACGGCCTCGCACCCCTCCAGGGCCTCCTCCAGGGAGTTCCGCAGTAGGTCGCCCTCCACGAACTCGAAGCCCTCCGCCTCCATGGCACCTCGGAGGAACGCCCGCGATCCGGTGGAGAGGTTGTCCAGGGCCCGGACCCGGTGCCCCCTGTCCAAGAGGAGATCGCAGAGGTGACTCCCCAGGTACCCGGCGCCGCCGGTCACGAGGACCCGGGATTCCGGGGGCAGCCTCACGCCGACCCCCCTGCGAGATGCTGGGCGAGGGCGGCCACGGCCCGCCCGCGGTGGGAAAGTGCGTTCTTCTCCTCCACGTCCATCTCCGCGAAGGTCCGCGTCTCCCCCTCCGGCACGAAGATGGGGTCGAAGCCAAAGCCCCCCTCCCCTCGCTCCTCCTCCGCCAGGCTGCCGTGGCAGACGCCCTCGAGAACGGTCGGGCCTCCCTTCTCCAGCACCCCGAAGGAGGTTCGAAACGTGGCGGCGCGGTCCGTCTCGTCCTCCACAAGCCGAAGGAGGCCGGGACAGCCCAGCGTGCGAAAGGCGTAGGAGGAGTAGACTCCAGGAAACCCATCCAACGCCCGCACGAAGAGCCCCGAGTCGTCCACTAAGATGCCGTAGTCGAAGCGGGAGCCCAGCCAGTCCAGGGCCGCCTCCACGACCTGCCGGAGGGTGTCCGCCTGAACCTCGGGGTACGCGAGCCTCAGCTGCTCCAGCTCGACGCCGTGCTTCCGCAACATGGAGGCGACCTCCCGGAACTTCGCGTTCCGGAGGAAAAGGACTGCATCGGAAAGCGCAATGGACATGCCCTCCCGGTCGATTCCCGAGAGGATGCCGTAATTTTCCCGCCCGAAGGCGGGAA
>CAYGBN010000015.1:0-41525 GCA_964348155.1 uncultured Methanomassiliicoccales archaeon
TCCTATAGACGCCGTTATCACGGCCGATACCTGCCATCCTGGAAGGAGGCCCCAGCCCACGGGCAGTCAGGTATGGCCGCCCGCCTTAGTCGGCCCTTCTCGCTAACGGTGTCTGACAGCCAGCCTGGCTAGCTCGTTGAAGGCCGCCTGGACGTTCTCCCCCGTCTTGGCCGAGGTGTAGAAGAAGGGGGCGTCGAAGGCCTCGGCGGAGATCTCCGCCTCCCGGTCCCCGAAGAAGACCATGGCCTCCTCCTTCAGGTCCGTCTTGTTCACCGCGTAGACCACCGCGACGTCCCCACAGACGTTAAAGACCGACTGGACCCAGTCGTCCAGCTCCCGGAGGGTGGAGTAGCGGGTGATGTCGCAGGCCGCCAGGATCCCCTGGGCCCCGTGGAAGAACGCCTCCTTCAGCAGGTCGCGGACGCCCTTCTCCCCCATGATGTCCCAGACGACCATGTCCATGTTCACCAAGAGGTCCCGCTCCGGGATCTCCACGGTGATCTCCTTCTTGGAGACGTTGGCCCCCAGCGTGGTGACGTACTTCTCGTCGAAGGCGTTCAGGACGAAGCGGCGGATCAGGCTGGTCTTGCCCACGGCCGCCTCCCCCACGAGGCACACCTTGGCCTTCATCTCGTACTCCGACGCCATGCGGCTCTCCCCCAAGCAGGCCGAAAAGGGCCAGGAAGCCGGGGATGAGGCTGTGGGTACATAAACCTAGTGCAGTCGTTCTCACATCGTGCGGATGCCCACGAAGCCTTTTTCCCGCGCCGCCTCCTGCGGGGGAATGTGAAGCGGGCGCATCGCCTCGTCATCGCCCTGGACCAGCGGAATGGCGAGGAGGCCCTCTCCGTCGCCCGGCGGACGTCGGACCTCTGCGACGCGTTCAAGGTGAACTACCCCCTGGTCCTGGGGGCGGGGATGGGCATTGTGGACCGCCTGGCGGAGCACGGTGACGTGCTGTGCGACTTCAAGGTGGCGGACATTCCCCACACGAACCGGCTTATCGTGGAGACCGCCTTCGATCACGGGGCCGCGGGGGTCGTCGTGCATGGCTTCACGGGGGAGGACTCCCTGGAGGCGTGCCTCCAGGCGGCCCGCGGCGACATCTTCGTGGTCGTCCTCATGAGCCATCCCGGGGCGGACCGGTTCTTCCCGTCCGCGGCGGAGGAGCTGGCGACCATGGCAAAGACGAAGGGCGCCTCGGGCATCGTGGTGGGGGCGACCCGGCCCGAGGCCATCGCGACGATGCGAGTGATCGTCGGGGACCTCCTCATTCTCGCCCCGGGCGTGGGCACCCAGGGAGGCGACCCGGGGGAGGCCCTGCGTCACGGGGCGGACTTCCTCATCGTGGGGCGCACCATCACCGCCGCGCCCGATCCCGTCCAGGCCGCGAAGGACGTGCTGCGTGCCATCAATCGAGCGGGAGAAAGCCTTTAGGCGCAAAGCCCGTTGACGGCGCGAGGGGATGGAACGCCGCGTGGAAATGTTCTTGTTCAGCTCCCGCCGGAGGAGATGCCGTCCGCCTGGTACAACGTCCTCCCGGACCTCCCGGAGCCCCTTCCCCCTCCGGAGGATCCGGAAGAGGGGCAGCCCCGGCTGGCCCGCCTGAAGCAGGTCCTCCTTCGCCACTGCCTGGAGCAGGAGTCCTCCGAGGCGCGGTGGATTGACATCCCCGAGGGCGTCCGCGAACTCTATGAGCAGGCGGGGAGACCCCGGCCTCTCATCCGGGCGCGGCGTCTGGAGGCCCGCCTGAAGACACCTGCACGACTCTACTACAAGGCGGAGTTCTACTCCCCCACGGGCAGCCACAAGGTGAACACCGCCCTGGCCCAGGTGCACTACGCCCGGGAGGAGGGCTACGAGCGCCTCACCACAGAGACGGGCGCTGGGCAATGGGGCACGGCCCTGGCGTACGCCGCCAGCCTCGTGGGCCTTGACCTCACGATCTACTGGGTCCGGGCCGTCTACGACTGGAAGGAGGAGCGCCTCGGCTTCATGCGGCTCTACGACGCCCGGGTGCACGCCTCGCCAAGCAAGGAGACGGCCGTCGGGCGGGCCCTGCTGAAGGAGGATGGGGAGCACCCCGGGTCTCTGGGCATCGCCGTCTCGGAGGGGCTGGAGGTGGCGGAGCGGGACGACCGAACCATCTACTGTCTTGGATCCGTGCTGAACCACGTCCTCACGCACCAGACCATCATCGGGCTGGAGACGAAGCGGCAATTCGAGATGGTGGACGACTACCCGGACCTCATGATCTCCTGCCTGGGCGGCGGGAGCAACTTCGGCGGCTTCGTCCTCCCCTTCGTGGGCGACGCCCTGAAGGGACAGACGGTGCGCTTCCTGGCGACCCAGAGCGAGGCGGCCCCCAACCTGCAGGGGGAGTACCGGTACGACCACGCCGACCACGCGGAGCTCACGCCCATGCTCAAGATGTACACCCTGGGTCACCAGAAGGAGATGCATCCCATCAAGGCCGACGGGCTTCGCTACCACGCCGCCGCCCCCATCATCAGCCTGCTCCGCCACCACGGCTACATCGACACTCTTGCCTTCCCGGCTGACGAAACGTACGTCTTCGAGCGGGCGCGGACGTTCATCCAGACGGAGGGCTTCCTCCCGGCGCCGGAGTCGGCCTACAGCGTGGCGGCGGCCATGGACGAGGCCCTGCGCTGCAAGGAGACGGGGGAGGAGAAGGCCATCGCCTTCAACATCAGCGGCCACGGGCTGTTGGACGTGGCCGCGTACCGGGAGAAGCTGGGACTCTGACCCGGGTGACGAGGGGGGAGACGCCGTGGAACTGACGGCCGGGAGCCCGGCGCTCAAGGCGTGGCTCGACCGCGATCCCGTGGGGAATGCCTACCTCATCCACCGGGCCTTCTTCCAAGGGGGGGAGCGGCGCATTCTCGTGAACAATCCCGCCCGGCCGAGGGCGCTGGTCGTGGTGGGGGAGGAGCGGCGCCTGGTGGCGGGGGGAGAGGGGGCGGCCTTGCCGGCCCTCCTGGATGACCTGCCGGCCGGGAAGTACCACATCGCCGCCCTGGACGTGGACCTGCTGCCTGCCCTAGAGAAGGCGATGGAGGTGGAGACGGAGACCCCCGCCTGGCTGTTCCGCGTAGAGGAGGGGGACCTGCGGCCAACGCGGGGTCGGGGGACGCGGTCGGTGAGGCCGGAGCACGCGCGGATGATCGCGGAGCGTTGGCTCGGGGGCACGGAGGCGGAGGCGTACGTGCGCTCGCGGATCGAGGGCGGGCCAACGGCCGGCGTGTACGTTGACGGGGAGCTAGTAGCGTGGGACATGACGCACCTGGAGACGGACCGGGCGGTGATGCTAGGGTTCCTCCACGTCCGGAGGCGCCATCGTGGGCGCGGCTTCGCCAAGACGGTGACCACCGCCATGTGCGAGGAGGTCTTCGCTCGGGGCAAGGTGGCCGGCTGCCACGTCTTCGAGGACAACGAGGTCTCCCTCCGGCTCACGGAGTCCATGGGGTTCCGGAGGCTCAAGCGCCAGGTGTGGGGCCGCGGGCGGAAGGCGTGAGCCGTCGGACGAAACGTATTTATCGGCAGGGGCGCATCCGGCGCCTAAGGGATTTGGGGTGCGCTCGCGATTCGTCCTCCGGCTGAGGGCCCTCTTTCGGCGAATGCCTGGTCCGTGGAGGCCCAAGTACGACCTGTTACGGAACGAGGACATCCGGGCCGAACTCCAGCCCCACCCACTCTCCTTCTTGGACCACCACACGCCCTTCATCTTCCTGTTTGTCCTTGCCCTAGGCCTAGGGTTCCTCTATAACGCCGTGGGCGGATGGCTGGCCTTCGAGAGCTTCCTGGGCTACGCCCCCGGCATCATGACGGTGCGCATGATGATCTGGGCCGCGGCCTTGGTGGCCTTCGGCGTGGCCATCGCCGTCCTCATGATCCGATGGTCGATCCTTCTTGTCTACGGCCTCATCATCACCGGCGCCATCCTCCTGACGATCCAAGCCCCGGATGCCGGGGCGAACCCCTTCTTCCTGCCCGTCTACTCCGTCGCCACGGCCCTCGTGGGGATGGCGGCGGTGGACTTCTACCGGCGGACCCACACCTACGTCATCACGGACCTGCGCCTCATGCTGAAGGCGGGCGTCCTGACGAAGCGGGAGCGGACGGTGCGCTTCGAGAACGTCACGGACCTGGAGACGCACCAGGGCGTCCTGGGCCGCCTCTTCGGCTACGGGAGCATCATCCCCGTCACCGCCTCCGGCATCGGCACGGGGGCGGAGGAGTCCTTCGCCGGGGGCGGGGTGGCGGCCACGAACCAGGAGGGGACCGCGGGCGGGGGCCTCTTCGCCGGGGGGGGACGAGACGTCACGGTAGCCCGCGCCCGAAGCTACGGGGAGCTGAAGGGCATCCACCCCTACCGGCAAGTCCGCATGCTCATCCAGCAGCTCCTGCAGGAGCACTCCATGGTGTACTACGCGAAGGAGCAGCGGGACCTCCTGCGGGAGATGCGCGACATCATGGCGACCCAGGAGGAGCCCGACTACTACTACGCCCAGCCGTAGGCTAGGTGAGCCAGGCGGCTCCGGCCGTGGCGACGAGCGTGATGGCCAGGAACACCCCCGAGAACTTGAAGGAGGACCAGGCCGCCCGGGGGTCTCGGAGGATCCCCACGGTCAGGTAGAGCAGGATCCCGCCCGCTGCCAGTCCTGGAAGGAGGGTGGAGAAGGGGACGACCTCCAGCAGGAAGGAGGAGAGGATGAAGAGCGGGAGGAGGAGGGTGGACGCGACGATGGAGCGGGCGGCCGCCGTCTCCCCCACTACCACCGGCAGCATGGGGACCCGGGCCCGCGCGTAGTCCCGCCGGTTTCGGAGGCTGAGGGCCCAGAAGTGGCCTGGCGTCCAGAGGAACACCAGGAGGGCGATGAAGAGGGCGGGAAGGGTGATGCCGTTCACCGCGGCGGCGGAGCCCGCCAGGGCAGGGCACGAGCCTGCAAAGCCTCCGATGACGATGTTCCAGAGGCTCCGTCGCTTCAGAATGAGCGTGTAAACGACGAGGTACACGAAGGCGCCCAGGAAGACGAAGAGGGCCGTGAGGAGGTTGATGAGCGAGGCCATCGCCCCGCCTGCGGCGATCAGGAGAAGGCCGAAGGCCAGGGCGTTCCGAGGCCGGAGCCTTCCACTGGGCAGCGGACGATGCCTGGTCCGTGCCATCACCCCGTCGATATCCCGGTCCAGGTAGTGGTTCACGGCGGAGGAGCCCGCCGAGCTCAGGGCCCCGGCGGCCAGGAGGAGGGCCAACGTGGGGAGGTGGATGGCCGAAGGGGAGGAGGCGACGAAAGACGAGGAGGCCACAAGGAGAAGGAGGAGGATGATCCGAGGCTTTGTCAGCTCGAGGTATGCCCCGTGCGCCTTTCCGCCAGCCACGGGAAGGCCGTAGACTTGGGACACGGTTAAGCTTTCGGCCCGGCGAACTCCCCCAACCGCTAAGGGAGGCGGGCTGGAGCTCGCGGTGTCCGCCTGGCTCCGCAGTGAAGAAGGTGATCATCGCCGTCGTCACATTGGAGGGGGCCGTCGTGGACGTCTACTGTTCTGGCTCCACTCTGATCCCACCCCCCAGGGGGTGACGCAGGAGCCCTCCCGTGCGCCGCGTCTTCTGTCAGGCGTACGGAAGGGGTGCAGGAAGCCTCCTCCGCAAGTTAGATATCCGAACCGAACCCATCTCCCCAGGCCATGGCCACGTTCCCCTCACAAGAGTGGATCGAGACCTTCAAAGACGTCCTGAACGAGAACCTGGACTACGCCAAGGCGGCCCACGACTGGGAGGGCGACTTCCTCTTCGTCGTTCGTCCCGAGGGCAGCCTCCAGGAGGAGGCGACCTTCTACGTGGACCTCTGGCACGGCAAGTGCCGAGAGGCGCGCCTTCTCTCCCCCGAAGAGGAGGTGAAGACCGCCTTCACCTACGCCGGCCCGTACGGCAACTGGATCAGGCTCATCAACAAGGAGATCGACCCCATCCGGGGCCTCCTCACGGGGAAGTTCAAACTCAAGGGCAGCATGATGAAGGTCATGCGGTACACCAAGGCGGCGAAGCTGCTGGTGGCGACGGCGGGCCAGGTCCCCACGGAGTTCGTCTAGCCTACCGCACCCGGACGACGGCCCGGGCGAGTCGCCCCCGCTCCAAGTCCGCGTAGGCTTCGTTGGCGGCCTCCAAGGGGTAGTACCGGCTGACGATTCTCCCCGGGTCGATCCGCCCCGTCGCCACGAGCCGGATGATCTCCGGCAGATCCCGCCGCGGGCTGTAGCCCAGGCAGCCGATGATGGAGAGGTTGTACAGCGAGAAGCCCATGATGTCCATGGGCACCCGGGTCCCCATAGGGTGGAGGCCGATGACGAGCATCCGACCGCCGCGCCGCACCACCTCCAGGGAGCCCACCAGGTCCGGCTCCGGATTCGCCACCACAGCCAGGTCTACGCCCCGCTGCCCCGTCGCCTCCAGCACCTCCGTCACCGAATCCTCCTTCGAGGCGTCCACCACGTGCGTGGCGCCCAACTCCTGGGCCCAGGGGAGCTTCTCCGCAACGATGTCGATGCCCACCAAGGTCGAGGCACCGAAGAGGATTCCCAGTTGAATCGTGGCCAGGCCGAGGCCTCCGCAGCCGAAGACCGCCAGGGTCTCGCCGGCGCGCAGCCGGGCCCGCCTCCGCAGGCCGTGGAAAGCCGTGCCATAGGCGCAGCCCAGAACGCTGGCCTCGTCCAGGGGCACGTCCTCCGGCAGGGGGAGGACGGTGTGCTCCGGCACGGCGACCAGCTCCGCCAGGCCTCCCTGGCGACCCGGCGTCAGGCCCGGCATCTCTAGGTAGCGGCACAGGTTCTCTCGGCCGCGGGCGCACTCCTGACACACGCCACAGGAGGCGATCCAGCTCACCAGGACGGGATCCCCCTCCTGCAGATCGTACGGGTTCCGGGCCTCCGCGCCGAACGCCTCCACGCGTCCGGAGATCTCGTGGCCGGGGATGTGGCCCTCGTCCAGCGGCGCAAAGTGCTCCCGCATCGCGTGGAGGTCACTGTGGCAGGCGCCGCACGCCTCCACCCGGACCAGGATCTCCCGTGCCTCGGGATCGGGGTCGTCGACCTCCTCCATGGTCAACGGCCGCTTGGGTCCATGGAACACCGCCGCCCGCATCGACTCCGTGGCGCGGATGGGAGTGCACAAGTATAAGCGTGGCGTTGTGTCCCCGACCCATGGAGTACCGGATGCTCCTCGGCGACGCCTGGGCGACGTCGGCCTCCGGAGAGACGTACGACGTCCTGGACCCCTCAACGGGAGGCGTGATGGCCACCGTCCCCCGGGCGGGGCGGGAGGATGCCCGAGCCGCCATCGACGCCGCCCGAGACGCCTTTGACCGCGGCCCTTGGCCCCGCATGCGACCGGAAGAGCGGGCCAAGGTCTTGGAGCAGCTGGCAGCCCTCGTCCAGGAGCGCGCGGACGACCTGGCGACGCTGGAGGCCCAGAACGGCGGGAAGCCCATCCGTCAGGCGAGCTTTGCCGACATCCCCATGGCCGTGGAGCACACCCGCCACTTCGCCCACCTTGCACGCTCGCTGCGGGACGAGGTGGTGGACCTGCCGGACGTCGGCATCAAGAGCCGCGTCCTACGGGAGCCCATCGGCGTGTGCGCGGGCATCATCCCGTGGAACTACCCGCTCCTCATGGCCGTGTGGAAGGTGGCCCCCGCCCTGGCGGCGGGAAACACCCTCGTGCTGAAGCCCGCCAGCTACACGCCCCTCACGGCTCTGGCGTACGCGCGCCTCGCCCGGGAGGCCGGGGTCCCATCGGGAGCGTTGAATGTCGTCACGGGCCCGGGGCCCGAGGTTGGGGAGGAGTTGGTGACGAACCCCCTGGTGGACCGGGTGGCCTTCACGGGCTCCACGGAAGTCGGACGGCAGATCATGGCCCTGGCAGCGCCGGGCGTGAAGAAGGTCACCCTGGAGCTGGGGGGAAAGGCCCCCATGGTCGTCCTGGACGACGCGGACCCTGAAGAGGCCCTCCCGGGCACCCTCTTCGGCGCCTTCCTCCACCAGGGGCAAATATGCCTCTCCGGCACCCGGCTCCTCCTGCCCGAGGGCCTCCACGACGGCTTCCTGGGTCGCCTGGTGCGGATGGCCGAGCAGATGCGGTTGGGGCCCACCTCCTCGTGGGAGACGGACATGGGGCCCCTCATCTCCGAGTCCCAGCGGGAGAAGGTGGAGGGCTACATCCGGAAGGGAGAGGAGGAGGGGGCGACGCTCGTGACCGGCGGCGGACGGCCGGAGGGATTCGAGCGGGGCTTCTACCTCGAGCCGACGATCTTCGACGCGGTCGCCAACGACATGACCATCGCCCAGGAGGAGATCTTCGGCCCCGTCCTGTCCGTCCTGACCTATCGGTCGGAGGAGGAGATGGTGGAGCTGGCCAATGGCACGGCCTACGGCCTGGCGGCCTCCGTCTGGTCCCAGGACCTCCGGCGCGCGGAGCGCGTGGCCCGCGGGATTCGCGCCGGCACAGTGTGGGTGAACCACCATCACATCCTCAGCTGCGCAACGCCCCACGGTGGCTACAAGCAGTCTGGCGTGGGCCGAGAGCTGGGCATCTACGGCCTGCACGAGTACACGGAGCTGAAGCACCTCTTCCTGGACGAGACCGGAGAGGCCATGAAGGACGCCTTCGGCCTGGTGCTCCCCGACTAGATTGGCCTTGGCTGCACCACCGTGGGCGTTTGAATCCCCGGTCGAAGCTCTACCTGGTGAGGTAGGCCTCCACCTTTTCGAGGGGGATCTGGCCCTCCATGCCCTCGCGGTGGGGCTTGAACCCCAGCCTCACGTTGATGGAGAGCATGGCGGCGTTGATGGTCGCATTCCCCGTGATGACGACCTTCACCTCGGGGAGCTCCTCCCGCACCCTGAGGAGCATGGCCGCCTTGAGCCACTTCCCCAGCCCGCGTCCGAGATGGGCGTCCCCCACGCCCGTCATCCACTGATGGATGTGTGTCCGCTCCTGGGGGTAGTACCCCATGGTGGTGAGGCCGCTGAGGTCGCCGTTCGCCTCCCGTGCGATGGCACGGAGGACCGTGCCTCCGCCCTTGAGGAAGCCCTGGACGCGCGCCTTCAGCATCTCCGGCGTGACGACCTCGTCGCCGAACTCCAGGTCGCCGCGGGGCTCCCGATTCGACACCTCCTGCAGGAGGGCGCAATACGGCTCCAAGAAGTCTTCCGGGGGAAGGTCTCGGAAGAAGAGGATTTCGCTGTGGGGGGATCGTCGGCGCCCGTCCTCAACCCACTCCCTAACCATCCCCCAATCGACCTTGGCGAGGTAGAGACGGCTCTGACGCCACCCGAGGGCAAGCTGGGCGCCCATGGCCTTGAGGAACGCCTTCCCGGCCGCCTCGTCGCTGCCGCCAATCAGCAGGGACCTCTGCCGCTGCCGCGCGACCTCCGCCGCCTTGGCCAGAAGCTGCCTTCCCATGCCCCCTCGTCGCAGGGGGGCGGCGACCTGCACATCGACCCACGCCATGTGGCCGTTCGTCTTATGGCTCGCGCTGCCCTCCCGCGTCATGTTCATCTCGAGCCAGCCTGCGAGCTCCCCCGGCTCCTCCTCCCGGAGGGCCGCGAAGCGGAGGCTCTCCCACTCCGGGTCGGTTGCCTTCATCTCCGCCTCCACGGCGGCGTCGTCAACGAGGGGGTCGTCGGGCTCCCGCTCGTCGTGGCGTAGGCGACGGAACCGGTGGAACATGGTCCACTCCTGGCGAGAGGCCTTTCGGGGGTCGAAGGGGCGAATGTGGAGGGCCATTCCCTGGCCCAGCGCCGCCGCGCCATCTAACGCTTTCTGGGAGGCCAGCCCCCGGATCCGCGACAGAAAAGCCAAATAGCGGGCGAGGGTAGACCGGCGCGCGCTCCCGTGGTGTAGTCCGGTCAAGCATCGAGGCCTCTCGTGGCTCCGTCGGGGCCAGGGAAAGCCTCTGACAGGGGTTCAAATCCCCTCGGGAGCATCCCAGGATGGCGGACCGGAGTGATGGTTACCGAGATCAACGCCTCCGCACGCTCAGCAAGCAGTGAGGTCCGGCACGTGGCGTCCGGACCGACAAAATGACCTGCGCGTGGAACCGGTCTTCCCTAAGGCCAGGGGGATTTTTCCCTCACGGGCAGGAAGACCGCCGCGAGGGTGACGCCAATCAGAGCGACTCCAAGCGAGACGAATCGGAGAGCAGAACCGACCAAGATGGGGTCCCGCTCGACAGTGCCTGGGTACGTACTGGTGAAGTAAATCACCAGGCCGTTGGCGAGGAAGAACAGCCCCGCCAGGAACGAGAGCAGTCCGATGGCAACCCGCGAGATATGCACACGGACCTCCCGCTTGAGATTCGGGGCCTTGTGTGCCCGACGATTCTTCCCCGGCCGGCCCAACGTCCTCCATCACCGGGCCAGGCGCTTATAAGACTTCTGGACCCGTCTCCCGAGCAGTCGCGTCTCCCAAATTCGCCTACACCTTGGGGCCCGCGACCTCCCGTCCCGCAAGATACTCCTGGATGCCGTCCAAGGTGATCTGGAAGTTCTCGGACTCCTTGTACTTCTCGAAGCCGAGCCTCTGGTTGATGGCCAGCATCGCCTCGTTCGTGGTGGCGTTGCCGGTGGAGACGACAGACACTTGCGGGAACTCCTCCCGCACCCGAAGCAGCATGGCAGCCTTCAGCCACTTCCCCAGCCCCCTTCCACGGTACTTCACCCGCACACCCGTAAGGCCCTGCCCGATGAGGTGCCTCCGGTCGGGGAAGTAGAACATCTCCGTCATTCCGGAGATGTCGCCGTCCTTCTGCTGGCTCACCGCCGTGACCCAGGTCCCCTTCACGTCGGCGACCCTGGCCTCCCGATCTCGGAACTCCTCGGAGGTGAAGACGATCTCCTTCAGGTCGATGGCCCCGAAGGGCTGCTGGTTGAAGACCTCCGTGTAGAATTTACAGTACTCCTCGAGGATGGAATCGTCGATCCGATTGCGGTACCAGTTGAGGGTCGACCCTGGAGAGCGTGCAGGCCCTTCCTCGGCCCACGCCTCCACCATGCCCCAGTCAACCCCATCGAGGTCGAGTCGACTCTCCAGCCCCTCCAGGGCGACCTGGGCCCCCAGCGCCCGGGCAAAGGCCTTCCCATCCTCCTCGAACGAACCCCCTACGACGGTGGTCTTGCCGTGCTCGGCAGCCAGCTCGGCCACCTTCGCCAGCAGAACCCGTCCAAGGCCCTCCCTCCGGTGCGGCTTGAGCAGGGCGATCTCCGCCATCGCCAATTGCTCGTTGCCCTTGTGGCTGGGCGAGCCCGGCCGGAAGACCTGGAACTCCACCCATCCGATCTGGGTCTCGGGCTTGGCCTTGTCGACGACGGCAAACCGATACTCATCCCCCAGGGGATCGGGCCGTCTCAGGAGCGCCTCGGCGGCGGCGTCCTCCATGATTGGGTCATCGGGATCCCTCTCGTTGTGCCGCGCGCGTCGGTATGCGTGATAGCGGGCCCAGTCCTCCCTCGAGGCGGTGGCTGGATCGAAGGGCACGATGCCGAGTCTCATGAAGTGAGAACGAGGCCGGGTACCGCTATCTAAGCCTTCCGGTCCTTCCTAACCGGAAGATGGGGGGGCGACCCCTACTCTCTGAGGCCAAGGAGGAGCGCCACCGTCCCCATCACAAGCAGCACACCCGCCACCATGAGCAGGATGGGAAGGGCGGCGATGGGACCTGGAATCTCCTCGCACACCTGTCTCCCGGGGAACCCACACACCTGGAGCAGCTTCCACACAACCCCGACCACGGTCATCGCGATGCCGACGCCCAGGCCATAGAGAGTCACCCGACGGTAGGTCGCCCGGTCGCTCCACCCCTGCTCACTCCCCTGCTCGCTCGTGTCAAGCCTCCCCCTCCAGGAGGACCGCGAGGGGATAAGAAGCCTCCACTCGAAGGGCTACATCCGGCGACCCTCGCCCAGGCGTTCCCCGATCTTGGGGAGCGCCTCAAGGAAGAAGCTCGGGCCGTGGTGCGCGAGGAAGCCGTGGGATCGCGGCATGAGCCAAACTCGGACCTCCTGCACGGCCCGCAGCTCCTGCCAACCCCGGGCCCTCAGAAGGCTCTCGAACTCCTCCTCCCCGAAGGATGCGAACATCCTCGCCCCGCAGAGGAGAACGTCGGGGTCCGCCGGGGAGACCGCCGGCCTCGCTGTCTAGGGACTTCTCAATCGATTCTGCCAGGGATGCTCCGGGTGGCGACGGGCCAGAGCCCCTCGCAGCCAGGTGCGGGGCTCCGCTCCCAAGGAGGGCACGACCGCGTCGAAGTCTAGGGAATCCTCCGGGCCGGCATTCGGGGCCTTGTACAGGAGGACGACCTCCGGCGCCAGGTACGGAATCCCGAGGCGACCCCGTTGGATGGCCCTAGCCAGGGGCCGGGTGACGCTCCGATCGCGGCGGTAGAGCCACCGCCTCCCCCTTGCCTCGTTGAGAAGGAATTCCAAGGCAGGAGGGTCCCCCCGCTCCCTCCGGGCGTGGATCTCGTGGACCGGGAGGTCGAGCCACTCGCCGTCCTCCCAGACCTCGAGGCGCCCCTCCCCTCCCGGCGGGACGACCTTGAGAAACGTCCAGCCACGGAGATGCTGCCGCAGCATGCGCTGGTCCGCCCGCAGCAGGCCGACGTCTACATCCTCGTGGGGTCGGGTCTGCCTCCCCAGGTGGAGGTCAACGGCCCACCCGCCCACGATGAACCACGGCCGAAGAAAGCCTTCCATCACTCGGGCGGCGCGGACGACCTCCCGGAAGGGGTCAGGTGCCATCCGATGCCCTCGACAATGCTTTCACCTCCAGGAGGCTGAGGAGGACCAGGGCGACCACCAGGGTCCACAGGAGCAGGGAACCCCTGAGGGGCAGGCGAAGGCCTCCGGCCACGAGCAGCCCTGCGAGGACGGTGCCTGCCGCGAGGTTGACGGCGACGGCGCCGGCCAGTCCCAGACCGGTGAACGGGCTTCCCCGTCTGGACTCCAGCGCGAGAGCGCCTCCCACGCCCAACAGGACGCCCCCCAACACACGGGCGTAGAAGGGCGGGTCGGGCGTGGGCAGGCCGAGGAAGGCGATGACAGGCGCCGGGAGGGCAGCAAGGACAATGCCCAGCGCGAGGTTCAGCGCCGCGTCCACCCGAAGAAGCATTCCTTCTTCCAGGGCTCGTGCCCTCCCTGCCCGCCGAAGATTGCGAGGCGGCTTTATAACGACGGCGCTCATAGCCTCCCGAAGTTCCCGGAGGCCATCCATGGCCCGCGACGCCTTCGACGTGGCCCTTGTCCAAGCCGATCCCCAGGTGGGCGACAAGGAAGCCAACCTGACGAGAATGAAGCGCTTCGTGATGCCTGGCGAGGCGGACCTCTACGTGTTCGGGGAGCTGTACCTCTCTGGCTACATGGCGAAGGACCTCTTCCCGAAGCTGGCGGAGCCCCTGAGCGGACCCTCCATCAGGGCGGTGCGGAAGCTCGCGGAGAAGGCCAACGCCCACATCGTCTTCGGCATGCCCGAACAGGACGAGGACACCGACGTTCTCTACAACGCCTCCGTGTACGTCTCCCGAGAGGGGGACGTGGCTTCGTACCGCAAGCTGTACCCCGCCAACTTCGGCCCCTTCGAGGAGCTCCAGTACTTCCGGCGGGGGGACGCCCTAACGGTGGTCGACTCAGAGTTCGGGCGACTGGGTCTCCTCATCTGCTACGACGTTTTCTTCCCCGAGGTGCCCAAGGGGCTCGCCCTGCGGGGTGCGGAGATCCTGGTCTGCATCTCAGCGGCCCCTGCCACGAGCAAGCCCCTCTTCGACATGCTCATCCCCGCCCGGGCCGTGGAGAACACCTGCTTCTTCCTGTACAGCAACCTCGTGGGGACGGAGCTGAACATGGTGTTCCAAGGGGGAACTCAGGCCGTCGGACCTCGGGGCGAGCACCTGGGGGTAGCCGAGGACTTCCGCGAGGATGTCGTCCGGTGCACCGTCGATCCGCGCGATGTGAACCTGGCCAAGAGGTTTCGCCCTACCGTCCGCGATACCAGGCCGGAGGTCCTGTCGTTGCTCCTTACGGGAGCGGAGGAGGCGGAACGGTAGGCCGGACGGAGATGGAGGCCCCCGCGGGCATTCTGGCCTTGGCGGGAATCCAGGGCCTCTTCGTGTTTCTAGCCTTCATGCACGGCCGGTACGGGCCCGTCTCCGTGGGGATTTTCATGATCCTCTCGCTCCTAACCGTCGTGCCCCTCTTCGTCGCACTGCTCTTCTCCGTGGGGTCACCCCCCCACGTGGGAGGCGCACCAAAGTTGAGCCCATCGCCACGGGATACCGAACGGACGTGAAGGTGGGGATCGTGGTGGGCATCGTCGGTCTCGTGTGGCTGGCGGCCATAATGTACGTGCTGGTCTTCCCACCGGCCGCGGTGAGGGGCGTTGGCGAGCCCCTTACCGGCACCGAGTTCGACCTGGACATGCACGAATGGGGCTTCGCCGACGTCGAGGTCGGAGGGCCCCCCATCATCGTGGCCCCCGGGGTTGAGATCACCTTCATCCTCACGAACACAGGCATCAACTTCCACTCCTTCGAGGTCGTGGGGGACGGCGGGGAGCACCCCTTCGGTCTTACGCAGGACGACGTCGTCGATCCGGGCGTGGTCCAGACGATTTCCTTCATCGTGGACCTGGAGGAGGGTGAGTACGTCTACATCTGTCCCGTGCAGGGCCACCGCGACCGAGGCATGGAGGGTCCGTTCATTGTCCAGGAGGGCGGAGCCGCGTCTGTTGTCGTAAGCCTCTCCTAGAGGACTCACCCAACCCCTCAAAGCACCTATCCTTGGGCGCGATGGTCATGCATCCTTGCCCCAAAACGCTTTAATAACCCCCCCGCGGTAGAAGCGTGCCCTTCTGGGGCCAATGACTGAGGTTCGCGGAACCTGAGGAGGTCTGACATGGCACAACCCATCTACGTCCGATTCGAAACGCCCAAGGACCTATACGACAAGATCTACCAGCTCGTCGAGGCGTCCCGCGACAGCGGCAAGGTGCGCAAGGGAACGAACGAAGTGACGAAGCTCGTAGAGCGCGGCCAGGCCGCCTTCGTGGTCATGGCGGAGGACGTGTCCCCCGAAGAGATTCTGGCCCACATGCCCCTCCTGTGCGAGGAGCGGGAGGTCCCCTACGCGTACGTGCCCAGCAAGCAGGAGCTCGGGGTGGCATCGGGCCTCGACAAGTCCACGGCGTCCTGCTGCATCCTGGACCCGGGCAAGGGGAAGCCCCTCTTGGACGAGCTGGCCGGCACGGTGGCCGAGCTGCGGGGGAAGTGACGTGGCGGGCGAGGACAGCATCCCTGCGGAGGTCGTGGAGGTCGTCGGCCGAACGGGGATGACGGGGGAGGCGACTCAGGTGAAGGTCCGGGTCCTGGAGGGCCGGGACCGCGGGCGCATCATCACGCGGAACGTGAAGGGCACCGTGCAGGTGGGGGACACCCTCATGCTGCGCGAGACGGCCCGCGAGGCGCGAAAGCTCTCGGTCAGGTAGGGAGCCATGCCCGTCACCCGAACCTGCACCTTCTGCGGGAACGACATTGAACCCGGGACGGGCAAGATGTATGTTCGGAAGGACGGCACGGTCCACTTCTTCTGCTCCCACAAGTGCCAGGCGAACCAGCTGGACCTGGGGCGCATCGGCCGTCGCGTGCGGTGGACCCGCCGGTACGTGAAAGCGGTGGAGGTCACGCCGCGGCGCCCCGCCCCGGCCCCGGAGGCCGTGGTGAAGGAGGTGCTGGAGCCGCCGGAGGTCCCCGCAGAGGCGCCGGAGGATCGGGAGGCCGTCCTTGAGGCCCTGGGCCGGCTGCCGGGGGTGGGGCCCGCCACGGCGGAGGCCCTGTGGGACGCGGGATTCACGTCCCTGGAGGCGTTACGAGCGGCGGAGGAGGGGGATCTGACAGAGGTCAAGGGCATCGGTCCCGCCACCGCTCGGAAGCTCTTGTCACACCTGAAGGAGGGGTCGTAGATGGCCCGCGAGAGAACGTTCGTCCTGGTCAAGCCCGACGGGGTGCAGCGAAGCCTCGTGGGGGAGATTCTTCGGCGGTTTGAAGAGAAGGGGTTGAAGGTGGTGGCCGCCCGGCTGCTCCGCGTGTCGGAAGAGCTGGCGCGCGCCTACTACGCCGAGCACGAGGGGAAGCCCTTCTTCCCCGGCCTCGTGACCTACGTCACGTCGGGCCCCGCGTTCGCCGTGGTCCTGGAGGGGGAGGGCGCGGTGAGCGTCGCCCGCCGCCTCATCGGTCCCACGGAGCCCCGGGAGGCCGAGCCGGGGACCATTCGCGGCGACTTCGGCATGGACATCTCCCGGAACCTCATCCACGGGGCGGACAGCCTGGAGAGCGCGGAGCGAGAGATCGGGCTCTTCTTCCCGCCGGAGGAGCTCATCGAATACGCGCGTCTGGATGCGGCGTGGCTCTACGAGGAGTGAGCCAGAGGCCTCGCGCCTTGAGAAACTACTAATAGCCTCCGTCCGGATGGGCTGAGGGGCCATGATCCGTCAGCCCATCGTCAGCGTGCTGGGTCACGTGGACCACGGCAAGACCACCCTGCTAGATCGCATCCGAGGGACCCGGGTGACCGCCCGGGAAGCGGGGGCCATCACCCAGCACATCGGGGCGACAGAAGTGCCGCTGGAGGTCGTCGCCCAGGTCTGCGGCGACCTGATGAAGGGCAAGGCCTTCGAGGTCCCGGGCCTCCTCTTCATCGACACCCCCGGCCACCACGCCTTCACGACCCTCCGGGCCCGAGGGGGTGCCTTGGCGGACCTGGCCATCCTGGTCGTCGACGTCACCGAGGGGCTCCGCCCCCAGACGGTGGAGTCCCTGCGCATCCTGCGGCAGTACAAGACCCCCTTCCTGGTGGCCGCCAACAAGGTGGACCTCCTCCCCGGATGGCGAAAGCAGCCCAGCGCCCCCTTCCTGACCGCCTACGAGGCGCAGCCCGAGGGCACCCGCGAGGCGTTGGACGAGGCCCTGTACGCGCTGGTGGGCCGGCTTTACGAGCACGGCTTCTCCGCCGACCGCTTCGACCGCATCGAGGACTTCCGCAACGTGGTGGCCGTGGTCCCCACCAGCGCCCGGCACGGCGAGGGGCTCCCGGACCTCCTGCTCATCCTCATCGGACTGGCGCAGCGCTTCCTGGAGGAGGAGCTGCGAACAGAGGAGGGACCCGGGGCGGGCACAATCCTTGAGGTAAAGGAGGAGCGAGGGTTGGGCCTGACGTTAGACGCCATCCTGTATCAGGGCACCCTGCGCCGCGGCGACACGCTGGTCCTAGGCACGCCCGACGGGGCGCCCCGCGTGACCAAGGTGCGGGCCCTCCTCAAGCCCAAGCCCCTGGACGAGATCCGGGACCCGGAGAACCGGTTCGACCAGGCCAAGGAGGTACGGGCCGCCGCCGGCATCAAGATCGCCGCGCCAGACCTGGCGGGGGTGGCCGCCGGGGCCCCCCTGCGGGTGGCCGGCGAGGACCTAGAGAAGGCCAAGCGGGAGGTCGTGAAGGAGACGCGCCTGGAGGTCGACCTCGCCGAGGAGGGGCTCCTCATCAAGGGGGACGCTCTGGGATCGCTGGAGGGACTCGCCGCGCAGATGGCGGAAGAGGGGTTGGCGGTCCGGAAGGCTGAACTGGGAGCCGTCGCCCACCGGGACATCGTGGAGGTCGCCACCGTGCAGGACCCCACGAAGCGCGCCATCCTCGCATTCAACGTACCCACCCTCCAGGACGCCCAGGAGGAACTCGCGAAGCACGAGGACGTGGTGGTGATCCAGGGGGAGGTGGTCTACCGACTCATCGAGGACTACCAGGCCTGGATGGCCGAGCGAAGTCAGGTGCTGGAAGCCTCGCGGCGGGAGGACCTGGTCCATCCGGGCAAGATGCTCCTCCTGGAGGACTACATCTTCCGGGCGAGCAAGCCCGCCATCATCGGCGTGCGGGTTCTTGCGGGACGAATCCGCGTGGGGCAGTCCCTGCTGCGGGAGGACGGACGCATCGTGGGACGCGTCCGGAGCATGCGCAGCGGGGAGCAGGCGCTCCGGGAGGTGGCGACCGGCAGCGAGGTAGCGGTGGCCATGGACGGGCCCACCATCGGCCGGCAGATCAACCCCGGGGACGTCCTCTACGTGGACGTTCCGGAGGGCGACGTGAAGCCCCTGGAGGTGTCGGACCTGAACGCCGACGAGAAGGAGGTCTTGGAGAGCGTAAAGGCCATCAAGCGAAAGGAGGACCCCTTCTGGGGGATGTGAAGGCGCGAAGGCGGGGGTGAGCCCATGGCCGACGAGGAGGCGATAGCCAGAGGGATTCGCGAGGCGAAGCGGGGCGTGCACCCCTGGCATCGTTGCCGAGACTGCGGCAAGTGGTACGGCGCGGAGGACGACGAGTACGGCCCGTGCCTCTACAAGAACGCCCGCGACGACGACCGCTTCGTGACCCACGGCGGCCACTACTGCGACGAGGCCGAAGAGCTGCGGCAGAGGGGGCTCCTCCCCTGACGGCCATCCAGCCCATGGAGGAGGGGGACATCCCCTTCGCCGTGAAGCTGACCGACCTGGAGGCCTGGGGCTACGAGCAGGAGGACTTCCGCCGCTTCATGCGCATGGACCCCCGGGGCACCCTGATGGCGTGGGAGGGGTCCCGTCCCGTGGGGGTCGCCGCCGTCACGCTGTACGGGTCCGTGGCGTGGATGGGGGCCATCATCGTGGACCCCGAGGCCCGGGGGAAAGGGCACGGGCGGGCCCTGGTGGAGGGGGGCCTGGCGTACGCCCGTCAGGGCGGGGCGGAAACCACCTGGCTGAACGCCTACGTCCACACGGAGGACTTCTACCGCAAACTGGGCTTCCAGTCGGCAGGCGAGACCCTGCACCTCGAGGGGAAGGCGGAGGGGAGGCTCCGCCCCGACGTGCGGCTGGTTCACGTGGGAGAGCTGCCGGCCCTGGCCGCCTTCGATCGCCCCTTTTTCGGCTCGGACCGGCTCAAGGTCCTGCAGGCCTTCTACCACGACTACGGCGACAGCTTTCACATCTGGCCTGGGGAGGGGATCCAGGGCTACGTCGTCGGCGCCCGCTTCTCCGGGGGCGTGGAGGTGGCGCCGTGGGTGGCGAACCCGGAGCGCCCCCAGGTGGGGGAGGATCTCCTCCTCCATCTGTTGGCCCAGCACCCGGGGGTCTTCTTCTGGCTCAACGTGCCCAAGGAGAACGAGGCGGCCCGGTCCATCGTGGAGCGTCTGGGCTTCGAGGAGACGTTCCGCACCCTCCGCATGCACCACGGGCCCAAGGGGCACGGCATCAACGGGACCGGAGTCTTCTCTCTCGGCGGCCTGGAAAAGGGGTAGCGATGCGGGCAACGACGCGGCGGCGCATCCTAGGCCTCCTCTCCTTTCTCCTGGGCATTGCGGGCGGGGTGCTCCTCCTGCGGGACGGGCTACGCTTCCCATCCGTCCTGCTGGACATCCTCTGGGCCCTCGTCCCCCTGGCTCTGGGCGTCCTCGCCGTGGTGGCGGCTTTCTACACCTACACGCACAGATTCCGCGAGGGAGGGGTCCTGGGCCTCGTGGTGGGCCTGCTGGCCATCCTGGTCATCCGCGACCTCCTTGCGGGCGCCGTCCTCCTCCTTCAGGGCGTCCTGGCCCTGGTGGCATCCCCTCGCTGAGCGTCAGAGACGCGGCCCGATGAGCTGCCAGAGGATGAGGCCCAGGATGAAGAGGGCGATGAAGTAGGAGACGTTTCGGGCCACGGCCTCTCGAGCCTCCGCGCCGAGGCCGCGCCGCAGCCGCTTCAACGCCGCGTCCAGCCAGTCCCGGACCAAGTAGCCGCCGTCCAGCGGCACGGCGGGCAGGGCGTTGGTCATCCCTAGCATGAGGTTGATCCAGAAGAGCCAGTAGACGGCGTTGGCCAGGACCCAGAACACGGGGGTGGGCAGGCCGGCCCAGGCCCCCGTCACCTCGTAGAAGTCCGTCAGGGGCGACTGGATGGGGGAGATCCCTTGGAAGGGAAGCAGGATGTAGAGGAAGAGGGCGTTCCCCAGCCCCACGGTCTTGCGCGCCTCTAGAGGGTTGAAGATGGCGGGGTTCGTACTGATCGTCGTGACGCCCAGGTACCCCCCCTCCTCCGCTCCCTCAATGAAGTCGGCCCGGTTGGCCAAGGTGACAAGGAGCGTCTGCGTGGTTCCCTCACGGTGGACGGGCAAGGTCACTGCCCGGGAACCGTCTCGCCCAGGGCTCGAGTGAAGGCGGCGCCGTCGGGGACCTCCTTGCCATCCACGGCCATGATGATCACCCCCGTCTCCAGGCCCACGCCGTCCGCCGGGCTCCCCTCGACGACGCCGGTGATGCCCATGCCCAGCGCCTGGGCCTGGACCGCCCCCATCATGCCCAGGGAAAAGAGGAGGGCCATGGCCACGGCCAGGACCATGTTGCTGCCCGGACCGGCCGCGTAGACCGTCCCCCGCTTCCGTCGGTCCAGGGCCTTGAGCTCCTCCTCGTCCGGCTCCACGAAGGCTCCGATGGGAACGACGAACAAGAGGAGGCCCAGGGACCGGATCTTCACCTTCCAGCGGCGCGCGAGAACGCCGTGGGAGAACTCGTGGACGATGATAGCGACAGCCAGGGCGAAGATGCCGTAGAAGAGGGGGATCACGGGGTTCACCCCCGGGAGCCCCAGGAGCAGCTGAGGGGCAGGGGCCTGGTCCGCAGAGATCGAGGGGACCAGCGTGGCGATCCAGATGAGGAGGAGGGTCATCCCCACCATGGTCACCACGACGAGGCCCACGAAGGCGCTCCCGAGGGCGGGGACGCCCCGGCGGCGTGCCAGCCAGTCGATGAGGCGGCGCCCGCGAAGGGTCTTTAGCATGAGGAGGGGGCCGAAGAGGGCAACCCTTGGCTCCCCCCTAGCGGGAGCGGGCTGGGCCGGCGCTGTAGCGTCCTCCGGGGGCGGGACGGGCGTCCTGATGACCCCCATCCGAACCAGTGCCAGAAGCAGGAGGATCCAGCCCCCCACGGCACCCGCGAAAATGAGAAGCCCGTTAACCATCCAAGGCTCCTACCCTTCCTCCCCGCCTTAAACCTTTCACCCCTAGTGACGCGCCCACATCTCCTCGGAGATGCTGTCGTAGAGGTCCTGGTACTCGTCCTTGGGTTCCCGCAGCGCCTCCAACGCCTCCCGCATTCGGTCCACGCGGAGGACCCAGTAGTGGATGCGCCACATCTTCCCGCGGGTCACCAGCACCTCCTCTTGACGGGTGCTCAGGAGGCCCTCCTCCTCCAGCATGTAGAAGACGTCCCGGTCCTCCGGCTGCAGGACGTTGTCGATGACCTCGGTCCCGTAGCCGAAGAAGCCCAGAAGGTACTCCGCCACCTGGCTGACCTCCTCGGGTCCCATGCCCCGGGGGCCCAGCGTGGCGCGCAATGCGTCCCGAAGATCCTCGTAGGTAACGACAGTCACGCTTCGGGAGTCTATTCTCTTCCTTCCCCGGGATAATGGTAGCGGCCCTGTTTTCACGGCTGAGAATCACGGCCTCGCCCAGCCTATTTGTAGGCTCCGAGCCTACCTGGGCGCATGTACGCCATGCTCTACATGACCGCAGGGAGCGAGGAGGAGGCCCGCCGCCTTGTGCGTCACTTGGTGGACGAGAGGCTCGTGGCCTGCGGCAACATCTTCCCCATCCGCTCCATCTATCGCTGGGAGGGTCAGGTCACGGAGGAGGCGGAGGCCGCCGTCATCATGAAGACGCGGACCTCGCTGGTCCCCCGGGCGATGGAGGAGCTGCAGCGCCTCCACTCGTACGACGTCCCCTGCGTGGTCTCCTACGCCATGGAGCGGGGGCTGGAGCCCTACCTTGCCTGGGTCGACGACGTCACGTCCTGAGGGCGATGGCGGCGTACCCCACCACGTCCCGCATGCGCTCCACGTCCCCGGAGGTCCCGTAGCGCAGAAGCTCCCCCTTGGGCCCTCCCAGGGCCACCAGGGCGGCCATGACGGGCCCGTAGCCACACATCGTCACGTGCTCCTTGCGGACCGTCTCGAAGAGGCCCCTGGGATCCCCCGCCACGATGTCGGCGATTGCCAGCCGGTCCTTGGCGGTGGCCACCTCCTTGGGCACGTAGTGGGAAAAGTCCGTCGAAGCGAGCAGGAGGGCGTCCCGGCCCTCCAGGGCCGACGCCAGGAGCGCCCCCACCTCTGCCGCCGCCTCGTAGTCTTGGATTCCCATGCAGACGGGGACGAACTTCACCTCCGACGTCAGGTGCTGAAGGAAGGGGATCTGCACCTCGATGGAGTGCTCGTGCCGGTGCGCCTCCATGTCGTCATCCAAACCTCCCTCCACCAGGGCCGCCGCGAGGTCCCGGTCCACCCGGGCGACGCCTAGGGGCGTCTCGAAGTCGTCCGTCCCCACGGCCAGGGGCATGCCGTACCCCGTGTGGTTTGGCCCCAGAATCACGAAGGTCTCGGGCAGCCCGTCGTGGGCCAGGGCCAGGTAGGCGTGGGCCGCCACGGGCCCCGAATACATGTAGCCGGCGTGGGGGACCACGAGTGCGGCCAGGCTGCGGGCCTCGCCCCGCTCCTCCGGGAGACGTCCCGGCCCCAAGGTTCCCGCGTAGCACGCCTCGATCTCCGCCAGCAGGGCACGCCGCTCCCCCGCGTAGAACTGGCCGGCCACGGCGGGGCTCCGCATGGTCCCCCCTACAGGGTGGCCTCGAAGTCCTCGATCGTCATGGTGAAGTCCGCCTCCTTCTTCACCTTCCCCCGGGCGCGGAGGTACTCCCGTGTGAGGAGCCAGTAGACGGTGGCCAGGGCCCGCCTTCCCTTGTTGTTTGTGGGAATGATCAGGTCCACGTACTTCGTCTCGTTGTTGGCGTCGCAGAGGGCCACCACGGGAATCCCCACGTCCACCGCCTCCTTCAGGGCCTGCTGGTCCGCCGCGGGGTCCGTGACCAGGATGGCCTTGGGCTCCACGTACTGCAGGAGCTCCGGGTTCGTCAGGGTGCCGGGGACGAAGCGCCCCGGGAAGGCGTGGCACCCGACGGTGGAGGCGAAGACGCGGGCCGGCTTCTGGCCGTACTGCCGGGCCGCCACCACGAGGATCTCCTCCGGTGCAAAGGTGGCCAAGAAGGCCGCCCCTCGGCGGATGCGTTCGTCCGTCTGCTTGATGTCCAGGACGTACAGGCCATCCGTCCGCACCTTGTAGATGAAGGAACGCATGTCCTGGCTCTTCTGCTGCGTGCCGATGTGGACGCCGCTCGTCAGGTAGGTGTCCTCGGGGACCAGAAGGCCCTCCTCCGCCCCCTCTGGCGTCGCCATCTACGTCAGCTCCTCCTCGATGCGGATGAGCTCATTCAGCTTCGCAATGCGCTCCCCGCCCACGGCGCCGCACTTCAACCCCTCGCAGCGGTAGCCCACGGCCAGGTGCGCGATGGCGTCCTCTGTGGTCTCCCCGCTCCGGTGGGACATGATCGTCTGCAGGCCGTGCTCCTTCGCGTAGTCCACGGCCCGCCAGGTGCCCGTGAGCGTGCCGATCTGGTTGGGCTTCACGAGGACGGCGTTCCCCGCCCTAGCCTCTACCCCCTTCCTCAACCGGTCCACGTTCGTCACGAAGAGGTCGTCCCCCACAACGAGGCAGCGGGAGCCGACGGCCTCCGTCAGCCGGGCAAACCCCGCGAAGTCCTCCTGCTCCAAGGGGTCCTCCACGGAGTAGAGGTCGTGCTCTTCCACGAGCCGGGTCACGAACGCTACCTGCTCCTCCGGCGACCGCTTCTCCTGGCGGTAGACATAGCTCCCGTCGCGGTAGAACTCGGAGGCGGCCAGGTCCAAGGCGGGCCGGCACGGGAAACCCACCTCTCCCTCCACCTCCTCACAGACGCGAGCCAGGAGCTGCAGGGCCTCCTCGTCCTCCATCGGCGCGGCCCAGGCCCCCTCGTCCCCCTTGGCCACGGCAGCCTTGGGGAACCGCTTCCGCAGACGCTCCCCCACGCGCCGGTGGGCCAACGCGTTGGCGAACACGGAATCCGCCACCGTGGGCCCGCGCGCCACGCAGAGGAACTCCTGGATGACGGTGCCCCCGGGCGCGTGCACCCCCCCACCAATGAGGTTGCCGAAGGGGTGGGGTGGCCGATTGGCCGCCATGCCCCCCAGATAGCGGTAGAGCGGGAGGTCCAGGGCGTCCGCGGCGGCCTTGGCCACGGCCAGGGAGGTGGCCACGGCCACGTTGGCGCCCAGGAAGGAGAAGTCGCGGGTGCCGTCGCCCTCCTCCAGCGCGGCGTCCAGCTCCTCCTGGAAGACGGCGTCCATCCCTACAATGCGCGGGACGATCTCCGCCTCGAACCGCTCCACGCCCAGGTCCAGGTTCCCCTCCGGGTAGGCCACTGCCTCGTGGACGCCCGTACTGGCCCCGCTGGGAGCGGAGAAGCGGCCAAAGCCCGAGGTCGTGTGCACCTCGACCTCCACGGTGGGGTCGCCCCGGCTGTCCAGGACCCGTCGGATCGTGGCGGCCTCGATGAGCGTCACGCGGAGCCTCCTAGAGGAGCAGCCCGGAGACCCGCCGCCTCCGAGGGGTGCAGGAGGGGCTGACAGAGACGGAAATCTGCTCGGAATTCATGGATTGTCGCCACTAGGGAGGTGGCGTATTAAACCTTTGTACGCACGAGAGGGTCCCATTTCACGCCTAGAACGACGAAGCTTTAATATGGGAAGAAGGTGAATGTGGGCCGGGTTAGCCATGGTACAAGCCTACTGCGTGAAGTGCAGAGCCAAGCGAGAGATGCAGAACCCCATGCGCATTACCATGAAGAACGGCAAGCCCGCCACACAGGGAACATGTCCCGTCTGCGGGACGAAGATGTTCCGGATCGGCGGGTAAGGTCCCGTTCGTCGTCGTTCAGCGGCCACCTCTGCGCCCCCGCACACACGCCGCCTTCTAGGCCTGCTAGGATTCCCCCTCCCACCCGTACGGACGTGTCAGAAGCCTTTTATGAGGGCCAGCCTTCCGCAGAATCGGTGGATTTGTGAAAGCTCCTGACATCAAAGTCCCTCCTCCCGGCCCCAGGGCCAGGGCCATCATCCATCGCGACGCCGAGTTCCTCGCCACCAGCACCAAGACCCTGCCCATCGCCGTCCGGCGGGCGAAGGGGTCCATCGTGGAAGACGTGGACGGGAACACGTACATCGACTTCACGTGTGGCGTGGGCGTCACGAACCTGGGCCACCTGAACGAGGCCGTCTTGGAGGCCATCCAGGCCCAGCTGCAGGAGCTCTGGCACTTCGCCGGGACGGACTTCTACTACCAGGTCCAGGTGGACCTGGCGGAGACCCTGGCCCGCCTGGCGCCGGGGGACTCCCCCAAGAAGGTCTTCTTCACCAACTCGGGGACGGAGTCTGTGGAGGCCGCCATCAAGCTCACACGCTACAACCGCCAAGGGAAGCAGTTTCTGGCCTTCCTCAACGCCTTCCACGGCCGCACCATGGGATCGCTGGCGCTGACGGCGAGCAAGGCGGTGCAGCGGGAGCGGTTCTTCCCGTGGATGCCGGGGGCCCACCACGTGCCCTACGCCTACTGCTACCGGTGCCCGTACCAGCTCACCTATCCGGAGTGCAACCTCCACTGCGCCAAGATCATCGCCGACGAGTACCTCCGGGCCGCCATCCCGCCCGAGGAGCTGGCCGCCCTCTTCTTCGAGCCTGTCCAGGGGGAGGGAGGCTACGTCGTCCCCCCGCCGGGCTGGACGGAGGAGGTGGAGCGCATCGCCCGGGACCACGGCATCCTCCTGGTGGCGGACGAGGTGCAGACGGGCATCGGCCGGACAGGTTCGATATTCGCCGTGGAGCACACGGGGGTGGTCCCCGACGTGATCGCCCTGGCCAAGGGACTTGGCTCAGGCCTCCCCATCGGAGCCATCGTCTTCGACGCGCGCCTGGACTTCGAGGAGGAGGGCGCCCATAGCAACACGTTCGGCGGGAACCCTCTAGCGTGCGCCGCGGCCCTGGCCACGCTCCGCACCATCGAGGAGGGGGGGCTCCACAAGCGGGCCCTGGTCCTGGGGGAGCGGATGCAGCGGCGGCTGGAGGAGATGCGGGAGGCGGTCCCCCTCATGGGGGACAACCGGGGGCTGGGCCTCATGCGGGCCACGGAGCTGGTCCGCGATCGGAAGACCAAGGAGCCCGCGGTGAAGGAGCGGCGCCGGCTGCTGGAGGAGGCACTGAAGCGGGGACTCATCCTCCTGCCCTGCGGCACCTCCGCCGTCCGCTACATCCCTGCCCTGACCATTGAGGAGGAGCTCTTGGATCGGGGACTGGACGTGCTGGAGGACGCATTCCAGGCGGTGGTGAAGGCCGCGTGAGCGGGCGCGAGGGGTGCGGCGTCGCCGCTCAGCGTGGGCCTCGCCGCAGGGGCCTGCTCAGGTGGCGTCGGGCCACGACGGGGGGCTCGTAGGGACCGAGGCGAAGATCCCGATCCACGCGGCGATGCCTCGCCGCCGCCGGGGGGGCACGAGCCCTGCAGAATCGACATCGGAATCCCGCCTCCCTCCCCAGGGACTTCATGCGCCTGCGGCAGGTGGGACAGGTTGGGTTCGCCACCTTCTCCGTGCGGGTTCCCAGCCGAACCACTTCCACCTTCTCAAGGTTCAGCGATCGGGGAACGTCCCGAACCGACCCGCGGACGCGGACGAGGTCTCCAGGATGAAGCCGGCGGACGACGTGGCGAAATCCCTTCGTCGGTTCGTAGGCCACACAGTCAACCTCGCCACTGTTGGCCAGGGGAAAGATGACGTGGCCCCCCTGGAGGGTCTTTGGCGGTGCTGCGACAACGCCCTCCACGGTCGCCGAGACGTGGGGTCGCAGCTCCGCCACGGCGCGGTCCACCAAGTGGTCGTCCGTTGCTTGGTTTGTCTCGTAGAGCAACCAACGGCTCATGGCCTCCGTCCTGACCGTCATCAGGGCCTTCGGCAGGTCCGAGGCCACGTCCCCCCGAATGCCCAGGAGGACGGGGCAGGGGGAGTGAGGCACCGTGGCCATGTAGTCGTTCTCCTCGTCGTAGTTGTTGAAGGTCGTGGGGAACCTGAGGTCCAAGGCCTGCACATCCTCCTTGCGTACGCGGCGGGGAGACCCCCAGGCCTCCTCCGGCCGATACGCCAGCACTTCGAAGGTGCGATCCTCTGGTCTCCAAGCCAACGCTGCCAGGGCCCCGATGAGACCGCGACGGCCTCGAGGCGCGGCGTGGAAGTCGGCCCTCCGAAGATGGGGTTCCACCGCCTTCCAAGGGACCACCTCCCGGACGGCCGTCCAGTAGAGGGATGCAGGGGGTCGCCTGCGGGAGACCACGAGGCCTGGCTGGGCCTCCCCGTCCCGAAGGTCCGCCAACTCCATGACGGTCTCCAGGGCGACCTCCTCCAAGTCCCGGCTCCGGGCTGCGGGTGCCGCGGCTGGGTAAGCCATCAGCGCCTCGCCCCCGTCCTCCCCCACCCGGAAGGGGACCCCTCGACCCTCCCCGAAGGCAAGACAGAGGGCTCCATTCCCCCGCGTCTTCCAAGGAATATTTGGGTTGAGGCGGACCAGGCGCGGATAGCCGATCAGGTCCAGCCCCTCCACCCGGCAGACGAGCTCCGCTGCCACGTGCGTCGTGCACATGCCTTGGAGGGAGTCGGTGTCGTCGATGCCCACGAGGAGGGGCATGGTAGCGAGAACCCCCATCGGGGTATAAACCACGCGTGGGTCCCCGACAATGATATAGCAGGGGCTCCCATCCACTCCCACATGCCCGTGACGGGGCTGGAGCTCACCGCCATCGACGCCAAGCGGTTCGTTAAGACGGGGGAGCGCGTCCGCAACGTCCGCGTGGATCACAACAGCACCGTGACCCAGGTGGAGGCCGTGGACGAGTCGAATGCCAGCGTGGAGTTCCGGTTCACCGCGACCTACGCCGGCGTCGGCGTCATCAAGATCGAGGGCAACCTACGCTACCAGGGGGATGCGGCCGGCCTCGCCCGCATGTGGTCCAAGGAGGGGAAGATGCCCACCGAGACCGCGGGGGAGATTCACACCGCCATCGTGAGCAGCTGCCTCCAGGAGTCGGTGGTTATCGCCAAGGACCTGCGGCTCCCGCCGCCCATCCCCATGCCCGTGGTGAACCTGAAGAGCGGGGGGAAGAAGTCCTCGGGCGTGGAAGTGGCGTAGGCGGGCCGTCCCTACGGAACCGCACTTCCTTCCAAGGGGTACCCGGCGTCTCTCCACTCATCCAGTCCGCCGTCGAAGTGCCACACGTTCTGGTACCCTGTCCTCTCGAGGAGGTTCGCGGCCCTCCGGCTCGTGGAGCAGGCGCTGTGGGAGCAGTAACACACAATTTCGTCGTCCAGGGAGAGGAGCTCCGCGGCCTTCTGGGTCGGTCTCATTAGGATGGACCCCGGGATGTGTTCCGCTTCGTAGTGCCACTGTTCCATCACCATCACGAGCTTGAAGTCGTCCCCACGGTCGAGCTTCGCCTTGAGCTCCTCCTTGGTGATCGCCCGCACCATGCAGCAGACCCCTACCCCTGGGTCATGGACGACGGTTACTTACGTGTTCCGCTGTCGTGGCGAGCCAACGGAAGGCGTTCGAGGGGCTGCGACTTCCGCGGTGAGGGGCTTCCGCCCTACTTGATGTGGTCCAGCGAAAAGGAGCCGATGCTCAGACCCTGCTTGCTGTACATGTACTGAATCCACGCCCGGGACTGAACGTCGCAGACGCCCTTCACGCTGAGGAAGGTCTTCAGCTGCTCCACCTTGAACTCCACCATCCCGTCCATGACGCTTCCCAGCAGCTGGATCTCCTGCTCCCCGTGCATCCCCTTCTCGATGACGTAAAGGGAGATGGCCCGGTCCCGCTTCCGCTTCCCGGCGAAGGGCTGGAGGAACTTGAAGGTCGTCCCGGGGTCGAGATACGCGATGAGGGTGGAGATGGAACGGAACGCAAGGCGGTAGTTGGGGTGCTCCGCCCTCAGCTGGGCCGCCACCTTGTCCACGTTCTTCAGGATGGCCTCGTGGTCCGTAGGATCGTCCAAGTACGTCACGTTGGGATCGGGCTCTGCCGTCCCCATGCCCTTGGAGTACGCGTCCACGTACTTCGCCAGGCCCAGCTTCTCGTACTCCTCGTAGCCGGGGAGGACGTACTGCATCTCCTCCCGGATGTCCTCGGGAGTCTTGTCCGTGATGACCCAAAGGGCGGGAATCCCCTTCTTCAGCCCTTCGGCGATGAAGGCGTTGACGATGACCTCCTTGCCAATGAATGGCGGCCCGTAGATGGACACGTTGGAGCCGAAGGGGATGCCGCCCAGGAGGAGGTCGTCCAGGCGGGGCGTCCCCGTCTTCGCCTTCTCCTGCTTCAGCTCGAGCCTCCGCTCCTCGTCCCGGGCGTCGATCTCCTCCTCGATGAGCCCCTGCTCCCGCAGCCGAAGCTCCTCCATCTTGGACTTCAGGTACTTCTCCCGGGCACGCACCTCCTCCTCCTTCTGGGAGATCTCCGATTTCAGGGACTCGAGGCGCTCCTTGAGGGCGATCTCCTCCACGTTCCCCGACATGGCCTTGGCCTTCTCCACCTTGGCCTTCTCGGCCTCCAGGAGCTTCTCCCGGTAGATGAGGTCCTCCTCCCTCCGCAGAAGCTCCTCCTCCTTGTAGGCCACCGGCTCCTTGACCTTCTGAAGCTCCTCCTCCTTGAAGCTCAGCTCCTCCCGTAGCCGCTTGATCTCCTCCTCCCGGAGCATGAGGGCCTTCTCCTTCTCCTGAAGGTCCGCCGCCTTCTCCACAAGCTTCTCGTCCATGTCCTCCCCGGGAAGGTGGGCCATCTCGATGGCCTCGGCCCGAAGTTTGGCGTCGATCCGGAGGCGATCCACCTCCCCCTCCAGCTCCACGATGCGCTTCTTCAGCTCCGCCTCCTGCTCCACAAACTCTCGCTCCTTCTCCGTCAGCTCGGCCTGGAGGCGCTGCTGCAGGTCCTCGTCGCCCAGGCGGGTTCGCTCCGCCTCGAGCTGCTGCCGCTCCTCCCGGAGTTCCTCCTCCAGGGCCTGAAGCTCCGCCTCATGCTCGGCGAGGCGCAACTCCGCCTCCTTTACCGCTTTCGCATCCGCGGGCAGATCCTGCAGTCTGCCCTGCAGCTCCTCCTGGGCCCTGGAGAGGAGCGATTGCAGTTTCGTCACCTCCCGCTGGAGCTCCTTCTGGGCCTCCCGCTCCTCCGCCAGCTTCCGCCTGGCCTCCGGCCCCTCCTCCTGCCCTCGCTGGGATTTGACGTACTTGATGACCGCCATGGAGGACTTCTTCATGTGGTCCAGTTCACTCTCCAACTCCCTCCGCGCCTGGACCTCCTTGTGGAGCTTCTTGTTGAGCTCCGCAATCTCCTCCAGGTAGCGCACGGGATCGAACTGGCCCCCCTTGACCCTCTCCAGCTCCCCCCGCAGGGCGCGCTTCAGCTCCGCCAGCTCCGCCCGGAGGGCCTCCACGTCCCCCTCCTCCTCCGGCGGGGGCGCGGGGCGAGGCGTGCTCTCCTCCCTCCTTCCAGGCTCCTCGAGCCACGCCTCCAGGTCCTCCTCCTCGCCCATGAGCCAGCGTCGAAGGGCGTCCGTGGCTCCGCCGGCGGCCTCCACGGGTGGGGCGACGGCGGCAGGAGCGGGTTCCTTGGGGGAGACCGGGGGTTCTCCCTCGCCATCGGCGGAAACTGCAGGCGCGGGCGAAGCCTCCTCGGGAGCCGGGGCCTTCGAGGCGGGGGCAACGCCCAGCCACGACTCGAAGCTGTCCGCCTCGCCCTTGAGCCAGCGGGCCAGGTCCTTTTGGTCCTGGGGAGGGATGTTCTGGGAGGGGGGCTCCGGGCGCGAGGCAACGGCGGGGGCGGGCGCCACCCCGTGAAAGCGTTCGACCACCTTCTCGGCCAGGGTCTCGCCGAACCCTTCAATTTGGGCCAGCTCCTCCACGCTGGCCTGTCCCAGCAGGGCGAAGTCGTTGTAGCCGCTCTCGAAGAGGGCTTCGGCCTTGGCGGGACCGAGTCCCGGCACCCTGCTCACCGCCTCCAGGAAGGCCTCCTTGGCGGGGGGTTCCTCGGGGGCGGTGACGTGAACGCTCCCCTCCCGGATCTCGTGCCGCGCGCCGCAGGTGGTGCACTCGCCCTCCTGCGAAAGCTCGCCGTTGCAGAGGGTGCAGAGGAGCTTCGTCTCCTGGCCCTGGTCATCGCCGACTGCCAACGAGCAGCACCCCTCGGAATCACGCGGCCGTAGTCCGCTGCCCCTAACGAGTCGGAGCCTGGCTATTTATAGCCCCGTCCCCCGGTTGTCGCTTTTGAGAAGCAGGCTACTCGGCGGCGTAGACCTGGACGGACCGACCCTCCTTCCCGTCGTCCACCAGGAACTCAAGCTCCCGCACGTGACCGACCAGGCGAGCGGCCACGGCCAGGTGGGCCCACACGGGGGCGCACCCCCGCATCTGCACCCTCTTTCCGTAGTAGGGGGAGAGATCCAGCTCCTCCAGCCGCTGGGGGAAGGTGTCAAAGTCGATGCGGCCTAGGATCTCGTCCAGGTCAAGGAGCTCGGGCATGGCCCTCCTCACACGTAGAAGGACTCGCCGCAGGCGCAGGTGCCCTTGGCGTTGGGGTTCGTGATCTTGAAGCCCGATCCCATGAGGCTCTCGGTGTAGTCCAGCTCCGAGTTCATAACGTAGAGGGCGGACATGGGGTCCAGCACCACCTTCACGTCCCGGGACTCCCAGATGATGTCCTTCTCCGTCTGGGGCTCGCGCACGAAGTCCATGTGGTAGGTCATGCCGGAGCACCCGCCGCTGACGACCTTCACGCGAAGCATGGGCGCGGCCAGCCCCTGCCTGGCGGCGATCTCCTTCAACTTCTCCGCCGCCGTCGAGGTCACCTTGAACTCAGTCCTGGCCTCCATGGGGGGTCTCCGAATCCATGGGGCGGGCTCCTCTTAAAGGTTGTCTGTGGGTGGAGAGCTGGCGGCCGCGTCTCACTCGATGACGAGAAGAATGTCCTCCTTCCCCACGGTGGTGCCCGCCCGGACCTGGACCTCTTTCACCACGCCCCCCGCGGGGGAGGGGACCTCGTTCTGCATCTTCATGGCCTCCAGAATGAGGAGGGGGGCCCCTCGGGCGACGGACGCGCCCTCCTCCACCAGCACGGCCACCACCCGTCCGGGCATGGGAGCGCGGACGAGCGCCCCCGCAGTTGGGGCACCTCGGAGGATCCCGCCGTTGTGGCCATGATAGCCCTGGAACACGACCTCCAGGGGCTTCCCTTGGAACGAGAGGGTGCGCCCCTCCACCTGGAACTCGAACCGCTTCCGGCCCAGGCGGACCCGGAACCGAGGGCCGCTGACGTCCACCTTGGCCTTGTAGGTCGCCTCCCCCACGGTGATCCGGAGGCCCTCAGCGACCTCCACCGGGTACGTCGTGCCCTCAAGGACCACGTCGAATCTCATGGCCATAGGTCAGCCTCAGCTTCTGCAGGGCCTCGCGTCCCGCCAGGGACCAGGCCCCGGGCATCTCCCGCTCGGTGTCGAAGGCCTCCGTCCGCCAGCGGAGGGCCCCCTCCGAGGCCGCCGCCGCGGCGGCGAGGGCGGCCACGAGCTCCCGCCGCCCTCGGACGTGCTCGCGCCGCATCTCCACCATTCGCTCGTCGATCTTCCGGTCCGCCAGGAAGGAGGTGGAGAGGTCCCCTTGGAGGAACGCGTCGTCCGCCAGCACGGCCTCGTGGAGGGGGGCGTTGACGTGAACCCCCTGAACGGCCATCTCCCGCAGGGCCCGCTGCATGCGGCGGATGGCCTGGTCCCGCGTCCTCCCGTGGGTAAGGAGCTTCGCCACCAGAGGGTCGTACGCCGCGGAGATGGATTGGCCCTCCCGCAGCGCAGTGTCCACCCGCACGCCGGGCCCTCCGGGCAGGCGGACCTCCCCCACACGTCCCGGCGACGGCAAGAAGCCCTGGAGAGGGTCCTCCGCGTTGATCCGGCACTCCAGGGCCCATCCCCGGAGGGCCAGCTCGTCCTGGCCCAAGGAGAGGCCCTCCCCCGCGGCGATGGCCAACTGCTCGTGGACGATGTCCAGACCCGCCACCATCTCCGTCACGCCGTGCTCCACCTGTAGGCGCGCGTTCACCTCGTTGAAGTAGAAGGTCCCGTCGGCGTAGACGTACTCAATGGTCCCCGCGTTGACGTAGCCGAGGGCCTCCGCCGCCCGCACGGAGAGGGCCCCCACCTCCTCCCGCATGGCCTCCGTGACGACGGGCGACGGCGCCTCCTCGATGAGCTTCTGGTAGCGACGCTGGATGGAGCACTCCCGTTCGCCCAGGTGAACGGTTTGATTCCCGTCCGAGAGGATCTGGAACTCGATGTGGCGGGCTCCGCGATGGTACTTCTCCAGGAAGATGTCTTCCACCCCGAAGGCCGAGTGGGCCAGGGAACGTGCGCGGCCCAGGGCGCCCCCCATCTGCTTCGGTCCCTCCACAATCTCCATGCCGATGCCGCCGCCGCCTCCGGAGACCTTGAGGATGATGGGGTAGCCGACCTCCTCCGCCCGGCCGACGGCGTCGTCGGCGTCCCGCAGCGGGCGGTCGGAGCCGGGGGAGACGGGGAGGCCCGCGTCCCGGAGGACCGCCTTGGAGCGGAGCTTGTCCCCCGCCAAGGCCATGGCCTTGGAGTCGGGCCCGATGAAAACGAGGCCCTCCTCCTCGCAGCGCCTCACGAAGTCCGCATTCTCCGCGAGGAAGCCGTAGCCCGGATGGAGCGCCTCCGCCCCCGCGCGCCGGGCGACGCCCAGGATCTTGTCTGCGTCCAGGTAGCTCTCCGCGGGGTCCTCCTCCCCGATCTCGTAGGCCTCGTCCGCGTACGCCCGGTGGAGGGAGTCACGGTCCGCCCGGGAGTGGACCGCCACGGCGGCGACGCCGAGCTCGTGGCAGGCACGAATCACACGGAGGGCGATCTCGCCGCGGTTGGCCACGAGGATCTTGCGGAACACGGGGGGGAGGGAGGACGGCCGCTCCTTATAAAGGAATCGTCTTGTCGATAGGGAGTTCGGCACCTGTCGACATGGGGGTTACAGCGGCATGGTTCCGTGCTTCTTTGGAGGCCGCGATTCCCGCTTCGTGAGCAGGGACTCCAGGGCCCGGATGAGGCGCGGCCGCGTCTCGTGGGGGGCGAGGACGTCGTCTAGGTAGCCGGCCTCCGCCGCCACGTAGGGGTTGGCGAACTTCCGCTTGTACTCCTCCACGAGGTCCTGCGCCTGGGCATCGGGGTCGTCGGCGGCGGCGATCTCCTTCCGGAAGATGATCTGCACCGCCCCTTCGGGCCCCATGACCGCCAACTCCGCCGTGGGCCAGGCCACGTTGTAGTCGCCGCCGATGTGCTTCGAGCACATGACGTCGTAGGCCCCGCCGTAGGCCTTCCGGGTGATGACGGTGAGCTTGGGGACGGTGGCCTCGGAGAAGGCGTAGAGGAGCTTCGCCCCGTGCCGGATGATGCCGCCGTACTCCTGGGCCGTGCCCGGCAGGAATCCAGGCACGTCCACGAAGGTCAGAAGGGGCAGGTTGAATGCGTCGCAGAACCGCACGAAGCGGGCGGCCTTTACGGAGGCGTCGATGTCCAGGGTCCCCGCCAGGATCTTGGGCTGGTTCCCCACGACCCCCGCCGGGTGGCCGTCCAGCCGGACGAAGCCGCAGACGATGTTCTGCGCCCAATGCTCTTTGACCTCCAGGAAGTCCCCATCGTCCACCACCCGCAGGATGACGTCGCGGATGTCGTAGGGCTTCTCCGGATCCTCCGGCACCAGCCCGTCCAGCTCCTTGTCCTCCCGGTCCGTGGGATCCTGGGTCTCCATGCGAGGGGGATCCTCCAGGTTGTTCTGGGGAATGTAGCTGAGGAGGCGACGCACGAGGTAGAGGGCGTGGTCCTCGTTCTCCGCCGGGAAGTCCGCCACGCCGCTCTTCTCGGCGTGGGTGTGGGCGCCCCCCAGCTCCTCGAAGGTGACCTCCTCCCCCGTGACCGCCTTGATGACCTCGGGCCCCGTGATGAACATGTAGCTGGTTCCGTCCACCATGATGACGAAGTCGGTCAGGGCAGGGGAGTAGACGGCGCCGCCGGCGCAGGGACCCATGATGACGGAGATCTGGGGCACGACGCCGGAGGCCAGGACGTTGCGGTAGAAGATGTCCGCGTAGCCCGCCAGGGAGCGCACGCCCTCCTGGATCCGGGCCCCGCCCGAGTCGTTCAGCCCCACGAGGGGGGCCCCCACCTTCATGGCCGCCGCCATGCCCTTGACGACCTTCTTCGCGAACATGTCCCCCAGGGATCCCCCGAAGGCGGTGAAGTCGTGCGCGAAGACGTACGCCAACCGCTTGTCGATGTTGCCGAAGCCCGTCACCACCCCGTCGCCGGGCACCCGGCGGTCGGCCATCCCGAAGTCGATGGTGCGATGGGCCACGAAGGGGTCCATCTCCACGAAGGAGTCCGGGTCCAGCAGGATCTCCAGCCGCTCCCGGGCGGTCAGCTTCCCCCGCTCGTGCTGCCGGGCCACGTTCTCCTCGCCGCCCCCAGCGCGGGCCTCCTGGCGTCGCTTGCGGAGCTCCTCCAACCTGTCCTCGCGGGACATGGGCCTCCCGGGGCGCGTCAACCTGCGGGGCCGTCTTAACCCTTTGGATGGCGCCTGGCTAGTCCGTCACCTCGACCACCAGGGCAAGCTCCACCGGGATGCCCAGAGGGAGCTCGTACACCCCCACGGCGGCCCGCGTAGGCCGGCCACGCCGTCCGAGAACCTCCACGAGAAGATCCGTGGCCCCGTCGGCGACCTTTGGCTGGTCGGTGAAGCCCTCGGCCGAGGCCACGTAGACCACCATCTGGAGGGCCTGGCTGATCTTGGACAGGGACCCGAGGCCTTCCTTGAGGATGCTCAGGGCGAGAAGGGCAGCGACCCGGGCCGCCTCACGCCCCTGCTCCACGCTGACGTCCTGACCGACCTTCCCGGGATGGAGGACCTCTCCCCCCACCAGCGGGCCCACCCCCGACGTGAAGGCCAGGGCTCCGCTCCGCCGGAACGTGACGTAGTTGGCCACGGCCTGCGGCACCGCGGGGAGCTGGGCCTCCCAGGCTTCCAGATCGCCTGCCATGGGGGGTGGAGCCTGGGATCGGGGTTAAAGGTTGGCTCGGGACTACTCCGGGCGCTCCCTCCTCGGGAGGGTCAGCGCGTAGCCGTAGGCACCCAGGAGGGCGCCAAGGCCCGGGACGAACCCCGCGATGAGGAAGGCGAGGACGTAGGGCACCACGATGTAGCAAGTCCCGCAGAGGCCCAGGATCTCCATGAGGAGGATGGCGGCATCCTGCAGGGGGAAGTACACGGCGAGGTATGCCAAGTGGAGTCCCCAAGCCAGGACACCGGCGGCCAGGGCCACGGCGAAGGAGCTCCACGGCCGCTTCAGGAGGACGCCGACCAGAATGCCCGTGGCGAGGATGAGCTGCCAATAGCCCACGAGGGTCACGACAAACGCAAGAATGATGGTGGCAGGGAGGACGGTGTACCAGGGTTGACGATGGCGCAGGTACTCCATCAATAGCGACCTCCCGTCGTGTCGACGTCCTCAAAGTCCTCCTCCGTCGTGAGCTGGAGGGCCAGGTAGGCCCCCTGCATCCACAGGTCGAAGAGGTCAAGGTAGTGATCGCTCAGCCGGCTCCCGCTCTGTCCGCCGGGGTAGATGCCCCACGCCTCGGGTTCCCCTCCCCCCAGGGTGGGGGCGAAGTCGGCCACGAGCCGCCAGGAGGGACCGCTCGTCACGAGGACCCCCTCCTCGGTCAAGGCCCCGCGGGCTATATCCACCGTGAAGCTGCCTCCGGGGCGGGGTAGCACCGCGGAGCTGAGGGGCTCGAGCTCCGTCAGGTGCCGAAGCTGGATGCGGTGGTAGGCCCCCCACTCCCAGTCGGCCAGGAGGGGGCCAATCTCCTCCTCCAGGTCCTCGAGGGTCTGGACGAAGGCCCGGACGATGATGTCATCGCGCGTCTCCAAGGCGGGGGTGTCCACATCGTCGAACCAGCCGGAGTCCGGCTCCGTCTTCGTCAGAACCTCCAGGACGGTGACGGAGGGCATCCCGACGTCCTCCAGGACCGCTGCGTCCCACTCGTCGCCAAACGTTGCCTGGCGGTAGTTTCCCAGCCAACGCCAGTAGAGGGTGGGCGCCACCAGGCCCACCCGCATGTCGGAGTCCCACTCCCGCAGCCGATCCAGGGCCGCGGGCTCCTTGGGATGCACGATGACCCGTGTGGTGTCCCCTTCGACGGCCTCCAAGAGGAGCGGCACGAACTCCCGGGCTGCAAGGGACACGTGGTCCAGCTGAAGGGCCTGGACGTCCGCCACGCTCACGTCCTCCGAGGCTTCCAGCACCTCGTTGATGCGCGCGGCGCGATACCGGTCGGCCCAGCTCCAGCCGAGGTAGTAGGGGTACGCGTCCCCTGTCGGGACCTGGTTCGCACTCACGAGGAATCCCTGTTCCGGATTGAGGGTCCAGGGGACCTCCTCCATGGGGACGAAGTCGACCCAGTCGTAGGCACCGCTGCTGCCATCCGCAGGGAACCGCCCCAGGTCCTGCCCCCGGATGGGATACAACCCGTTCACTACCAAGCCGATGTTCCCGGCGGCGTCGGCGTACACGACGTTCTGGGCTGGGACGTGGAAGTCCTGAAGGGCGTCGCGGAACTCGGTCCAGTCGGAGGCCCTCCCCATACCAAGGAGGGCGCGGAGTTCGTTCGTGGGGCGGTGGCCCGTCCAGCTCATGGCGACCGTCTGGCCGTGGCTGGTGATGACGGGGCCGTGAACGGAGATCCTCGTCGTGAACGACACGGACCCGGAGCCCTTGACGGCCACGACCTCCTCCCGCAGCTCGAAGGCCTTCCACTGGCCGCGGTAGAGGTACTCGTTCTCGTCGTCAGGGTTCACCTGCTCCACGAAGAAGTCCACCACGTCGGCGCCCGTGTTGGTGAACCCCCACGCGATGTCCTCGTTGAACCCCAAGAGGACGACGGGAGTCCCCAGGAGCGATACGCCGTGCACATTGTAGCCCGGGCTCCTCACGCGAACAAGATAGAAGAGGGCAGGCTGGGTCAGCCCCAGGTGCGGATCGTTGGCCAGGATGGGGGCGCCCGTGGCCGTGCGGCTCCCGTGGGCGACCCAGTTGTTGCTCCCGACGGTGGGGTCGGATCGGAGCAGGGGGGGGAGGGAGGCGTAGCGGGCGAGGAGGTTCCGCGCGACCTCCGGGGCCATACGTTCTGCCGCCGTGGGAGCGAGGGGTGAGATGGGAGACAACTCCCACTCGGGGATGATGGGGAGGGGCAGCGGCATCTGCAAGGGAAAGAGCTCGGTTACAGCCTCCGGGCCATAGGCGTCCCGGAAGAGCTCGAGCTCCAGGTCCTCGAAGGTCCCGCTGAGGCTCCAGCCCATGAACTTCGCGAAGGCCACAGAGTCCAGAGGCGTCCACGCCCCGGGGCGATAGTTCAGGAGCTTGAACTCCAGGGCGAGGGCGTGCGGGGACACCTCCTGCATGCGGGCGTTCACGCCCGTCGTGTAGGCCACCAGCGCCTCCCGGGTCTCGTCGTCCATGGCCTCCAGGCTGCGCTCGGCCCCCCACGTGAGGCCAATCTCGCGAAGGAAGGTGTCCGTCTCCACCAAGGAGGGGCCCAGAATCTCCGCGAGACGACCCGTGGCCACGCGTCGTTGAAAGTCCATCTGGAACAGGCGGTCCGAGGCGTGGAGGTACCCAACAGCGGCAAAGAGGTCCGCGTCGCTTTCGGCAAAGACGTGGGGCACGCCGTGCTCATCCCGGAAGACGTCCACGGGCGCTTCCAGGCCCGTGAAGGTGAGGCGCTTGTACCCCTCTGATGTCGGGGCCTCGGCCTCCGTCCAGAAACCGCCCACCGGCTCCAGCAGGTCGCCCAGGGGGGGCAGAGGGCCCAGGGGGATGGAGAGCACCGTCAGGACCAGGCCTGAGAGCAGGAGGACGACGGCCAACTTGACCACGGGCCGCTTGCCTGCTGGGGCCATTCCTCCAAGGGACGCCGCCGGCGCCTCGTCGGAGGACAGCGGCTCAGCCCCCCTCCACGATGGTGCCCTCGGCCACCTCCACGACGCCCTCCTTTGTCTGCAGGCGCAGAAAGCCCGAGGCGTCCACGTCCACGGCCTTGCCTTCCAGCATCCCGTCCGCCGTCTCCACCTTCACCTTCCGCCCGAGGGTGGAGCATATCTCCCGATAGCGGCGCGAGACCGCCTCCTCCTTGCCTACCGCTGGATGGGCGGTCGTCAGGGCGTCCAGGAGCCCCTTGAGCAGCGCCTCGTTGTCCACCTTCTCGCCCAACGCGTCCCGCAGGGTCGTGGCCCCCTCCCGCAACCCCTCGGGAAGCGCCTCCAGGGTGACGTTGGTGTTGACCCCGATCCCGATGATGGCCCAGTACGTCTCAGCGCCCACGATCCCCTCCACCAGGATCCCCGCCACCTTCTTGTCCCCTAGGAGGACGTCGTTGGGCCACTTCAGCCGAGGCTGGAGTCCCAGGGCCTCCAAGGCCTCCGCTGTGGCCAGACCCGCCGCCAAGGCCAGGATGGGGAGGCGTGAGAGTTCGTCCTGGAGCAGGACGGAGAGGTAGAGGCCCCCTCGGGGGGAGGACCAGCTCCGTCCGAATCGCCCCTTGCCCTGCACCTGCTTCTCCGCCACGACGACGGTCCAGGGCTCCGCGCCCTCGGCGATGAGGGTCTTGGCCACCTCGTTCGTGGAGTCGACGACACCGCGTCGGACGACGTTCACGTCCTCCCTCCGCGTGGGCCGCCATACATGCCCTGGCTATAAGAACGTAACCAGGCGTCCGTTGCCCTCTCGCCCTTGATAAGGGAAGGCGTAGGTTGAAGTAATCCGAAAAGGCAACGCATCCACGCCGACATGCGTTGGTACAAGGCCATTCGGGTCAAGGACGTGGTGGGGCTTCCCGTCGACGAGCAGATTAAGGTCTCCTTCCTCACCTTGAGCTACGTAGACGAGATGGAAAGCCGCTTCCTCTTCATCCTGGCCAAGATCATCCTCAAGGAGCTCATCAACCGCGGCGAGTGGGGCCAGCTGCGCTTGGAGCTGGCCCGGTCCATCCGCCACCACCTCCGCCTTCGCCACATGGGCCGCAACGCGGGGGGGGAGGAGACCTCTCTGGAGGACGCCCACCCGTAGTCCGGTTAATCCCCGCGTTCCTCCCGCAGCTCCAGCAGCACCCCGTGGGCGGAGTCGGGGTGGACGAAGTTGACCATGGCGCCCCCCTCGCCCTTCCGAGGCGCGTCGTACGTAATGCGGACACCGTCAGCCCGGAGCTCCGCACACGCCGCCTCCAAGTCCTCCACCTCTAGCGCCACGTGATGGATGCCCTCCGGCCGCTTCTCCAGGAAGCGGGCGATGGGGCTCTCCGGCGAGGTGGCCTCCAGAAGCTCGATGCGACTTTCACCAAGGGGGAACACGGCCACCCGGACCTGCTCCCCAGGGACCTCCTCCGTCCCCTTCATGCGCAACCCGAGGGCCTCGTAGACAGGAACGGCCTCCTCCAGGCTGCGAACGGCGATGCCGATGTGGTCTAGGCGTCTCACCCTCATCGCTAGTACTCCCTTAAGGGGCGGAACTCCCCGTACACCTGGCGGAGGGCGTCGCTGATCTCGCCCAGGGTCGCTCGATGCCGGGCGGCCTCCAAGACGAGGGGCGTCAGGTTCGCCCCCTCCTCCGCCCCCTCCCGGAGCGACTGGAGGGCTCCCTCGGCACGACGCGCGTCCCGCCGCCGCCGCACGTCCTGCACGCGGCGAACCTGCTTCTCCTCCAGGGCTGGATCGATGCGGGTGATGGGGACCTCCGCGGCCCCCTCCTCCTGGAAGGCGTTGACCCCCACGATGGTCCGACGTCCCGCCTCCACCTCCCGCTGGTGGCGGTACGCCTCCCGGGCGATCTCCCTCTGGATGTACCCCGTCTCCAGCGCCTTGAGGGTTCCTCCGCGCCGGTCGATGCGGGCCAGATACGCCTCTGCCTGGGCCTCGACCTCGCCCGTGAGGGCCTCCACTGCGTAGGCACCGCCCACGGGGTCCACCGTATGAGAGACCCCCGTCTCGTGGGCCAGGATCTGCTGCGTTCGGAGGGCCAGGAGGGCGGCCTTCACCGTGGGCAGGGAGAGGGCCTCGTCCATGGCGTTGGCGTGGAGAGACTGCGTGCCGCCAAGGACGGCCGCCAGCGCCTCCAGGGCCACCCGGACCACGTTGTTCTCCGGCTGCGTCGCCGTCAGGGTCACCCCAGCCGTCTGCGTGTGAAAGCGCAACCGCCAGGAGCGGGGATCCTCCGCCCCGAACCGCTCCCGCATCAGGCGCGCCCACAGGCGGCGGGCGGCCCGGAACTTGGCCACCTCCTCCAGGAGGTCCATCTGCGCCGCGAAGAAGAAGCTCGGCCGCGGGGCGAAGGCGTCCACGTCCAGGCCCCGTTCCACCAGGT
>CAYGBN010000016.1:0-41408 GCA_964348155.1 uncultured Methanomassiliicoccales archaeon
CAGCTTGGCACGACCTTCGTCGGCGCCTGAGCCAAGCCATTCCCCAGACAGCGTGTTTAACCGCAAACTTACTGGTCTGACTAGCGTCCAGGTCGCGTATGACCGTCTCAGCGAACGCTGTGCCAGCGAGGCCGAAGCCTCTCCAGCATCCTCGACCCTTCCCCGATGAGGGACCCTCGTCGGGTGCACTCCTCCGCCCCGCAACAACAACGCAGGGATGCCAAGACGCTGATGCAGAGCCCTTGCTGCGAAGCGACAGAACACATCGTTAGGCAGGTATATAAGAATTGGCTCCCCGTTCCGCTCTCGCCGGACGCGGGGCGGGAAGCTCTCCCTACACCCTGGGCCGGATGGCCTCCGCCACGCCTTTCCCGATGAGGACCTCCGCCACCTCCTTGGGCAGCCCCACCACGTCCTCCTTTCGGAGCTCGTAGGTCACGTCCACGCCCACGAAGGGGGGCACGTCCTCTAGGATCCGCACGAGGAGCTTCTCCTCCCGCTCCTGTTGCCGTCGTCCCCCTCCCTTCGCCGAGGGCTTTCGACTCCCCTCCCGCGGGGGCCCTCCCCTGGCCTCCGGGGCCGCCTCCGGGGCCTTCTCCGCCGTCTCCTCGCCCCCCAGGGCCTGCCGCCGTCCGCGCTGCAGGACCTCCAGCACCGCGTCGAAGGACGCCCGCTCCTCGGGCGTCAGGGCCTCCATGTCCACCGTCGCCCCGGACGCCGCGCTGGCGGCCAGCCGGGCCATCTTGCGCTCCCGGTACTGGTAGATCTGGTTCCGTCGCTTCACGACCTTCTTCAGCTCGTCCCGGAGGAGCGCGGCCTTGGCGGAGTTGGGGTCCTTGGCGCTCTCCTTGCGCAGGTCCCCCTCCAGCTCCCCCACGTAGCCCCGCACGCGGCTCCAGAAGTCCCGCGGAAGGGCCGTCAGGGCCTTCCTCTGGCTCTCCTTCCGATACACCTGGAGAACGAGGTCCAGGGTAACCGTCTCCCCCGCCACGGGCAACCATACCCACCTCCTTATTTTATGGTGATGGGGGGCCCCAACCCTTTAAGGCCCGTGCCCTCCCTCCATTCCTCGGGCGACCTGGAGCGCACCTCATGCAGCTGCGGGAGCGTTACGAGAGGGTCCTCGAGGCGGTGGAGGACCTCCGGGAGGAGAGCCGCACGGCCCCCGTCGTGGTGGAGGGGAAGCGGGACCGGGAGGCCCTGGAGCGGCTGGGAGTCCGCGGGCGCATCATCGCGCTGAACAGCGGCACGAGCATCTTCGGCCTCTGCGAGGCGCTGGCCCGGGAGCATGAGGAGGTCATCGTCCTGACGGACTGGGATCGCCGGGGCGGCCAGCTGGCCCGCCTCCTGCGAGAGGGTCTGGTGGCCAACGGCGTTCGCTGCGACGTGGACCTTCGGGCCCAGCTGGCGCGGCTCTGCCGGAAGGAGGCGAAGGACGTGGAGGGGCTCGCCCCCTTCGTGGAGCGGATCCGGGAGGCGATGGTTCGCGGGGGCGCCCCCCGCGTGCGCCGTGCACCCCCCTTCAAAGGGCCCTGACTCATGCAGGAAGGTATTTATACGACGGCGGAGAGTAGAACAGCCGGAAGCACTAACCTTCCGATCTCACGCTAATCCTATCACGTCCCCGCGCGGGAAGGTTCCAGCGTTCGGGACACGGGGCATCTGGAGGGTTACTGCTGACCAGAAGGTATGACCCATGGCAGTTGATCCCACTACCACCAAGTACATGATTCGAGCCCGCCTGGAGGCCGACGGCGTCGTGGAGAAGCCCGACGTCGTGGGGGCCGTCTTCGGCCAGACCGAGGGCCTCCTGGGGGAGGAGTTGGACCTCCGCGAGTTGCAGAAGAGCGGCCGCATCGGTCGCATCGAGGTGGAGGTCGAGTCCAAGAAAGGGAAGACCGAGGGCAAGATCCTCATCCCCTCCAGCCTGGACCAGGTGGAGACGGCCATCCTGGCCGCCTCCCTGGAGACCATCGACCGCATCGGACCGTGCAAGGCGAAGCTCACGGCGGAGGCCGTGGACGACGTCCGGGTGACGAAGCGGAGCCAGGTCGTGGAGCGGGCCGAGGAGATCCTGGCGACGATGCTCCACGGCGCCAAGGAGGTGGGGACGGGCCTCCGGGACGAGGTCCGCCAGGCCGTCCAGGTCTCCGAGATCATCAGCCTCGGACCGGAGAAGCTCCCAGCCGGGCCCAACGTGGCGGACTCCGACGCCATCATCGTGGTGGAGGGCCGCTCCGACGTCCTGAACCTCCTGCGGTCGGGCATCAAGAACGCCGTGGCCGTGGAGGGCACCGACGTCCCCCCCTACATCGTGGACCTGGCCAAGGAGAAGGTCGTCACCGCCTTCGTGGACGGCGACCGGGGAGGCGACCTCATCCTGAAGGAGCTCCTCCAGGTGGCCGAGATTGACTTCGTGGCCAAAGCGCCTCGCGGCAAGGAGGTGGAGGAGTTGACCCAGAAGCAGCTCATGAAGTCGCTTCGCAACAAGATGCCGGCGGAGCAGTTCGCCGAGAGCCTGGCCAAGGAGGCGAAGGGCCGCCGCAAGCGGAGGGCGCCCAAGAAGGAGAAGGCAAAGCCTGAGGAGAAGCCGAAGGGGAAGCCCGCCAGGGCCAGGAAGCCGGCCCCCAGAGAGCGGGAGAAGGCCCCTCCGAAGCCCCGGGAAGTGCGCCTCTCGGAGGAGCTGGAGTCCTACAAGGAGGAGCTCCAGGACCTCCTGGGAAGCTCCAAGGCCCACCTGCTGAAGGAGAAGGGCAAGTCCGACGAGGTGCCGGTCCGGGACCTCGTGGAGACCCTGAAGAAGGGGACGAAGGGCGTGAACGCCCTGGTCTTCGACGGCGTGGTGACCCAGCGCATCCTCGATATCGCCAGCGATAACAAGGTGGAGTACGTTATAGGGATGAAGGCGGGCAACGTAGTCAAGCAGCCCGCCAACGTCAAGGTGTACACCGCCGACGACCTGAAGGTCCAGTGAGGTGTTCCCCATAGCCTCCAAGGGCATCCTGGACGCGGAGCACGGCTTCGCGCTGGACGAGATGGAGACCACGGCCGACGTGGCCATCCCCGCCGATCCCCTGGCCCGCGTCATCGGACAGGACGAGGGCGTCCGCCTGGCCCGCATCGCGGCCCGCCAGCGGAGGCACCTTCTCCTGGTGGGCCCCCCGGGGACGGGCAAGTCCATGATCGCCCAGGCCCTCTCTCTCCACCTGCCGCCTCCCACGCAGGAGGTCCGGGTGGTCCACAACCCGGAGAACCACGAACGCCCCATGGTGGAGGTCCGTCGTCACGACGAGGTCCGGCAGGACGTGGCGGAGCTGAAGGGGGCGGAGGGCGATCTCATCGATCCCAAGGAGGCCCCCATCAACGTCGCCGAGCGGTTGGGCTACCGGTGCGTCCACTGCGGACACTACTCCCCGCCCTCGGAGGCGGTCTGCCCGAAGTGCACCCGCCACAAGGGGGCCGTCCAGACCCCTGCGGGCAACCCCTTCGGCGACCTGCTCTCGGGCATCTTCGAGGCCACCCTGGGTCAGCTGGGGGGCCAAGACCGCGTGACCACCACGCGGAAGCAGTTCGGCAAGGAGGAGGTCGTCGTCTTCGAACGGGCGGGTGACCTCATCAAGGTCCTGGACCAGAAGGCCCTGGAGAAGCGGCGGGAGATGGAGAAAGTGAGTCCCCGGAAGGTCTTGGTGCCCCTGGACCGCAACCCCTTCGTCCTGGCCACGGGCGCCAGCGAAACGGAGCTCCTGGGGGACGTGAAGCACGACCCCTACGGCGGGCACGCGCAGCTGGGCACCGCCCCCTACGAGCGGGTGGTCCCTGGCGCCATCCACGACGCCCACGAGGGCGTCCTCTTCATCGACGAGCTGCCGCAGCTCGGCCCGTTGCAGCGCTTCATCCTCACGGCCATGCAGGAGAAGCGGTTCCCCCTGAGCGGGCGGAATCCCCAGAGCGCTGGCGCCGCCGTGCGTGTGGACAATGTCCCCTGCGACTTCATCATGGTGGGCGCCTGCAACATCCAGGACCTGCCCTACATCCTCTCCCCCCTCCGCTCCCGCATCGTGGGCTCCGGCTACGAGGTCCTCGTGGCGACGACCATGCCGGACGACGAGGCGAACCGGGCGAAGATGGCCCAGTTCGCGGCCCAGGAGATCGCCATGGACGGCCGCATCCCCCCCGCCACGCGGGAGGCCGTGCTGGCGCTGCTGAAGGAGTCCAAACGCCGTGCCCGGAGCCTGGACAACGCCGAGGACGGCCTGACCCTCCGCCTGCGGGAGATGGGAGGCCTCCTGCGGGCGGCCGGCGACCTGGCCGTCATGGAGAAGGCCGAGCGCATCGACGGGACCCACATCGAACGGGCCGTGAAGGTCGCTCGCACGGCGGAGGACCAGATCAAGGAGCGCTACGGCTCCTACGAGGGGGGCGTGGGCTCCGACATGACGCCCGCCCAGCGCTCCGCCTCGCCGTACAACTACTGGAACTACTACCCGCCCTCCGACGAAGGCAAGTACATCGGGTAGCCCAAGGTCTTGCCCGGCTACCGCAGGTCCTTCCCCATCTTGTACCCGTCCTCCTTGTCCGTGTAGAAGCGGGGAAGGAGGTAGCGAATGGAGTAGCCCAGGCGTCGGTAGAACCGGATGGCGCCTTCGTTGCTCACTCGGACCTCCAGTTCGATGGACTTGAGGCCCCGGTCCAGGCAGCGATCCGTGAACTCCGCCATGAGTGCGGTCCCGATGCCCCTGCTGCGGTGCGCCTCCCGGACGGCGAGCATGAGGACCCGCGCCTGTTTCGGGGCGGTGACGACGCCCGCGATGAACCCCACGATGACGCCTTCCTCCCGCACCACCATGAAGCCCTCCGGCCACCAGGTGTGGATGTCCAGAAAGAGGGAGGCGGGGTACCGTTCCCCCAGGGCCCTCCGGGTGATGTCCCGCACCGTGCCCACGTCCCGGTGGTGGAACCCCTCCAGGGTGAACCCCCGGGGAAGGCGCGGGTCCGGTCGGACCTCGGATGGCTTCATCCTGCCCGGTTCATTCCTTCCGCCCCTGATAAACCCCTGCGCTCGCATTCTCAGCTCGCCGAGGGGCGCTCTGGCGGCAGGGTCAAGAGGCCACTCCCGTTGTCACATCGAGGAGAGGCATTGGCGCGAGCAGGCGACCAGATTGTGGAGCTCTCAGGGGAGCACCCGAACCTCCCCGCGGCGGAGGTGATGGGGGCCCTCCGCTCCTGGGGGGTCACCCCGAAGCACGTCCACCACGAACCGCGCTATCTGGCTTTCCACCCTCCTGTCGACGCGACCCAGCTGGCCTCCCGCCTCGCCCTGGCCCGCCACGTGGGGAAGGCTCTTCTCGTGGGGGACCTGGAGGACGTGGTCGCCGCCTCGGCCTCCCTGGACCTGGGCGGCGCCCGCTTCCGCCTGCGGGTGGAGGACTTCACGGGGAAGACGCCGCCGGACCTCGAGGCCACGGTGGGGGAGGCCCTGGCGCACGGTGGGAGGGTCGACCTGGAGCACCCCCAGGCGGACCTGCGCCTTCTCGTCTCCCGCGACGCTTGCCTCTACCGGGTGGACGCGTCCGTGGACCGAGGGGCCTACGAGGAGCGTCGCCCCGCAAACGAAGGCGCGGTCCGTCCCGTCACGATTCATCCGAGGCTGGCCCGGGCCCTGGTGAACCTCACGGCGGTGCGGGAGGGGGAGACGCTCCTGGACCCCTTTTGCGGTTCCGGGGGCATCCTCTTGGAGGCCGGCCTGGTGGGGGCGAGGCCGAGGGGATCGGACCTGCGGGCCGACGTCCTTAAGGAGTGCCGGGCGACCTTGGCCCGGTTCGGCCTTGCAGGGGACTTGGTGGCCTGCGACGTGGGGGAGATCGCCCAGGCCTTCGGCCCCGTGGACGCCATCGCCACGGACCCTCCCTACGGTCGCGCGGCGGGGACCCAAGGGGAGGACGTGGGGGACCTCATGCGGCGGGCCTTCGAGGCGTTCCATGAGACCCTCCGGACCGGCGGGCGGCTCGCCATCGCCCTCCCCTCAAGGCGTCACCTCGACCTCGGCAGACGGCGCCTGCGGTTGCTCGGCTGGCACGCCCTCCGGGTTCACCGCTCCCTGACCCGGACGCTGGCCGTCTTCGACAAGCCTAGGTGAGGATCGTCAGCTCGAGGTCCCTCTCCAGGTCCTGGGGCCCCACCCCCTCCCCCCGGATGGTCACCGTGAACTCCTGATCAACGGGCACGTCCAGGGGCGCTCCAAGAAGGATGATGGCCGAGACCTCTTCCCCCGCATTCAGCTCCAGGGTGGCGTTCTCCGCCCGGACCTCCTGGCCTCCCACCGAGGTGAACATGATGTCCCATCCCGAGAATCGGACAATGAGCCGGAGCTCGATCTCCAAGGCGACGTTCCCCGTGTTGTTCACGTGGAAGCTGTAGACGGCTGTCCCGTTCTGCAGCGCGACGACGTCCCGGTAGACGCCCTCCTCCTCGTCAAACTCCAGCGCCACGGCAGGGTCCTCCCACGAGCGGTATTCAAAGTCCACGTCCGCCGGAATCTGAACGAGGGGCTGTGGGACGAAGGAGAGGATGAGGACAGCCAGGACGGCCAGGCCCAGGCTCTTCCGACCGACGCGAATCCTCGTGATGTCGTTCAGCGGCGGCGGGTGCCGCAGTCCGATGAGGAGCACGAAGAACGCAAGGATGATCCAGGACAGGAAGAACTGGAAGCCCATGATGAGGAGGGCCACGAAGGCCGCGTAGCTTAGGTACCGGGACTTCTCCCCGAGCAGCGCCCGCGCCACGTGTCCTCCGTCCAGCTGGCCTGCGGGGAGGAGGTTGATGGCGGTGACGAAGAAGCCCACCCAGCCGGCAACCACGGTGGGGTGGAGAACAATGCCCTCCGGCAGGGGAATCAGGAAGAAGAAGAAGTAGTAGATGAGGGGGAAGTTGATGCCCAGGCCGCCGCCCACGTTGGGCCCCGTGGGAACGGGGTTCATGGCGTTCAGCTGCAGGCCAAGAAACGTGATGGGGAAGGCCACGGCCAGGCCCGCGAGGGGTCCGGCAATCCCGATGTCCAAGAGGGCCTTCTTGTTGGGGATGGGCTCCCGCATGCTGATCAGGGCGCCCAGGGTTCCGATGAGGGTGAAGGGCGCGGGGATGAAGAAGGGGAGGGAGGCGGCCACGCCGTGCTTCCGGGCCAGAAGGTAGTGCCCCATCTCATGGGTGCCAAGGATCGCCATAAGGGGGACGGCGAAGTAGAGGGTCGCGTTGGCCACGGTGGAGAGGCTGAGCATCTCCCCCTCCGTCCCGTAGCTCCCGGACCAGAGCAACATCCCCGCGTAGACGGTGGAGGCCAGGGTGGCGACGAGGAGGGCGGCGTTCAGGACGGGTCCCCGGAAGCGCGCCTGGGGCTTCCGCTGGACGAAGAGGACGTGCTCGCCCCCCTCCTCCCGGAGGATCGGGATGTAGCTCTCCCGCTTGAGCTCGAGCCGCAGGCCCTCGAAGGCCTCGCTCAGGCCGAGGGGGTCCACGCGAACGTAGAACGCCAGCGCCTCGGGGCGCACCCGGACCTCGTAGATGGGGAAAAAGCGGCCCACCAGCGCCTTGACGCGCTCGACTTCGTCCGCCAGGGACTCCATTCCATTCAGAACTACGAGACGCCGCTATTAAAAGTTGGGGAGGCAGGTATCTGGGGGGTCAACGGTCCGCGTCCAGGATCTCGTCGTCCTTGGCGAATTCGGGAGGCCCGAAGGGCCTGTGCTCTCGGTACCACGAAAACGTGTCCCGCAACCCCCGTTCCATGCTTCGCGGCCGCCACCCCAGGGTCTCCCGGGCCCGGGCGGTGTCCAAAAGGATGGAGAGGTTCCCAAAGGGGAAGAGGGACTTCAGCCGGGACGCGGCCACGGCCACGGGAACGGCCTCCTCCCCTACGGCCATCCCCACCAGCCCTGCGAAGTCGCCGAAGCTCAGCGCCTCCTTGGAGGCCACGTTGAACGCACTCCCCTCCACGCCCTTCCGCGTCGCGCCCTCCCGAAACGCCCCGGCGAGATCGTCAACGTGGACGAAGTTCACCTTCGCCTCCCCCTCGGGCACGGGGATCGGCCGTCCCGCCTCGGCGCGGTCGTAGAAGTAGGCCTCCCGGTAGAGGTAGTTCTCCGGACCGTACACGTAGGGCGGCCGCAGGATGACGGCCGGGAACCCGCGTGCCTCATGGGCCTCGAGGAGGAGGTCCTCGCACGCGATCTTGTCCCGGGCGTAGCGACTCCAATCCGGCTTCGTGACCCGGGGGCTCTCCTCTCGGAACGGCATGTCTCCCTCTCGCCCATAGACGGCCGCGGTGCTTATGTGGACGAAGCGGTCCACGTGCCCCTCCAAGGCCTCCGTGACGGGTCCCGTCTCCGACGGCGCGTAGGCGGAGATGTCGAAGGCAGCGTCGAATTCGTTCCCACGCAGGACGTTCTTCACCGCCCTGGCATTCCTACGGTCGGCCACGAGGCGTTCCACTGCGTGGGGTTGCTCCCGCGTTCCCCGGTTCAGCGTGGTGACCTCGTCTCCCGCCTCCACGAGGAGCTTGACCAGCCGCAAGCCGATGAAGCGGGATCCGCCAAGGACTAGACACCTCATGCCACCCCCCCAGGGGAGGTCTCGGACCTTAAGGGTTGGGGGGAGGACGTGGGTGAGGCTTCCGCCCGTTTCTACGCCTGGAGGCGTTCTCGGATCCAGCTCGCCGCCCGATCCGCGGCCTTCTCCAGCTTCTCCACATGGGGGCCCCCGCCCTGTGCGAAGTCGGGCTTCCCGCCCCCCTTCCCGCCAAGAATGGACGCGGCCTTCTGGATGCCTACGGAGACGTCCAGGTCCACATCGTCGCTTCGTCCCAGGACCAGGCTCGCCGTGCCGTCGCGGCCCCCGAGGACGCACACCACGCCGGGCCGGGCCAGCAGCTCCTTGGCCAGCGCGATGAGCGTCCGGGTGCCTCCCTTCACCTCGTGGACCACGAGCCTGACCTCGCCGATTTCCTCCGCCGCCTCCAGCAGGTCCTCCACCTCCCCGGAGGTCCGCTGGGCCTCCATGCGCTCCACCTTCCGCGTCAAGGACTTCCGCTCGGCCTGAAGCCGCTCCGCTGCCTGCGGGAGGTCGTCGGGGCGCGACCGAAGGATCCGGCTCGCCTCCCGCACCGCGCTCTCCTGCTCCCGGACGTGGTCCAGGGCCGCTTCCCCGGCCACGTACTGCAGTCGGACCACGCCGTCCTGGATGCGTCGGCTCCCCAGGAGCTTGATCATGCCCGTCTCCCCCGTGCGAAAGAGGTGGGTCCCTCCGCAGGCCTCCACGTCGAAGTCCTCGATGTTCACCACGCGGAGCAGCTTCCCCGGGATGGACCCTCCCTGGTAGAGGCCGAACCCGTATTGGGCCTCCGCCTCCTCTCGCGGTTCAAAGCCCTGGTGAACGGGCCGGTTCTCCATGACAATCCGGTTCGCCAGGGTTTCCACCGCCCTCAGCTCCTCGACCGTCAGGTTCGCGTAGTGCGTGATGTCCAGGGTCGCATGCTCCTCCGACTTGTGGGCGCCTGCCTGCCACACGTGCTGCCCCAGCACGGCCCTGGACGCGCCGTTGACGATGTGCGTGGCCGTGTGGTGGCGCATGAGGCGGAGGCGGCGCCCCTCGTCGACCTGACAGCGAACCCGCCGGCCGACCTCCAGGTCTCCCTCCCCCTCGATCCGGTGAAGGACAACGCCCCCCGCCAGCTGGACGTCCGTGACCCGCAGCTTCCCGATGCGGCCCGTGTCGGCCTCCTGGCCGCCCCCCTCGGGGTAGAAGTACGTGCGGTCCAGGATGGCGTGACCCTCGTGAAGACCGAGGACCGTCGCCTGGAAGCGCAGCCTCCGCGGATCGTCGTAGAAGAGGAGCTTTGTCGATGGAAGGCCCTCCGGGACCCGTCGCGCCTCCGAACGTGGCTCTTGGTCCAGGTGGCGTTCCGCCACCAGGGTGAAGAAGTCGTCGGGGATCTCCACCTCCCCCTCCGCGAACTCCTGGACCACCTCGGGCACCAGGCCGTGGGAGTCGTAGAGCTGGACCAGCTCCTCCACGTCGATCCGCTCGCCGAGTTGGACCACGATCTTCCGTCCTTTCTTCAGCGTCTCGCGGTACTTGCCCTCCTCCACCCGCACCAGCTTCCGGATCTCCTCCTCCATCGTCCGGAGCTCCGGGTAATCCTGCGCGAACTGCGCGATCTGCATGCCCACGAGGTCGTCCAGGGAGAGCTTCAGCTCCCGCCGCCCCAGGGCCCGGAGGGCCCGCCGCACGAGAAGGCGGGCGAAGTAGCCCTCTTTCACGTTGGAGGGCACGACCCCGTCCCCCAGGACGAAGGCCAGGGCCCGGCTGTGGTCGCAGAGCGCATAGAGGTCTTCCAGGGGAAGGGTCTCCGCCATCAGTTCCTTCACGGAGACCCCCGCCCGGGCGGCCACCTGCTGCCGCAGCCGCCGCACGTCGCCGTGGGTCTCCACGTTCATGCCCCCGGCCACCTTGCTGTACGCCGCGAGGATCTCGGAGTCCGTCTCCACCTCCGCCTCCGTCTTCAGCGTCTCCAGCACCTCCCCAAAGACGGCCTCGTACGCGGAAGGGGATCCCTGAGAGACCCACGTGAGGCGCTCCAGCCCGTACCCCGTGTCCACCACGCGGCAGCCCAATGGCTCCCGGTCGTCGGGATTCTCGCCCCGGTACATCATGAAGACCAGCGTGGCCAGCTCGGCGCCATCGGCGGTCACCTCAAAGCAGGGGCCGCTGTACCCGCCGCCGGCCCAGTCCGACTCCACGTAGCGCAGGGTGCCGGGCGGGATGCCGAGCTCCTCGGTCATGAAGGCGTGGCAGAGCTCCGTCGTGCGCTCCCGGAAGTAGATGGGCTTTCCCTTGTAGTTGAAGACGTGGTGGGCCATCATCTCGAAGAGGGTGAAGTGCTGCCCCGTCCGCCCCACGTTGTCGATGTCGTTGAAGCGGACGCAGGGCTGGGAGAGGACGAGGGGGTTCGCCGGCGGCTGGGCGAGGCCCTCCACGACCCACGGCTGGAAGGGGATGACGGAGGCCTGGGTGTAGAAGACGTCGTCCCGCCATCGGGCCACCACAGGGTAGCGCGTGATGCGGGTGTGGTCCCGGTTCTCGAAGAACGCCAGGAAGGCCTCCCGCATGGCGCGGAGGTCCAGCCGCTTCCCCATGGGCGAGGCCCCGATGAACACGTACTCCTGGCACGGCGTCTCGCCGCAGTTGGGGTGGGTCTCTAGGGACCAGTAGGCCCGGCCGCACGTGGGGCACTGCTGCCGGGTGAAGCCCCCTTCTTGGAAGAAGCGAAGCTCGTAGGGGCTGGGCATGCCGCGGGAACGAAGGCCCTTTCCCTATTAATGCCCTTGCGGGGTCTGGTCCTGGCTAGACGAGGCGTCCCGCCAGTCCCTGGAAGGCCTCCTCCACCCCTTCACCCGTCTTCGCGCTCGTGTACACATGGGGGGCTCCGTAGGGGGCCGCCGCTTCCTGCAGCTCTTCCTCGGTGAAGGCGGCCCTCTCCCGCAGGTCGATCTTGTTCGCCAGCAGGTGGATCGGGAGCTCCCCCGTCGCCCGTTGGACGGTCTCGATCCACGCCTGCACGCCCTCCAGCGAGTTCCGCCGCGTCACGTCGCAGACGGCCAGGATGCCGTGGGTCCCGTCGAAGAAGCGGCGGCGGGCCCCCTGGAAGAAGGCGCCCTTGAGGGGGTCCCCGAACTCGCGCTGACCCATGATGTCCCAGATCATCATGGCCATGAGGACGTCGTCCCGGCCCGGCCGCTTCACGACCACGTCCTTCTTCGTGACCTTCGCCCCCAGGGTGACCTTGTACCGGTCGTCGAAGGCGTCGTAGACGAAGCGCTGGATGAGGGAGGTCTTCCCCACGGATCCTGGGCCGATGAGGCAGATCTTCGCCTTCAGCTGGGGCTGCGAGAGGACGCTGCGACCCACGGCGCCACGCTCGGCGTGTGTCTATAAAAACCCTGCACCCGCCTGTATCAGGGCTGATACAAGCGTGCGACGGCTTCACAGGGGCTAGCGGCCCAGCTGCTCCCTCACCAGCCGATCCACGATCTCCAGAAACGCCTCCTCCGTCCCGGGGGGAATCGTGGCCCCCGCCGCCACGTTGTGACCGCCTCCCTCGCCCTCCACCCGGGCGGCGGCCTCCCGGAGCACCTCCGCCAGGTCAAGCCCCTGGCGCAGGAGGTGGCGGGGGGCCCGGGCGCTCACCTTTACCCCGTCCTCCGCCTGGGCGAAGGCGAGGAGGGGCATGTCGGGCTTGGCGTCTCCGGAGCCCAGGACCATCCCCGCCGCGATGCCCACCACGGTGTCCCGGATCCTGTCGCCTCCGTGGAAGTACTGGACGGCCTCCAGCGTCTCCAACCCGACCTCCCGCACGACGTCCAGGGAGTCCACGATGAAGCCCCGGTGCTCCTGGAGGAGCTCCAGTGCCCGTTCGTAGGACACCTCCCGGTCCCCCAGGCAGACGCGGTACCCCACCTCCCCCGCGTCGTACCGGCCGCAGGCGTTCAGCAGGGTGGCGAACTCCTTGGCGTCGTGGAGGGGCGTCCCCTCCTGCTCCCGGGCCAGGAGGTACACCTCCCCCACAAGCCGGCGCACCAGGGCGTGGCCGTACCCCCTCTCCAGGAGGAGGGTCGCCAGCTCCGAAACCACCCGGCGCCTCTCGAAGGGGGCCAGGTCGATCCATCGCCGCCAGGTCTCCTCCTCCTTCAGGTCCACACCCAGCTCTAGGAAGAAGACGATGCACGCCTCCTGGTCCTCCGTCAGGTGGGGAAGGGGGGGATCCGAGGCGTACTGGAGGAACTTGAAGAGGGGGCGGGTCTCCCGGCCGAAGAAGCGGAGGTCCCGGATCACCTCCAGGGCGCCGGCCCGCACACCGTCCTCCACGATGGGCCGGTTGAGGCCGACAAGGCGCCCCTGGGCCCGGTCCTGCAGGTCCCCCACCGCCCCCACCACGGCCAGGGCAGCCAGGTCCTCGTTGGCCCGGTTCACCGCCCGAGCCACCAGGTAGGCGCAGCCGGAGCTGCTGATCTCCGAGGCCCCGTCGAGGCCCACCAGATGGGGGTTCACCTGGACCATCTCTGCAGAGGCGAAGGCGCGCAGGTCGTGGCGCTGCCCGCGGGGGATGCCGGGGGAGGAGGGAACGTGGTGGTCCGTGATGAGGCCCGGGAGGTCGGCGAGGGCGTGGTACATCCCGCTCCCCAGGTCCGTGAACCAGACGAGCTCGTGCCCGCGGTCGCGGATCTCCTCCACCGTGGGGGTGTCCAGCTTCTTCAGAAAGTGGACCTCGTGGTCGATGCCCTCCCGTTCCAGCGTGGCAGAGGCGATGCTCCCCGAAGTGATGCCGTCGGGGTCGATGTGGCTGTAGATGTCCACCCGGGTCGCGCCCTGGAGAAGGGAGACGGCGTCGCGGACCAGACGCTGCACGGCGATGGATGCGGCGCGCCCTAGATAAGGGATTGCCGGGAGGCGCGGGGCCGACTACGCCTTCTCGATGGGCTGGCGGATGATTGTCTTCAGCCGCTCGGGCGCCGTCCGGTTGGGATCGCTGAGGTAGATCTCGTGGTGCGCCCCCCGTAGCCGGTAGCCCTCGGCCCGAATGAAGTCGTGGAGAAGGTCGATGGTGGGACGTTCCTCCGCATACGGGCCGACGTGCAGGATCTGGGCGCACAGCCCCTCGTGGTAAACCTCCAGCCGCACCGCCCCGATCGCCTCCAACCCCTTCTTCGCTCGGGCCTCCTCCCTCGCCACCTCGACCTCCCGTGGGGCGATGAAGTCTGGCAGACGGATGAGGGACTTCCAGCTCCACTGCTCCGGCGGCACGTCCGTGAAGAAGGCCTCCGGGTCCTCCAGCCACCAGAGGCCCTCCAGGGGCATGACCACGAAGTCCTTCCCCTGGGCCTTCGACGTGAACTTGAGGGTGAAGGCCACGGCGTACAGCGCGTCGATGGAGGTCGCGTACGCCTCGCCTCCTGGGGCCCCCCACCCCTCGTACGCCAGGAAGCTCCCGGGAGGCACCTCCACGAGGGAGGGGTTGGCCGAGCTCGTGTAGATGGCCTTCAGCTGCTTCTTCAGGTCCAGTTTCTCAGCCATGGGTATCCCGTGGGGAGCGGGGGGCGGGCCATGAAGGTCGCCTACATAGAGTACATACGCGCACGATGGGCCTCCCCATCCCCACGCCAGCGCATGCCGAGGAGGTGGACCTGCCGAGCCTCTGAAAGGAATAACTAGGAGGGCGGCCTAGGAGCCTTCGATGCCCACCGACGATGAGACGATCCGGGAGGTTCTCGGGACCTATCGGACCGTGGCCGTGGTGGGGTGTTCCCGGGACCCCCGCAAGGACGCCCACACGGTCCCCGCCTTCGTCCAGGCACACGGCTTCCGTATTGTCCCGGTGAATCCCTTCGTGGACGAGATTCTGGGGGAGAAGGCCTACGACAACGTGAAGGACATCCCCTTTTCCATCGACATCGTCGACGTCTTCCGGCCGTCGGATCAGGTGGGACCCGTCGTTGACGACGCCCTCGAGACGGACGCGAAGGTCATCTGGATGCAGCTGGGCATCCGAAACGAGAAAGCCGCCCAGAAGGCCCGGGAAGCCGGCTTGGTGGTCATCCAGGACCGCTGCATGCGAACCGAGCTGCAGAGGCTGGGCACCAGCCGCTGAGGGGAGGCGGGAGCCGGCGCGTGCGGCTCCTCCGACCACATCTGCGACGGCGCCGCATCAGTAGATGACCACGCCTTGGACGCCCTTCACGTTGCGTATCTCCGGGAGGAGGCGACCCGGCACCGGGGCGTCCGTGATGATGAACCCCCGAGGCTCGTCCACGACCTCCGGATCGTCCACGATGACCTGACGGATGCTGATCCCCTCCCCCGCAATGAGGTGGGCGACCCCCGCCAGGATTCCCGGCGTGTGGGCGTCGGTGGGCACGATCTCGATGGCGCCCCACCCCATGCGCGGGGCCACCTCCCTGAGGTGGGCCACGGGCCTCAGGCGGCCAAAGATGCCACGGAGTTCCTCGTGCGCCTGGATGGTCTGTAGGGTGGCGGTCACCACACGTCGGTCGACCCCCGCACCTCGGCCGAGGGCCGTCTCTGCCAACCGCACGCTTCCACAGAAGACGCGCCCCCCCTCCACCCGCAGGCCCTGGTCGAGCATCATCTGGGCCACCCGGGCCTGGCCGGGCAGGTGATCGAAGTAGTGTTTGATCTTGCGCCACATCTCATCAGTGTGCAGAGCTGTGCATCAATAGAAGATTTCCGGTCTGAGTGGTGTACGTAAGTGAGCATTATTGCTCGGAAGTACTAAATAGTGCCCCGTATTTCCCGTCCCTCCATGGCCCCCGTCGCGGAGGACGGTCGCGTGAAGGTCCTGCTCTCCGAGGAGCAGGTGCCGAGGCGCTGGTACAACATCCTGGCGGACCTGCCTAATGCTCTCCCGCCCCCAGTGGACCCCGCCACGGGGGAGCCCATCGGCCCGGAGGCCCTCGCTCCCATCTTCCCGATGGAGATCATCCGGCAGGAGGTCGCCTCCGATCGGCACATCGATGTTCCCGAAGAGGTTCGGGAGGCGTACCTTCGCCTCGGCCGCCCTTCCCCTCTCTACCGGGCGAAGCGGCTGGAGGAGGCCCTCCGAACCCCGGCGAAGATCCTCTACAAGCGGGAGGACCTGAGCCCCACGGGGAGCCACAAGCCCAACACCGCCATCGCCCAGGCGTACTATGCAGCGAAGGAGGGCGTGGAGCGCCTGACCACGGAGACGGGGGCGGGCCAATGGGGCTCGGCCCTAAGCCTGGCGTGTGCCGCATTCGACCTGGCGTGCACCGTGTTCATGGTCCGGGTGAGCTACGACCAGAAGCCCTACCGCAAGCACGTGATGCAGGTCTACGGCTCCACCGTTCATCCCTCTCCCAGCGACGAGACGGAATTCGGGCAGCGGGTCTTGGCTGAATTCCCGGACCACCCCGGATCCCTGGGCATCGCGATCAGCGAGGCGTTGGAGGCGGCGGTGAAGGACGATGGCGCGAAGTACAGCCTCGGATCCGTCCTGAACCACGTCCTCCTCCATCAGACCGTCGTGGGCCAGGAGGCCCGGGCGCAGATGGAGGCCCTCGACCTGAACCCCGACGCCGTCGTGGGCTGCGTGGGCGGCGGGAGCAACTTCGCCGGCCTGGCGTACCCCTTCCTCGGGGAGGTGCTACGAGGGGAGGCGTCCACCGACTTCTACGCCATCGAGCCCCGGGCCGTGCCTTCCCTGACGGAGGGGAGCTACGAGTACGACTTCGGGGACACCGCGGAGCTGACGCCCATGCTGAAGATGTACACCCTGGGCCACGCCTTCGTCCCGCCCCGGATTCATGCCGGCGGGTTGCGCTACCACGGGGCCGCCCCCACCCTTAGCGCCCTGGTCAACTCGGGCCTTGTGCGGGCCCGGGCCTACGACCAGGTCAGCACCTACGAGGCGGGCGCCCTCTTCGCCCGGACGGAGGGACTCATCCCCGCGCCCGAGACGAACCACGCCATCAAGGGGGCCATCGAGCTGGCGAAGGAGGCCAAGGCCTCGGGGGAGGAGAGGGTCATCCTCTTCAACTACTCTGGCCACGGCCTCCTGGACATGGCGGGGTTTGACCAGTACCTCCAGGGGCAGCTGGGGGCCGCATAGCCGCCTACCGGAACATCTCCACCGTCCCCTCCACCGCGGGCCGGGCCTGCTCCTGCATCTGGGCCAGCTGGGCCTCGATGCGCTCCGCCTGCTCGTAGAGGGGCCCCGTGGGGATCGTCACCTGCGGCAGCAGCCGATCCACCCCTTCCACCAGCTTCGCCGCCGCCAGGGCATCTGGCATGCGGGCCCGTGTTTCCGCCGCCAGGCTCATGATGCTGTAGCGAACCCAGCGCCCCTCGTTCAGGAGGATGGCGGACACTCCGGTGATCATCCCTGTCTCCAGTTGCTCGATGCCGGCTTCCTCCAGCTTCTTGCGGGCCGTATCGGTGCTCCCGACGCCCCACAGCCGTGGATCCTTCCCGCCGCCCCCCGACGTGGGGAGTCCCTCCATGCAGATGATCTCCTGGCAGCCCTGGTCCCGGCTCCAGGAGAGGAGGGTCTGGGCCAGGGGACGGTGGACGGTGGCCGGCAACGGGATCTCGCTGATGAAGACGGCAAGCTTCAGGTCCTCCCGGGCATAGATCCGGGCGGGGAACTTGGGCTTCCTCTGGTAGACCATGGAGACGGACGGGAACTCGTCCGAGTCCAGGGCGGTGATCTGGTCCAGCTCCAGGACGCTGATGAGGTAGCTGCAGGCGATGGTGCTGGAGAGCCCCACGGTGGGGATGGCCTCCAGGACGGAGCCTTCGCGGAGATCCCGGTCTTTGAACTTTCGAATCTCAACCTCGGCCATGCGCGCACCCGTTCGTCCATGGCGGGCTGCGGGTTAAGGCTTTCCAGGCCCGGACAACCTTTTACGCGGGCGTCGCATGGGCTCCTCGTTGGACGTCGCCGTTGACGTGGGGGGCACCTTCACCGACTTCGTGGTGCGGGAGGGGGAGGAGGTGCGCGCCTTCAAACGGGCCTCCACCCCCGCCGCCCCGGAGCGGGTGCTGCTGGAGGGGTTGGCGGGACGGGCGGTGGAGAGCCTGGGCCACGGGACGACGGTGGCCACCAACGCGGTCCTGGAGGGGCGGGCTGCCCGCACGGCCCTCGTCACGACGGCGGGCTTCGAGGACCTGCTGATCATCGGGAGGCAGAATCGGCCGTCGCTCTACGATCTACGCACCACCCGCCCAGACCCCCTGGTCCCACGGGAGCTGACCTTCGGTGTTGAGGAGCGGGTGGATGCGGAGGGGCGTGTGCTTCGTCCTCTCGAGCCACAGGCAATCACGAGCTTGAGGGATCGCCTGAAGAAGGCCGGTGCGGAGTCCGTCGCCCTCAGCCTCCTGTTCTCCTTCAAGAACCCGGAGCACGAAACCCTCGTGGCAGAGGGGCTGCGTGAGGCGTTCCACGTCTCCCTCTCCTCCCAGGTGCTCCCGGAATTCCGGGAGTACGAGCGCACGGCGACGACGACGCTCGACGCCCTGGTGGGGCCCCTGGTGGGGGCCTACCTCAGCCGCGTGGAGGAGCGCCTGGAGGCGCCCGTGTACGTCATGCGATCCAACGGGGGGTTGCGGGAGGCCTCGAGCCTCCGACGGAGGCCCGTGGAGACGGTGCTCTCAGGGCCGGCGGGGGGCGTGGCCGGCGCCACCTTCTTGGCCGAGGCCCTGGGGCTGCAGGAGGTCATGACTCTCGACATGGGGGGGACGAGCGCGGACCTCGCTCTCCTCCACGAGGGCGAACCGACCTGGACCACGGAGGCCCAGTTGGCGGGCCATCCCCTGGCCCTCCCCGTTCTGGACATCGCCACCATCGGCGCGGGAGGCGGTTCCGTGGCGTGGCTGGACCCCGGGGGGGCCCTGCAGGTGGGCCCGCGAAGCGCCGGCGCGGACCCCGGACCCCTCTGTTACGCCCGGGGGGGAGCGGACCTCACCCTCACGGACGTGGACCTGGTGAGCGGCCTGCTGGGGGAGGAGCTGGGCGGTGGGGAGCTCCGGCTCCGGCCCGAGCACGCGGAAGGCGGTGTGACCCGCCTTCAAAAGGCCATGGGACTCGACCGGGAAGAAACCCTCACAGGGGTGCGACGGGTGGTCGTCTCCAACATGGTCCGGGCTGCGGCCCTGAACTTCGCCCGGCGCGGGCTGGATCCCCGGGACTTCGCCCTTCTGGCCTTTGGCGGCGCGGGTCCCATGCACGCCCTGGACGTTGCCCGTGAGCTGGGCATGCGGGAGGTGATTGTGCCCCCGCTCCCGGGCGCCTTCTCCGCATACGGCATCCTCGTCTCCGATGTCCGCCTCGACTACGGGAAAAGCCTGGTGCGCCCCCTGGGCGATGCAGGGGAGGAGGTGGAGGCCGCCTGGGAGGCCATGGAGGCGGAAGGCCGGCGCGAGCTGGAGGCGCAGGGTTTCCCCCTGGAGGATGCCCTCCTCCTCCGCTCCCTGGACCTGCGGTACGAGGGCCAGAGCTACGAGGTCAACGTGGCCGAGGGAGCGGACGTGGAGGAGGCGTTCCATCGCGCGCACGACGCGCGCTTCGGCTACGCCATGCCCGAGGAACCCGTGGAGGTTGTCACCGTTCGCCTCACGGCCCTGGTCCGCCGCCCCAAGCCCTGGCCCCGAGCGGCGGTCGCGAAGGGGGAGGCCCCGCAGCACCGGGAGGCCCTCTTCGCCCCCGGATGGTCGGAGCTGGCCGTCCACGACCGGGAGCGCTTGCCACCCGGGTTCGAGGCAGCGGGCCCCCTCATCGTGCAGGAGGCGACGGCAACCACCGTGGTGGATTCCGGGGCCCGGCTCCGCGTGGACGAACGCGGCTGCCTCCGCGTGGAGGTGGGGTGATGGACCCCGTGACCCTGCGGGTCCTGCAGAACGCCTTCGCCTTCGTCCCGGAGGAGATGGGCCAGGCCCTGCGCCGGACGGCCTACTCTCCCAACATCAAGGAACGGATGGACGCGAGCTGCGCCCTCTTCGACGCGCAGGGACGCATGGTGGCCCAGGCGGAGCACATCCCGGTGCACCTGGGCTCCATGCCCCTGGCCGTTCAGACGGTGCGGGAGGGGTTCGAGGACCCCCTGGAGCCGGGGGACCAGGTCATCCTCAACGACCCGTATCGGGGCGGGTCCCACCTCAACGACGTGACGGTGATGAAGCCCGTCTTCTGGCGAGGGGAGATCGCGGGATACGTGGTGAACAAGGCGCACCACGCCGACGTGGGAGGAGTTGCCCCCGGATCCATGCCCACCGGGAGCCGTCTCCTCTTCGAGGAGGGGGTTGTCATCGCCCCCCAGAAGCTCCTCACCGGCGGGGAGCTCAACCCCGTCCTCGTGGAGCGGGTGCGGCAGGGGATGCGGGATCCCCGGGAGCGCCTGGGCGACCTGCGGGCCCAGGTGGCGGCCAACAACACCGGAGAGCGGAGGCACCTCGCGTATCTGGAGAAGTACGGGGGGGAGACGTTCCAGGCGTTCTGCAACGCCATCATGGCGTACAGCGACCGCCGCGTGCGGGATGCCATTGGCCGTCTCCAGCCCGGCGCCTACAAGGGGGAGGACATCTTGGACGACGACGGGGTGTTGGACGAACCCCTGACCATCCGGGTTACCGTAACCGTGGAGGAGCAGGCCCTGCGCGTGGACTTTGCCGGGACCCAAGGGATGTCCCAGGGCAACCTCAACGCCCCCTACGCCGTGACCCTGTCCAGCGTGTACTACGTGGCGCGCTGCCTCACGGATCCGGGGGCGCCGCCCAACGACGGGTGCTACCGTGCCGTGCATACGGAGGTCCCCGGGGGAAGCCTGCTGAATCCCGAGCGACCGGCGGCGGTGGCGGCGGGCAACGTCGAGACGTCCCAGCGGATTGTGGACGTTCTCTTCCTGGCCTTGAAGGACGCCCTGCCCGACCTGGTGCCCGCACAGTCGCAGGGCACCATGAACAACCTGCTTCTTGGCGGGCCGCGAGGCGAAGGGGAGTTCGCCTACTACGAGACCCTCGCCGGGGGGGAGGGAGCGCTGCCCTTCCGGGCGGGGATGAGCGGGGTCCACACCCACATGACGAACACCATGAACACGCCGGTGGAGGCCCTGGAACTTGCCTACCCCCTGCGGGTGGAGGAGTATCGGCTCCGGGAAGGGTCGGGCGGCGAGGGACGGTTCCGTGGAGGGGAGGGCTTGCGCCGGTCCGTCCGCTTCCTGGCCGAGCGCGGGACCCTCTCGATCATCTCGGACCGCCGGAAGCACGCGCCCCGGGGGATCTTCGGCGGACACGACGCCCTGCCGGGCCGCAACCTGCTGCGGCGGGGCGACGAGGAGATCCCCCTCCCTTCGAAGGTGACCATGGGGATCCGTCGGAACGACGTCGTCGTGGTGGAGACCCCAGGCGGCGGAGGCTGGGGGTCGAGGGAAGACCTTCAATAGCCGACCCTGTGTCCCCTCCCGACGTGGAGCCCCTGTTCCTCCTGCTGGCGGTCACGTTCTTCGCCCTCTTGGGGACCGCCGCCGGCGTGGCCACAGGCCTGACGCCAGGCCTGCACGTGAATGCCGTCGCAGCCCTCGTTCTCGCCTTCCAAAGCGGATTGGCGGCGCTCGGAACGGGGCTCTTCGCCTGGGCCGCCCCCACCGCCCAGGACCTGGTCCTCATGGCGTCTGCGCTGGTCGTGGGCAACGTCATCGCCCACACGTTTCTGGACTACGTCCCATCCATCCTCCTGGGCGCACCGGAGGCGGAGACGGCCCTCTCCGTCCTACCGGGCCATCGGATGCTTCTGCAGGGCCGGGGCATGGAGGCCATCCGCATCTCCGCCCGAGGGAGCCTTGTGGCCGCCCTCCTCTCCCTCGCCCTGGTGCTCCCCGTCCGGGCGGTCATGGGATCCCCCGTGAACGCCTACGACGACCTTCGCCCCTACCTTTCCCTGCTCCTCCTCTTCGTGGCGGCCCTCTTCGTCGTGGCGGAGCCGCCGCGGACCGTTCACGGGGAGCCTACGCTGGTCTGTGCGCTCCCGGAGGGCCTGCTCCAGCAAGGAGAGACGCCCCCCGCGGTGCCGGAGCGGAGGCCCTCGGAGGTGGAGGCGCCGGAGGAGGCCTTCCTGTTGCGAGGGCGGGCGGGCGGACGGCGGGGGAACCGCCTGCGCGTGGAGGACGACGAGGGCGGCGTCGAAGTCGACCTCCGCGGCGAGCCGCCCGGCCCTCTGGAGGGGGAGGTGGCCCTCTTCGTGGCCGTTGAGCGCCCGAAAAGCCGATCCCCTGGCCTCGTCCAGCGAGGCTGGGCCCTGGGCGTGTTCCTCCTGGCCGGAGGGCTTGGCACCTTGGTGCTCTCCAGCCCCCTCTTCTCCCAGAACTGGTACCCCGTGGCGGCCCTCCAGGCCGACCCGCGGACGGTGGCGTTTCTCCCCCTTTTCACGGGCCTCTTCGGGCTCCCCACCCTTCTCCTCAGCGTTCTTCGCCCGCCCCGGGTACCTCCGCAGGACATCCATCGCCGTCCCCGCCCCCTCCCCAGGCGGGAGCGGGCCCGGGGGTACCTCAGCGGCACCCTGGCAGGGGCCTTTGTGGCCTGGATCCCCGGCGTCACGGCCGCCACCGCCACCGTCCTGTCCCAGCTCTTCTCCGGCCGGGAGAAGGAGGGGAAGGACGAGGAGTTCATCCTCTCCATCTCCTGCGTCAACACCGCCACGGCCCTCTTCACCATCGTGGCCCTCTTCACCCTTCTCCGGGCGCGCAGCGGCGGCATGGCGGCGGTGCAGACCCTGGCGGGCCCCCTTGTCACGCCCTGGGAGCCCCTGTCCTCCTTCCCCTGGCCCCTAGCCCTCCTCCTGCTGGCGGCGACGGTGGCCGCCCTCCTGGCTTTTCTCCTGACGCCCCTGTTCGGGGGGCTCTTCGCCCGGATGGCCAACCGCCTCCCTTACCGGGCCCTTGTGACAGCGGTCCTCGTGTTCCTGGTGGTCCTCATCCTCCTCTTCTCCGGACTCGTGGGCCTGGCCGTTGCCGGGGCCGCCACCTGGATTGGCCTCTTGCCGCCGTTGGTGGGCGTCCGCCGTGTGCACCTCATGGGCGCCCTCATCCTGCCCCTGGCCCTCCTGCTGTAGAAGGCCTCATACCGGCCGCCTCCATGGCAGGCCATGGCCCTCCGAACGGGGAAGCTACCTCCCGAGCTGCTGACGGAGCTGCTACGCCTGCACGGGGCGCCCGACGAGGCCGTGCACGTGGGCCCCGCCGTGGGGGAGGATGCCGCGGCCGTGGACATGGGGACGGCCTACCTCGTGCAGACGACGGATCCCGTGACTCTTGCGCGGGAGGCCCTCGGGCAGTACGCCGTCCATGTGAACGCCAACGATCTGGCCACCATGGGCGCCCGCCCCCGCTGGTTTCAGGCGGTCCTCCTGCTGCCCGAGGGGAGCACCGCGGAGGATGCCCGAAGGGTCTTCGCGGACGTGCACGAGGCGTGCCAGGCCCTGGGCGTGGCGGTGACGGGCGGCCACGCAGAGACGACCCCCGCCGTCCGGCAACCCGTCCTCGTAGGGGCGATGCAGGGCCTGGCGCCGAAGGACGGGCTCGTGACCACGGCCGGCGCCCGGGAAGGGGACGTCCTCCTGCTCACGAAGACGGCGGGCATCGAGGGGACCGCCGTCCTCGCCCGGGAACGGGGAGAGACCGTGCAGGAGGACCTGGGCGAGGACCTCCTAGGGCGGGCCGCTCGTTTCCTGGAAGATCCCGGGATCTCCATCGTCCGGGAGGCTCTCCTCGCCGCGGAGCACGGGGCCACGTCGCTTCACGACCCGACGGAGGGGGGCGTGGCCATGGGGCTCTACGAGGTCTCCCACGCGTGCGGACACATCGTGGAGGTGGACGTGAACGCCATCCCCGTGGCGCGGGAGACCTTGGCCCTCTGCGAAGTCTTCGACCTGAATCCCCTTCGGCTTCTGGCCTCGGGAGCCCTGGTGGTGGCCGTCCCGACGAGGCGGCAGAAGGCACTCCTGGGCGCCTACGAACGGTCAGGCGTACGCGCGACGCTCATTGGCCGTGTGGGCGGTTCGGGCGTCGGGGTCCGGGTGCAGAGGGCGAAGGCGCCTACCTGGCTGGAGCCGACCGAGCAGGACGAGCTGGCCCGCCTGGGTCCCCCCTAGTGGGCCTTGGGAAAACGCACATATAAGGCGACGAGCCTCACGCGCCGGGGATTAGCATGGCACTACGGACGCAGGAGTGGGTCGTCATCGCCTTGTTGGCGCTTTCCGTGGTGGCGGGCGCCGCGATGCTCGTGACCGACGACGTGCTGCGGGAGTTTTCGCCCACCCACTGGTATGCAGTCATCGGCTTCATCGTGATTTTCCTCATCCTCATCGGCCTCATCTTCCTCCGGCCCGCCCGCGGCCTGCTGGCCACCATGGTGTGGAGCATCCTCCTCATGGTTGCCATGCTCGCGGACCCGCTCACGGCCAACAACATCGACCGGTTCACCGGGGAGCCCGCGTTCGGGGGACTCACGGTCCGGGAGGCCTTCGTCTACCTGTGGACAGAGCAGGTCTACTTTACCTTCCCCATCCTCTTCGCACTGGTGGTCTTGACCCTCGTGTTTGCCTGGCGGGCTCGCCGGACGCTCTCGCGCTGAGGCGGCCGGCCCGGCCTACAGAGGCTATAAGCCCCTCCCGCCTTGCGTGGTCATGGACGCCCGGGAGCGCACCCTTGTGGGCTACGCCACCGCCGCCCACTCCCTCAGCCACGCCTACATCCTCCTCCTCCCCCTGCTCCTGGTCCAATGGGCGGAGGAGTTCGCCGCAGACACGTACGTCCTGGGCCTGGTGGCGGCGTCCGCCTACGTCTTCTTCGGCGGCGGGAGCGTCCCCTTCGGCTACCTGGCGGACCGCCTCGGCGCACGCCCCCTGCTCCTCGCGTACCTGGGAGGCGCCGCGGTGGCCCTGGTCCTCCTCTCCCTGGCACAGGACCTCCTCCAGCTCGCCCTGGCTGCCGCCCTTCTGGGCCTCTCCGCCAGCGTCCACCACCCCACGGCCCTGGGCTTGATCTCGAAGGAGGTCCGGGAGCAGGGGCGGGGGCTGGGATACCACGGGATGGGGGGCAGCCTCGGCATCGCCCTGGGACCGTTTCTCGCCAGCCTCCTCCTTCTCTCCCTGTCCTGGCGCACGGTCCTGCTCCTGTTCGCCGTGCCGGCGCTCCTCCTCATCCTCCCTCTGGGCGTGAAGGGGTTCGTGGAGCACGCCCCCCGGGAACCCTTTCGCCGGGAGGAGGCGTTGGGGAGCATGGCCACCCGCGGGTTCGCCGTGGTCCTCGTGGTGTACGTGTTCGCGGGCATCGCATACTGGGGCGCCCTCACCTACCTCCCCCTCTACCTGAACGCCCTCCCGCTCCCGTCCCTGAGCCTCGCGGGGCGATCATGGCTGCCCGGGGCCTACCTGTTCTCTGCCCTCTTGGCCGTGGGGGCCGGAGGTCAGGTGGCGGGGGGCGCCCTGGCGGACCGGCCCCGACCCGAGGTCACTCTCGCCGTCGCCTCGGTTGCCGTGGCCCTGCTGCTCCTCTTCCTGGGGTTCCCGGCCGGCCTCTCCGTCGCGGCGGTGGCCCTCGCGTTCGGATTCCTCCTCTTCCTCTTGGAGCCGCTGCAGAACGTCCTGGTCAGCGTCCGGACCAGGGGAAGCGTCCGGAGTCTGGCTTTCGGCCTGGTCTTCCTGGCAGTGTTCGGCGTGGGCTCCCTAGGGGCGGTCCTGGGCGGCGCCGTGTCCGTGAGGGGCGGGCTGGGCATCCTCTTTCCCCTGCTGGCGCCCTTCATGGCAGCCAGCGGCCTGGCCGCCCTCGCCCTCCTTCGGCTCTCCCCTGGCCCTCAGCCCACCATGGCCTCCAGCAGGGAGGAGTAGTCCTCGTACGCCGCCTCGCACGGGCGTTCCGCTGCATAGAGGAACAGGCTCCCCCGGGGGAACTCCTCGGACACCCCGACGAGGGTGCTGGAGACGGTCCCCGCCCGCTCCCCGTGCAGACAGACGGACTCCCCCCCAACCGCCTCGTGGTCCGCCGCCAGGCGCTGCAGGGCCTCCACGGCCCGCATACGGTCGGAGAAGTCCACCCCCTCAAGAAGGGTCCGAACCCGGCGAATCCGGGGCTGGTCGGCCTGGTCCACGTCGAGGTTCGCCATGACGTGGATCTCTCCCGCGAGCTCCTCCGTCCGGTCCTCCTCTCCGTGGTACGTCACGAAAGCGCGGCCGCGGTCGGCGTAGACCAGGTTGAAGGGGTTGTACGCCACCTCCGCCACCTCCTCCTCCACAAAGTCCTTTACCTCCAGGGCGGAGGCGTGGCCCAACGCCTCCCGACAGAGGAGGCCCCGCGAGCGGCGGGCGGAGTCGTAGTCCCCCTCGTGTCGGTTGGAGACGGCCACCACAAGCCCCATGTCGTTGAGGCCCACCCACGTGCCCCCGGCCCGCCGGTCCCCCGGCGCCAGGACGGAGCGGTCGTTCTTGTGGAGGGCGGGCCCCTCCGCGGGGCGATCGTAGAGCTCGTCGCGGTTCATGAGCAGGAGGAGGGGGACCCCCTCCACCACGCGACGCAGAAGAAGGAGGGTGCACATCGGCGGGGCGGCGTAGCGCCCCCGCTCCAATAAAGGCTTCCCCCCTTCCAAACCGTTAAGTCGGGGCCTCCGCTCCCTCACCTGGATGGACGTCCTCATCCTGGCCGCCGGCCGGGGGACCCGGCTGCTGCCCCTCACGGCGACCCGCCCCAAGCCCATGGTCCCCTTCCTGAACCGCCCCCTTATGGACTACGGGATGTCCCGTCTGGCCGACGTGGACGTCGACCGCGTCTTCATCCTGGTGGACTACCTGGGTCACCACATCGTCGCCCGCTACAAGGAGTGGGACGGGCACGAGGTGGTCTTCACGGAGCGGAACGAGCCCCTCGGCACGGCGGGGGCCATCGCGGTGGTGGCGGAGCGCCTCCACGACACGTTCCTGGTCCTCAGCGGCGACGTCCTCTCGGCCGCCCCCCTGCCCGACATCCTGGCGGCCCACCGGGAGGCCCGGGCGGAGGCCACCGTGGCCCTGTCCCGGGCGGAGGACCCGAGCCAGTACGGCATCGCGGTCCTGGCGGAGGACGGCCGGGTGACCCGCTTCCTAGAGAAGCCCGCCTCGGGCGACGCCTTCAGCGACCTGGTGAACGCGGGCATCTACGTCTTCGAGCCCGAGGCCTTCCAGGCGCTGCCAGAGGCGCGGCCCCTGGACGTCTCCCGGGACCTCTTCCCCTTCATGCTGGCGCAGGGTCGTCGGCTGTACGGCGTCCCCTTCACGGAGTACTGGAACGACGTGGGGCGTCCCGGCAACTACCTCCGGGCCACGGAGGACTCGATGCGGGGCCGATTCACCGTTGACGCCACCCCGCCCTTGGCCGCGGCCCAGGAGGGGGGGACCCTCATCACGGGCCGCGAGTGCACCGTGGGACGGGACGTGACCGTCCGGAACTTCGCCGTCCTGGGTGATGGGTGCGAGGTGGAGGAGGGGGCCACCCTCCACGCCACCGTCCTCCTCCCCCACACCGTGGTGGGAGCAAAGTGTAATATCCGAGAGTCCATCGTCGGTGAGAAGTGCGTCCTGGAGCGGGACGTCTCCGTGCGCAGCGGCAGCGTGGTGGGGGACGGCTGCTACGTGAAGGCCGGAAGCGTTCTGGGATCCAACACCCGCCTCTGGCCCGGCTCTCGCCTGGGCGAGGGGACGCAGATCAGTCCGGACTGAGGGAGGCCATGGAGCTCTATCGCGCGGACGAGTTGGACGTGTACGGGGTTGTGGACCTGGGCCAGGCCGTGGGCACCGCCTACGGGCCCTCCTCTCTCCTCCTCACGGGGCGCGACGGCCTCCACGTCTCCCGCATGACGAAGCGCGCCCTCATCCTGGGCATCGCCAACACGGGGGCCTCCGTCCTCGACCTGCGGCTGACGCCAAAGCTGGTCCTGCTCGATCACCTGGCGCGTCAGGGCCAGGCCGCCCTCTACGTGGAGTACCGCCCCTCCCGTATCCTGGTGACGCTGGATGGGGAGGGGGCGGAGGAGCGCGCGGAGGAGGTGCGCCGCGTCCGAGAGGAGCGGGCCTTCGCCCGCGCACCGCTCTCCGACCTGGGGGCCATCTCCCTCTACCCGAACGCCGTGGACGACTACGTAGCCGGACTCCACAAGCGGGTGGACTACCTGAAGGACCTGAACCTCCTGGTGGACGGCCAGAACCGCCCCGTCGCCGTCCTCATGCAGCCGCTGCTCGAGAGCTACGGGATGCGGGCCGAGCTGATGAACGACCACGTGACCCACTACCAGGAGCCGGAAGGGGAGGAGGCCTTCACGTCCCGCCTTCGGGAGGGGGCGTATGACGCGGGGGTTCGGTGCCTGGAGGACCGCCTCGAACTCTACGGGCGGGAGGGGGACCGGTCGACCCATCGGGATCTGGCCACCCTACTGCAGGCCCTGGAGTCCGCGTGATCGGCTGACCTTCAGGTCATGCGGGGTCCGATCTGGGGACTCGGAATTCGTGCCGTACGCCTTAGGGCACCTCCGGCCTCCGGGTCCCCACCGCCGCCAGGTAGATGCCGGCGAGGGCCACAGCCCCCCCGAGGATCACTGCAGTGGTCGGCACCTCCGCCAGGAACGCGAGGGCGAGCACGCTCGCGCCGATGGGCTCGCCTAACAGGCTCGTCGAGACCACGGGGGCGGGGACGTGCCGAAGGGCCCAGTTGTAGAGGGTGTGTCCCAGGATTGTGGAGATGAGGGCCAGGCCCACGAAGAGGAGGAGTTCGCGCCTCACATCCCCAACCGGGGACAGCCCAGCCCCGAAGGCCAGGCTGAGGGCCACGAGGACGACGGTGGAGACAGCGTACACCACGAAGACGTAGGGGACCAGCGGGATGCGTTGCCGCAGCCGTCGGCCAGCCAGGAGGTAGACCGCCGTCATGCTCCCCCCTGCCAGGGCCAAGACGTCGCCCAGCAGGCCGCCGCCCTCCCTCACGTCCCCCGTGGCAATCACCAGGATTCCCGTCAGCCCCAGCAGGATGCCCGCGGCGCTCTTGCGGGAGACCCGCTCCTGCAGGACCGCGTGGGAGAGGAGGGCCACGAGGAGCGGGTGGGCGTTCACTAGGATGACGGAGCTCGCCACGGACGTGAAGTCCAAGGACCAGATCCATGTGGCGAAGTGGATGCCAAGGGCCACGCCAACGCCGGTCAGGATTGCCACGTCCCGCCGCCCGAGGGCCTGGAGTTCATGGCGAAATCGCCAGAGGGCCAGGGGCGCCAAGCCCAGGGTGGCCAGCCCCATACGGTAGGTTGCCTTGACCAAGGCGTGGGACTCGCTCCAGCGGATGAAGATGGAGGCAAAGGACACGCACACCACCGCCACGAGAAGGGCGGGGTACGCCCGCGGGTCCCGCATGGCTCCCGCGATGGGTTCCGGGTCCTAAACCTCTCCGGCACGTAGAGTGCAGGCAGCCGAAAGGCTGACTGCCTCCGCGCGGCAGGGCGGGACGTGAACCTCCTGGCGCATGGACTGTTCGCGCTGGCCCTTCACGCCGGACTCCGCTCCCTTACGGCTCTTCCGCCCCTCTCGGAATACGGCTTCCTGGCGGCTCTTGTGGCCTTGCTCCCGGACCTGGACCAGCGGCATCAGGACGGACCGTCCCCCGGGGGGCACTCCGTCGGTTACGTGGCGCTGTGGAGTCTCCTCGCCACCCTCCTCCTCGCCGTGGCCCCCCTAATCCCGCATTTTCCCCCCGTGCCCATCGCACCTACGCTGGGCGCCGTCCTGACAGGCCTCTGGTCCCATCTCCTCCTCGACAGCCTCGGGACGCCTGGCATCCTTGGCCTCCCTCGTGAAGGGCGGTGGTCCCACCTGGGGATGCGCTGGAGGGCGGGCGGAAAGCTGAGCCTCGGGGTCTCCGCGGGCTCCGTGGGGCTACTCCTTCTCCTCCTGGCCCTCCGCTGACGCCACCGCCCGAACGCGCCCCACGCCGTCGATCCTCTCAATGTAGCCCGCCACGGGGGCGGGCACCAGCGCCTGCCAGTCCTCGCCGGCGACCATCCGGCGGCGGACCTCCGTCCCGGAGTAGACCTCCCGCTCCAGCAGGGGACGGTCCAGGACCTGGATGGCGGCCTCCTGGAACAGGCGACGCGTGAGGGGGTCGTGGGAGAAGACGGCCTCGAAGGGCGGGACCAGGGAGAGGACGTGGCTCACCCACTGGGCGTTGACCCCCACGTCGGGGATGGCCACCACGGTCCAGCTCTCCATCCCCTCCTCCTCCAGGGCCTGGCGCACCATCTCCTGCCGCTCGGCGAAGGTGAAGGGGTTCTTCGGCGTGTGGCTGTACTGGCTGCTCCCCACGCCGATGATGACCTCGTCGAAGGCCTCCCGGATTCGGCGGAGAAGGTGCAGGTGCCCTCGGTGGAAGGGCTGGAACCGCCCGACGAAGAGGGCCCGCGCCACGTGCGTCCCCCTACTGGGGAACCGCGCGGTCCGGGGAGATGCCCGGCTTGGTCCGCGGCGAGACCATGGAGGCGAGCTTCGTGATCAGGCTGCTCTTCTTCGGCCCGACCACGGCGTGGTCCAGGACCTCCTTCAGGGTATCCACGGGGATGATCTCGACCTTGTCCACGTAGCGGCTCTCGATGAGCACGTCGTTGGCGTTGGCCTTGGGGATGAGGACGGTGCGGAAGCCCATCTCCGCCGCGGCCTCCACCTTGGCCGTGATGCCCCCCACGGGGAGGACCTGCCCTCGGATGCTCAGGGAGCCCGTCATGGCCACGGTCTGGTCCACCTCGATTTCCTCCAGGGCTGAGATGACGGCGGTGGCCACGGAGATGGAGGCGCTGTCCCCCTCCACTCCTTCGTGGGTGCCCACAAACTGGACGTGGATGTCGTAGTTGGAGACGTCCTCGCCCGTGTACTTCTTGATGAGGGCCGAGACGTTCTGGACCGCCTCCTTGGCGATCTCCCCCAGGCGCCCCGTGGCGATGATCTTGCCGTCGTTCCGGCTCTGGGCCGGCGTCACCTCCGCCACGATAGGGAGGACGATGCCGGAGAACTCGGCCATGCTCGGATCCGCGTTCAGCACCGCCAGGCCGTTCACGGTTCCCACCTGGGCGCCCTCGGTGACGAAGGTTCGATAGTCCTGGCGGCGCTCGATGTAGCGGTCGGCCACCTGCTGCTCCAGGCTGCGGGCCATTCGCTTCGCGGCCAGGACGTGCTCCGCCCCCGCGAACTCGACGCTCTCCTCCCGGGCGATGTCGCCCGCCACGCGGATGAGGCCGCCCAGCTCCCGCAGGCGGAGGGTGAGCTGTCCCCTTCGCCCGGCGCGCCTCTGGGCTTCCCGGAGGATCTCCATGACGGCCATTGGGTCGAAGTGCGGGATCTTCCCGTCCTTCACGACCTCTTGGGCCACGAAGCGCACCATGCGCTCCCGGTTCTCCACCGTGTCGGGCATGCTGCTCTTCACGTACACCTCGTACCCGTACCCCCGGATGCGGGAGCGGAGGGCGGGGTGCATGCCCTGGAGGGCGTCCAGGTTGCCGGCGGCCACCAGGATGAAGTCGCAGGGCACGGGCTCCGTCTTCACCATGGCCCCTGCGCTGCGCTCGCTCTGCCCCAGAATGCTGAAGCTCTTCTCCTGAAGGGCCGTGAGCAGGTTCTGCTGGCTCTCGATGCGGAGGGTGTTGATCTCGTCAACGAACAGGACGCCCTTGTGGGCCTTGTGGATGGCCCCCGACTCCACCCGCTCGTGGGAGGGCGTCTCCAGACCCCCCGACTGGAAGGGATCGTGGCGGACGTCGCCCAGGAGGGCCCCGGCGTGGCTCCCCGTGGCGTCCACGAAGGGCGGCTCGTCGTCGGGATCGTGGCCCACCAGGAGCTTCGGTACGATGAGCATGTCCTGCCGATTGCCCGTGTAGCGGGTGGCCATGAAGATGATGGCGGCCACCAGGATGCCGAAGAGGAGGACCATGGGATTGGGCGGCTGGATGAGGAAGGCCAGGAGGGCGGACATGAGGATGATGACCACGATAATCGTCGTCATCATGGAGGCCCGCTGCTCCTTCCGCCGCATGGCCTCCGCCTTGTGGGCCTGGACGATCTCCTTCCCCTTGCCGGCGGGGACGATGCGGATCTTGGGCTCGTTGGCGTCCTCCGGGTTGTGGTAGACGATGATGTCCTGAAGCTCCTCCACGGGGAGGAGTTCGGACATGGCCCGGGCGAGCATGGACTTGCCCGTCCCCGGGTCGCCGATGAGCATCACGTGGCGCTTCTGGTCGGCCGCCTTCTTGGCGACCTCCACCGCCTCCTCCTGCCCGATGACCTGGTCCACGAGCCGCTCAGGAACGCGGAGGTCGGCCGTGGTCTCGAAGGTCTGGGTCCCGATCCACTCCTCCACGGAGGGGGCCGGGTCCTCGGGGGTCTTTGGAGAACCACGCTTGGCCATCTGGCGTCAACCCGTGAATAACTGGTGTAAGATACGAGGGGGGTGTTATTAAAGTTATTCTCCAAGAATCGGGTGGGGGAGCCAGGGGGACGTTGGCCAGGCTCACTGCAGGCCTTTAAAGTCCAGATAACGATACCACGCCGGATCGTCCATGGTGCCGACGATGGTGTCCTCCTCCAGGTGGATGGGGATGAGCGGCATCCCGCGGGGCGCGGGCCCGGCGGTGGGCTCCTTGTAGATTCCGAGGTACGCGGCACCGCTGGCTGCGGGCGGTGGATCGTGGGTGTACTCGGCGACGCGGCGGGGATTGTACTGGGAGTCGTGACAGGGACAGTACACGGTTTCGTAGCCCAGATCCTGCTGGAAGCGCGAACGGGGGATGAGTTGCCAACCCGGCCTGCAGCAGGCGTGGGTGCAGCAGTCGAAGACCGCGTAGAGGCCGTCGATCACAAATGCGTCCCGGGGAAAGCCGTCGGGGAACTCCAGGGCGTCCTCCTCCATGCGGATCAACAGGGCAGGGAGGCCACGCTGGACCACCTCGCCTTCCCGGTCCAATCCCACCCTCCAATTGACGATGGCACCGTGTCCGGGCTCGAAGTGGTTCAGCTGGGCCTCGGACCCAACCAGACCCTCCTCCTCGTACCATACGGGGGCCTCCACTCCCGTGGGAGCGACGTACAGGAAGCTCTCCAGAACGGTGCGCACCTCGGAAGCAAGGGGTCCGGTGAGCGTCCGCACCAAGGCGTATCCGGAGAGTCCGGCCAGGCCAGCGACCCCCGCTCCGGCCCCGGCCTTCAACACGCTCCTCCGGGTGATTCCCTTCTCATCACCCCGTTCCTCGGGCATTCGCCCTCCCCGCGGACAATGCGCCGTCGACACTGCCCCATGCAGCCGTCCGATATACAGCTTCCCTCTCTCCCCGAAGGCGGTCCGCCTGGAAGTGCCATGGGCTGCTTCGAGGGGCCCCCTGAAGGGCGGGACCAGAAGAATCCTTAGGGGGTCCCGTCAGGACTAAGGGGCCACCATTCGGTAGGCAATCATCTCCGCCAGCTTCTGGAAAGCCTGGGGGACGTTCTCCCCCGTCTTGGCGGAGGTGAAGACGTGGGGGGCGGAGTACTTCCCTGCGACCTTGCTCATCTCCTTCTCGTCGAAGCTGATGCGGTCCTTCAGGTCGATCTTGTTGCCCACGAAGTGGACGGGGATGTCGCCCGTCACACGGAAGACGGCCCGCACCCACTCGTGCAGGTCGTAAAGGGTGTCCTTCCGTGTCACGTCGCAGACGGCCAGGACGCCCTGGGCCCCGTGGAAGTAGGCCTCCTTGAGCAGCTCCCGGAACCCCTTCTCCCCCATGATGTCCCAGATGGTCATGGCGACCTCGATGCGGTTGCCACCGGTCCCGTGGACCAGGATCTCCTTCTTAGAGACCTTCGCGCCCAAGGTGGAGATGTAGCGGTCGTCAAACTCGTCGTGGATGAAGCGCCGGATGGTGCACGTCTTTCCCACCGCGCCCTCGCCCACGAGGCAAATCTTGACCTTCATCTGTTCTGCCATCTGGCCACTTCCCCAGAAGCTTCTCTGCCTTCCGTTTCCCATTATAAAATGCTTCAGACGCCGTTATCATGGCCGATACCCCGCAGGGCTAGGCCACGTCGACCAGCAGGCCGGCGAGGGATCGGATGGCGGCGTGGACGTTCTCCCCCGTCTTTGCGCTGGTGATCATGTAGGGGAGGCCGAGGTCCTTGGCGAAGGCGGCCACGTCCGTCTCGTGGAGTTCAATGGTCTCCTCCAGGTCCGTCTTGTTCCCCACGATCATTACCGGAACGTCCCCGGCAATCCGCTTGAGGGCGGAGACCCACCCGCGCAGCTCCTCCAGCGTCTCGGGGCGCGTGAGGTCGCACACGGCCAGGGCGCCGTGGGCGCCGTCGTACGCCTCCTTCAGCAGCTCCCGGAACCCCTTTTCCCCCATGATGTCCCAGAGCGTCATGACGGTGTGGGGGGTGCCGGGCGTCCTCGGAGGCACCTCCGCCTTCGTGATCTTCGCCCCGATGGTGGCGAAGTAGCGGTCGTGGAAGACGTTGTGGATGTAGCGGTTCACCAGGCTCGTCTTGCCGACGGCGAACTCGCCCACGAGGCACACCTTCGCCTTGTACACCTTCCGCAGGGTGGCGGGAAGCATGGCCCTCCGTCTGGAGCTTCGCCTCGCTGCATCATAATCCTTGCCACGAGCCTATCACAAGTGATTCTAGCGGGAGGCCGGCGGGTTCTGTGCCACCCGCTGCTCTAGGATGCGGCGGGCGAGGTTCGCGAAGGCGTCCTCCACGTTCTTCCCCGTCTTCGCGCTGGTGAGGTGCCACGGGGAGTCGTAGGCCTGGGAAAACTGCTTCAGCTCCCCCTCCCCGATCTCCAACCGCTCCTCCAGGTCCACCTTGTTGGCGAAGATCTCGATGGGGACGCGCCCCGTCACGCTGTAGACCCCCTCGATCCAGTCGTCCAGATCGTCCAGGGTCGTCTTCCGGGTCACGTCGCAGACGGCGATCACGCCCTTGGCCCCGTAGAAGTAGGCCTCCTTCAGCAGCTCCCGGAACCCCTTCTGGCCCATGATGTCCCAGATCGTCATGTCGATTCGGATCTGGTCGCCGCCGCCCGTGAATTCGATCTCCTTCTTGGAGACCTTCGTGCCGAGGGTCTGAATGTACTTGTCTTCGAAGTCGTTGTGCACGAAGCGGCGGATGAGGCTCGTCTTGCCCACGGCCGCCTCCCCCACGAGGCACACCTTCATCTTCACCTGTCGCGTTGCCATCGACCCTCGGTCCGCCGGGGCCGGGAGCCCATATAAACGTTGGGCCAATGTTATCAAGGGCGATAGGCCGTGGCGGGCGCGGGGCGGGGGAGGCCCTGCCAGGGGGAGGAGCGTTCGTCGCCGCGACGCCGCTGGACCCTTCGCAAAACGATTATATAGGCGGCTCGCATGAAACGGCCCCAGCAGCGTCAGACGCCCTGGGCAATCATCCCAACAACGCGGCCGTAGCTTCTCGGCCGCGGGACGCGTCACGACCTGCCGCGGAGGGCCGCACCCTCCGACCCCGAGACGCACCATGCCGCAGAAGCGAAGGCCTAGACACGGCTCCATGGCCTACTCGCCCCGCAAACGGGCGCGCAAGGAGGTCCCCCACATCTCCTCCTGGCCCGAGGCGAGCGACGGCCCTCGTCTCCAGGCGTTCGCCGGGTACAAGGCGGGCATGACGCACGTCCTCCTGGTGGACTACCGTCCCACGAGCACCACGGCGGGGCAGGAGATCCAGGTTCCCGTCACCGTCGTGGAGTCCCCCCCCATGCGGGTGGCCGCCGTGCGCGTGTATCGGGAGTCGCCCCAGGGGCTTCAGGCGGCGGGCGAGGTCTGGGCGAAGGAGGTGGACCCGGAGCTGAGCAGCCAGCTTCCGCAGCCGAAGAAGCGCGACCCGGAGGCGGCGTGGGCGCGATTGGACGGGGAGACGGTGGACGACGTCCGGCTGCTCATGTACACCCAGCCCCGCCTCGTGGACGGCCTGCCCAAGAGCCGTCCGGAGATCATGGAGACCCGGGTGGGGGGCGGCACCGTGGAGGATCGGCTGGCGTACGCCCGGGACCTCCTGGGCAAGGAGGTGCCCGTGAGCACCTTTGCGGAGGGAGGACGCATGGTGGACGTGGTGGCCATCACGAAGGGCAAGGGGTTCCAGGGCGCCGTGAAGCGATGGGGCATCAAGATCCTCAGCCACAAGGACAGCAAGATCCGACGGCGCGTGGGGACCCTGGGCACCTTCAAGCCCGGCTACACGCGCCCCACCGTGCCCCAGGCGGGCCAGGTGGGCTACCATCAGCGCACGGAGTACAACAAGATCATCCTGAAGGTGGGCGAGGACGGGGCGGAGGTCACGCCCGAAGGCGGCTTCCTTCGCTACGGCGCCGTGCGGAACGCGTACCTTCTGGTGAAGGGGTCCGTGCCTGGGCCCGCGAAGCGCCTCGTTCGCTTCCGGGACCCCATGCGGGCGCCGAAGCCGAAGGTCGCGGAGGAGCCCGAGCTGACCTACGTGTCCCTCACGTCGAAGCAAGGAGGATAGCGTGGCCGAGGAGGAGCTCCCGGAGATCCGCCCCCCGGAGGTGCGGAAGGCGCGGAAGGCGCAGCTCCAGGCGTGGTGCGAGGAGCGGGACCTGGACCCGGAGGGAACGGTCCCCGTCCTCCGGGAACGCCTCCTGGAGTTCCTCGAGGCGGAGGAGTACCTGGTCGTCGAGGAGGAGGAGAAGGAGGCACGGCCCCTCCCCACCCGGAAGGAGGGCCAGGTGTACCTCTACGGCGCCGACGGGAAGGTCAAGAAGATCGTGGACCTCCCCCCGGTCTTCCGTGCGGCCGTCCGAGGAGACCTCATCCGACGCGCCGTGGACGCGGCGCGGGCGAACCGTCGCCAGCCCTACGGTCCCAGCGCCGTGAGCGGGCTGCAGCACGCCGTCCAGTGGGCCGGCAAGGGGCGGGGCCTCTCCCGGGTCCCCCGGATCGCGGGGCGGCGGGGCGCCCAGGCCCCGGGGACCGTGGGGGGACGTCGGGCCCACCCGCCCCGGCCGGACCGGCGGTGGGCGAAGAAGGTGAACGCGAAGGAGAGGAGGATGGCCCGCCGGGGGGCCCTGGCGGCGACCGCCCATCCCGACCTCGTGGCCGCGCGCGGCCACCGGGTGGACCCCAGCCTCTCCCTCCCAATCCTCCTGGAAGCCAAGGCCGAGAAGCTCACGGCCACGAAGGAGGCGGTGAAGCTCCTGGAGGGCCTGGGCCTGGCGGAGGAGCTCACCCGGGCCGCCGTGAAGAAGGTGCGCGCGGGGCGCGGGACGATGCGGGGCCGTCGGTACCGTCGACGCACGGGCCCCCTGGTGGTCCTCCCGCCCGATGCCCCGGCCGCCCGGGCCTTTGCCAACCTCCCCGGCGTGGACGTCGTCACGCCCGGGGGCCTGAGCACCGAGGCGCTGGCGCCGGGGGGCGTGCCAGGCAGGCTTACCCTCTTTAGCCAGAACGCCTTGAAGGAGGTGGGCGCGTAGCCATGCCGGACCCCCACCAGATCCTGCTGTACCCCATCGTCACGGAGAAGTCCTTGAACTTCCTCTCGGGCACCGCCGCCCAGGACTTCAAGGACGGAAACAAGCTGGAGTTCGTGGTGAAGACGGACGCCTCGAAGGAGGAGATCCGTGCGGCATTCGAGAGCCTCTTCGAAGCCAAAGTAGAAAAGGTGAACACCCATATGAAGAAGGACGGGAAGCATGCCGTCATCCGGCTCCAGGAAGGCGAGTCCGCCGAGGAGATCGGGATGAGGATCGGCATCTTCTAAGAGGCATCATGGGAAAGAACATCATCCCCCAGCGTCGCGGGAAGGGCTCCCCCACGTATCGCTCGCCCAGCCACCGGCATGCCGGGGCCGTGGCGTTTCCTCCGCTGACGGAGGCCACGGGCGTGGTGGAGGAGCTCCTGCAGGCCCCCGGGCGCACGGCGCCCCTGGCGCGGGTCCGCTTCGGCGAGGGGAGGTATCTCCTCCTAGCCCCCGACGGGATGTTCGAAGGGCAGGAGGTCACCCTGGGGCGGGGCCCCGTGGATCGCGGGAACGTCCTGGCGCTGGGTGAGATGCCCGAAGGGACCCTGGTGTACAACGTGGAGATGAAGCCCGGCGACGGGGGGCGCCTCTGCCGGGCGGCGGGCTCCGCGGCCGTGGTCGTCGGCCAGGGTGCCCGGACGACGATTCAGCTGCCCTCGGGGCAGCTTAAGGCCCTGGACCCCCGCTGCCGGGCCCAGGTGGGCGTGGTGGCCGGGTCGGGCCACCGGGACAAGCCCCTGGCCAAGGCAGGAAAGCGCGTCCACGCGCTCCGCAGCAAGGCGAAGGAGCCCGTGAAGGTCCGCGGGGTGGCCATGAACGCCGTCAGCCATCCCCACGGCGGCGGGGCCCACCAGCACGTCGGGGTGGCCAGCACCGTCTCGCGGAACGCTCCCCCGGGACGAAAGGTGGGGCGCCTGTCGCCCAAGAAGAAGCGCAAGGAGAAGTGACCATGGCGAAGAAGCGAGGCGGTGGATCGGCGAAGGCGGCCCGGAGGAGGGCCCGGAAGAAGGCGGGCGCGGCGGAGGCCCGCCGGAAGCGGGAGTTCACGTATCGCGGGTACACGCTGGAGGAGCTCCAGGCCATGGGCATGGAGGAGGTCCTGGAGCTCATGCCGGCCCGGGTCCGGCGGACGTACGCGCGAGGCCTCTCGCCGGAGCACCGCATCGTGGTGGACAAGCTTCGCGAGGAGAACGGCGTCGTGGTGCGCACGCACCGCCGGGACGTTCCCATCCTGCCTCACTTCGTGGGCCGGGAGGTGGCCGTCCACAACGGCCGGGAGTTCGTCCGCTTCGAGATCCGGCCGGAGATGATCGGACACTACCTGGGGGAGTTCGCCCTCACCCGGAAGGCCGTGAGGCACTCCGGACCCGGCGTGGGCGCCACCCGCTCCTCCAAGTTCCTGCCGCTGAAATAGGGGTGAGAGATGGGATACTCCCTGGACGTGGACGAAGAGACGACCGCCAAGGCCTACGGCCGGGAGCTCCCCATCTCCCCCAAGAAGGCCCGGGAGGTGTGCATGGCCCTCCGGAAGCGGCCCGTGCAGGAGGCCATCCTCCTTCTGGAGGACGTCATCGAGCGGCGCCGCCCCGTTCCCTACCGCCGATACAAGCGGGGGGTGGCCCACCGGAAGGGCATGGACGCCGGAGGCTATCCCATCAAGGTCGCCCGGCATCTCCTCCGGCTGCTGGAGAGCGCCAGGGAGAACGCGGAGTACAAGGGCCTGGACGCCGACGCCATGGTGGTCCACCACATCTCCGCCTATCGGGGGCAGCCCACCAAGGCCTACCGTCCTCGGGCCCTCGGGCGCAGCACCCCCTGGACTAAGGAGAGGACGAACGTGGAGCTCATCCTGCGGGAGGTGGAGTAGGTGGTCGGCGAGCGGAAGATCGTGGCCGACAACCTGAAGCGGGTCCTGCTGAAGGAGTACGTCATGAAGGAGACGGCCCGGGCGGGGTTCGGCGGGCTGGACATCCAGCGCACGCCCATGGGGACGCGCATCACCCTCTTCGCCGAGCGGCCCGGCATCGTCATTGGGCGCCGGGGGGTCTCCATCAAGGCGCTGACGGCGAACATGGAGCGGAAGTTCCCCCTGGACAACCCGCAGATCGAGGTGGAGGAGGTCCCGCAGCCCTTCCTCAATGCCCAGATCATGGCGGAGAAGCTGTCCAGCGCTCTGGAGCGGGGTTGGCACTTCCGCCGAGCGGGTCACTCCACCCTCCGCCGGATCATGGAGGCGGGGGACAAGGGGGCCCTCATCAAGATCTCGGGCAAGCTCACGAGCCAGCGCCATCGGACGCAGAAGTTCAAGGCGGGCCACATCAAGTACTGCGGCGAGCCCAAGGATCTCTTCGTGGATCAGGGCTTCTCCGTGGCGAAGCTGAAGAAGGGCGTCATCGGCGTCACTGTCTGGATCACGGATCCTCACGCCCGCCTCCCCGACGAGATTGAGGTGGAGGCGCCTCCGGAGGTGAAGGAGGTTCCCGCCCCGGAGCCCGAGGAGGCGGAGGCCGCGGAGGCGGCCGAGCTGCTGAAGAAGGTCAAGCGGGTGGGCGAGGCCAAGGAGAAGAAGCCCCTGGGCCCCGCCGAGAAGAAGCTGAAGCGGCTCAAGAAGAAGGCGGCCCAGCTGGGCGAAGAGGTGGACGTCGACCTGGAGGAGGAGGAGCCGCTGGAAGAGGTGGAGGAGCCCGAGGAGGGGGAAGAGGCCCCCGCCGAGGAGGAGGGCCCTCCGGAGGAAGCCGAAGAGCCCCCACAGGAACCCAAGGCGGAGAGAAAGCCGAAGAAGAAGGCTGCTCCCAAGAAGGCCAAGGGGAAGGCAAAGGCGAAGCCCAAGCCCAAGGCGAAGGCGAAGGCGAAGGCGAAGAAGCCCGCATCGAAGGGCGAGGAGGCGTAGATGGCCCTCATGCGGATGGAGGAGATCAAGGAGATGACCCCGCAGGATCGGCACGCGAAGCTCAAGGAGCTGGAGAACGAGCTCATGTACGAGCGCGGCGTGGCCGCCATGGGCGGTGCCCCGCCCAGCCCGGGGAAGATTCGGGCCCTCCGAAAGAACATCGCCCGGATCCGTACGGTCCTCTCGGAAGAGGAAGAGGGAGTGATTACCACCGTGAAGGAAGCGAAGCAGGAGGAAACGGACTAGATGGCGATCTGCTCAACATGCGGCCTCCCCGAGGAGCTCTGCATCTGCGAGGAGATCGCCAAGGAGACCCAGCGCATTCGCATCACGAGCGACCGACGGCGCTACGGGAAATTCGTGACCATCGTGGAGGGGTTGGATGCCGGGGACGTGGACCTGGAGGACCTGGCACGGACCTTGAAGACGAAGGTCGCCGCCGGCGGCACCGTCAAGAAGGGCAAGATCGAGTTGCAGGGAGACCACCGCAAGAAGGTTGAACACACCCTCCAGGACCTGGGATACACCGTTGAGGTCCGATGACGTAGACCGCAGCCGACGAAGGCTCCTGGCGAAGCACGAACTCATCGGCCTGCCGGCGGAGGTGTTGGACGCCACCGACCCGAACCAGCGGGGCCTCCGGGGTCGGGTGGTGGACGAGACTCTCCACACCCTCGTCTTGGAGGCGGCGGGCCGGGAGGTCGTGATCCCCAAGGGGGGATCCGTCTTCCGCTTCCGTGTGGCGGGGGAGGACGTGACCGTAGCCGGAGATCGGCTGCACCATCGATCCGAGGATCGAATCAAGAAGGCAAGGTGAGAAATGGCGACAAACGCACGGGACATCGGGTTGGACGTCCCCGCCCCGGAGAAGGCATGCGACGATCCCATGTGCCCCTTCCACGGGCACCTGAAGGTCCGAGGCCAGCTCCTGGAGGGGCAGGTCACCTCGGTTCAGATGACCCGGACAGTGACGGTCCAGCGGGACTACTTGTGGAGGATTCCGAAGTACGAGCGGTTGGAGAAGCGGAGTTCCAAGTACAAGGCCCACGCCCCTCCGTGTCTGGAGGTGCGGATGGGGGACCGGGTGGTCATCGGGGAGTGCCGCCCCCTCGGGAAGACCGTCGCTCACGTGGTCGTGGCCAAGCAGGGGTGAGGCGATGAAGGGATTGCCGGGCAAGCAGACCAGGGGGCTCCCTCGCGGGGCGCGGGTGGAGTGCATCGACAACACCGGCGCCAAGCTCGTGGAGATCATCGCGGTCTTGGGGTACAAGGGCGTCCGTCGGCGGTACCCCAGCGCCGCCTTGGGGGACATCGTGGTGGGCAGTGTGAAGAAGGGCAGCCCGGACATGAGGAAGCAGGTCGTCAACGCCGTCATCGTGC
>CAYGBN010000017.1:0-41075 GCA_964348155.1 uncultured Methanomassiliicoccales archaeon
TGGCGGAAGAAGTCCTGAATGAAGCGGACCACGATGTCCACGTGCTCCGGCCGGAAGGAGGGCCGCAGCGCCATGCTTCTTCCATGACCGGTGGGGTTAAGTCACTTTGTGGCGGCCCGGCCGGACTGCCAGGTCGCCATCTATATATCCCTCCGGGCGGTCATACGGGGCCGCCATGGCCGAGCCGAGGCTCACGGGACGCCACTGGGAGGTCCGCATGGAGGAGGAACTCCTGGAGCAGTGGGAGGATGACCTCTACGCCTTCCACAAGGAGACCGAGCGGCCCGTGGTCGTCATCGACACCCCGCCCCCCTACCCGTCGGGGGCGTGGCACATCGGCGCCATCGCCCACTACTCCCTCATCGACATGATCGCACGCACCCTGCGCGCCCGCGGCAACGAGGTTCTCTTCCCCTTCGGCCTCGACCGCAACGGCATCAACATCGAGCTCACGGTGGAGCGGAAGTACGACCGACCCCTTCACGAGTGGGACCGGGAGGAGTTCATCCAGCGTTGCCGGGAGGAAGTGGACCGCCAGTCCAAGGTCATGATCGACATCGCCCAGCGCATCGGGTTCTCGGCGGACTACGACGAGTACTACTACGAGACGGACTCCCCGGCGTACCGACGGATCAGCCAGGCCATCTTCCTGGACCTCTTCCGGAAGGGGGTCTTCTACAAGGGGCTCCGGCCGAGCTTCTACTGCCCCGGATGCCGCACCACCATCGCGGAGGCGGACATCGAGTACGAGGAGGTGCCCTCCAAGCTCGTCACCATCGACTTCCCCGGGGTGAAGGGGGAGGGGATGGAGGTCGCCACCACGCGGCCAGAGCTCCTCTGCGCCTGCCGGGCGGTCATCGTCCACCCGGAGGACGACCGCTACGCCGACGTCCCGGGCCGCACCCTGCGTGTGCCCCTCCACGGACAGGAGGTCGAGGTCCTCGCCCACCCGGCGGCGAACCCGGAGTTCGGGACGGGGGCGGCCATGATCTGCTCGTACGGCGACACCATGGACATCCAGCTCTTCCGGGAGCTGCAGCTGGACCCCGTGGCCGCCATCGACGGGGAGGGACGGATGACGGAGGCGGCAGGGAAATATGCCGGGATGACGGTGCCCGAGGCGCGCCAGGCCATCACCGCGGACCTGGAGGCGGAGGGCCGCGTCCGGAAGGTGGAGCGGCTCCGGCACAAGACGCCCGTCTGTGAGCGCTCCAAGGACCCCCTGGAGTTCGTCCAGCGGGAGGACTGGCACATGAAGCAGCTCGAGGTCCTCCCGGAGCTCCGGGCCCGGGTGGAGGAGATGGAGTTCCACCCCCCTCGGCACCGCCAGCTCCTCCTCGACTGGATGGCCTCCCTGACCATCGACTGGCCGGTGGAGCGGAGGCGCTACTACCACACGGAGATTCCCCTGTGGTACTGCGTGGGGTGCGACGAGGTCTTGGTCCCCGAGCCCGGGCCGTACTACCGCCCCTGGACGGACCCGGCCCCCTTCGAGGCCTGCCCCCGGTGCGGCGGGACCGCGTTCCGCGGGGAGGAGGGCGTCTTCGACACGTGGATGGACTCCAGCAACAGCAACCTCATTGCGTGCCTCTACGGGAGGGACGAGGCCTTCTTCCAAGAGCACTTCCCCGCCTTCATCCGACCCCAGGGCCGGGACATCGTCCGAAACTGGCTCTACTACACCCTCCTGAAGAGCCACCAGCTCCGGGGGGAACGCCCCTTCGACCACGTGTGGATTTCGGGCATGGGCCTGGACCCGCACGGTCGGGCCATGCACAAGAGCCTCGGGAACGTCATCGATCCCCTGCCCATTCTCGCGCGCTACGGCGCCGACGCCTTCCGGTTCTGGGCCGCCAGCGAGACCAACGTGGGGGAGGACTTCCGCATCTCCGAACAGAAGATCGCCGGGGCCAAGAAGTTCCTCACGAAGCTGTGGAACGTCGCTCGGTTCATCTCCTCCTTTCCCGAGACCGACGGCGGAGAGCCGAAGCCGGCGGAGGAGTGGATCCTGGCCGAGCTCAACCGGCTCGTGGAGGAGTGCCAGGCGGGATACGACGCCTTCAACTTCTTCATCCCGGCAACGCGGGTGCGCGAGTTCCTGTGGAACCTCTTCGCGCCGCACTACGTGGAGATGGCGAAGGGGCGGGCCTACGAGGGGGACCCGGCCTGCCTCCAGGCCCTCCACACGGTGATGCGGACCCTCCTGCGCCTCCTGGCGCCCATCGCCCCGTTCATCGCGGACTACATCTGGCGGCAGCTCTACGAGGGCTCCGTCCACCGGGAGACCCTGCCGGCGCCGCGGGAGGCCTGGGAGAGCAGGCTGCGAGGGCTCACAGAGGCCTTGGTGGCGTTCAACTCCTCCGTCTGGAGGGAGAAGAAGCGGCAGGGCCTGGCCCTAAAGGAGGAGATCTCCGGCGTGGCCCTGCCCAAGGAGCTCGTCCCCTTCGCCGAGGACCTCTCCCGGATGCACAACATCCGGTGGTAGGCCGGCCTACGCCTCCTCCCGGGGGAGAAGCTCGGCCGCGCGCTTCACGAGGCGCTTCGCCTCCCGTTTGCTGATGGAGATCTGACGGGCCAGCTCCACGGGATCGGCATGCGCCAGGTCCAGGACGCTCGTGACGCCGACGACCTTTAGCGCCCGCAGGCGGCCGGCGCCGATGCCGGGGAGGGAGGAGAGCGGCGGGGTCCGAGGCCGCCGACGCCACCAAGGGCGGATGACCTTCACGTAGGACACCGCCAGCCCAGCGAGAAGGGCGACCGGCAGGCCCACGTACAGTCCCGCCACCACGGCGAGGCTCGTACACGCTTTGCCTACGCCTGCCGGCACGCCGAAGTTCACCACGCTCTCCCCCCACGCGTCGTCCGTGGCCCTCAACGCCGTGGTGGCCGTCTTGAGCTGGCCCGTGTCCACCACCCGGACCTGGAATTCCGCTCCCACCTCCACGATGCCCTGCTCTGGTATGTTGTGGAAGTGGAGCAGGATGCGGTAACTCCCCGTGCGGTCCGTGGTCGCCCGGTGGACGTTTCCGTCGGTGTCGGGCCCCGCCTCGACAGCCACGCCGCACGCCGGGCTCCCATCGGGACGCGTGAGCGTCCCGCTCACGTAGTAGCGATGATCCGCTTCGTGGGTCCCCTGGACCGTGGCGACGAGGGCGATGGCGGCAAGCAGGACAAACAGGAGGGCAGCCTTGCGCATGACCCGTTTCGGCCGCGCTACGCCGCCTTGGCTACTAAAGTTAACGTGTCCCCGTCCTGCAGGACGTGGTCCAGCCCCACGGTCTGCCCCGGGAACTTGGCGCTGGGGCCCCACACCCGGGCGTGCCGGAAGTTCCGAAGGAGGTCCCCATGGATCGTGGCGGAGGCATCCTCCACCCGACTCCCCTCACGGAGGACCAGGGGGCTCTCGTCCCCCTCCTTGCCCCCAGGGGGCCGGAGAAAGACCCGGATGAGGGAGAGGCGAGCGTGGAGGGCCTCCAGCAGCGCGGCCAGCCCGCGCCCCTCCTTGGCGGAGATGGGCACGACGGTCCAGGGGCGCAGGGCCTCCACCAGGCCCGGCACGGCGGATGCCTCCACCAGGTCCACCTTGTTCAGGGCCACCAGCGCGGGGACGTACACGCGGTTCCCCGCCAGGAAGTCCACCAGGCGGTCGGCCGTGAGCCGCTCCCGCACGACGAGCTCGGCGTTGACCACTCCCCACTCCCGCAGCACGGCCTGGACGGTGGCCTCCTCCACCTCCTGGGGCCTCGTCAGGAAGGAGACCGAGAGGCCTCCGCGCTCCCGGGGGTGCAGGGTCAGGTCCGGAGCGTCCTCGTTCACCCGGATGCCGGCTGCATGGAGTTCCCGCCGCAGCCCCTCCACGTCGTGCCGCTCCACGTCCACCATGATGAGGAGGAGGTCCGCAATGCGGACCTTCGACAGGACCTCCCTCCCGCGGCCCCGCCCCTCGGCCGCCCCCGCGGTGAGGCCCGGGAGGTCCAAAAGCTGGATGCGGGCTCCCTGGTGCGTCACCAGGCCGGGCACGGCCCGGAGCGTCGTGAAGTCGTAGCTGCCCACCCTGCTGGTGGCCTCCGTGATCTGGTTGAGTAGCGTGCTCTTCCCCACGCTGGGGTAACCCACGATGGCCACCGTCGCGTCCCCCGACTTGCGGAGCCCCTCGCCCCCTCTCGTCCTCCTCGTGGCCTTCTCCGCCGCCCGCCGCAGGCGTGCCAGCCGCGTCTTCAGGGTGGCGATGTGCTTCTCGGTGGCCTTGTTGTGAGGCGTCCGGCGAATCTCCTCCCGAATGGCCAGGATGCGTTCGTCGAGGGAAGCCAACGCCCTGCCAAGGAGGGCGGGGGCCATAATCCTTGCCCGGGACGCTACGGGAGGAGGCGCGTCCCCGCCTCGCCCTCCACCCCTTCTCGGGCGTGGGCCACGTCCGTGATGACGGCCCGCCTCCCGCCTGCACGCAGGAAGTCGACGGCCGCCTGGACCTTGGGCCCCATGCTCCCGGGGGGGAACTGTCCATCCCGCAGGTGGCGCTCGGCTTCGTCCGCCGTCAGGCGTGTCAGAGGCCTCTCGCTCTTCGACCCGTAGTCCGCGTAGGCGTAGGGGACGTCCGTCACCATCACGAGGAGTTCCGCCCCCAGCTCCCTCGCCAGGACGCTGGAGGTCAGGTCCTTGTCCACCACCGCCTCCACCCCGCGCCACCCCCTGGGGCCTGGGACTACCGGGATCCCCCCGCCTCCCGCGGCGATGAGGATGGCCCCCTCTCGCTCCAGCATCCGTCGGAACACCCCCAGGCCCACGACCGCCTGCGGGGCGGGGGAGGGCACCACCCGTCGGTAGCCGCCCCGCGCGTCGGGCGCCATGCGCCATCCCTGGGCCTGCAGGGTCCGAGCGCGCTCCTCCGGGTAGAGGTGCCCGATGGGCTTGGTGGGGTCCTGAAAGGCGGGGTCTTGGGGGTCGACGACCACCAGCGTCACCACGGGCAAAATGGCGGCCTCCTGTGCCCCCTTCATGAGTTCCTCCTGCAGGGCCAGCTGGAGGGCGTAGCCCACCTGAGCCTGGGACTGGGCCACGCAGACGTCTAGGGGGTTAGGGGGCACGTCCTCCGCCCCGCGCTCGTTCTGGAGGAGGATGGCCCCCACCTGGGGCCCGTTGCCGTGGGTCAGGACGGTCCGGTAGCCCCGGGCGCCCAGGGCGAGGAGGCAGCCCGCGATCTCCTTGGCCGCGGAGACTTGCCCCTCCCACGTGAGGGGCCCCCGGGGCGGGGCCAGGACGTTGCCTCCGACGGCAAGGACGGCCAGCTTCGTGAGACCACCCGAAGGCGAAGCCATCTCCCGTCCCATAAAAAACCTGGCGGTCGGGGCAGACCCTTTTAACGTCCCCTGGGTTCCCAGGGCGTGGACCGTCCCCCGCGCCTTGCCCGTCTCCTGGAGCCCCGGCGTCGCCCCTTCCTCTACATCCCGGCGGCGGCCGCCCTGAGCGCCTTCGTCCTCGTGGTCCTCCCGGTGCTCTCCATCCCGGTGGCCATCTTTTTCGTCTTCATCGTCCCCTACTGGATGGGGGAGAAGCGGCCCCGAATCCTCTTCTTGGCCGCCCTGCCCATCCTCCTGGTGACGGCCCTGGCCCTGGCCGGCTTCTTCACGTGGGAGCTGTACCAGCCCTTCGAGCCGGAGCAGCGCAGCCCCGACGGGGTGCTGACCCAAGGAACCGTCTCCCCCGTCTTCGGCGACGCGGACACCCTCTTCACGTACCGGGTGGTCTACTCGCACGCCGAGGCGCCCCAGGAGCCCCCCCGCGTCAACATCACCCCCATCCTCCTCTCGGACTTCCTCCGGAACGAGACCATGGTCCTGGAAGACCCCTCGGACCCGGACTACGCGGCCGGCGTGGTCTACGTCCACGCCGCGAGGCTCCCGGCCGACGCCTACCAGTTCCACTTCGCCGTCCTGCTGGCCGACGACTCCTGGTCCGTCTCCGCCGACACGGCCAGCCCCCTGCCCGACTCCCGGGGCCCTGTGAACGTCCCCGGGACGGCGTTCTTCGGAACCGTGGCCTTCAGCTTCGTCTCCTTCGTCTTCCTGGCCGTGGGCATCCCCCTCTTCCTGGTGCTCGCCATCTACGCCCTCGTGCTCCGCCGCCGGGCGCGTCGGGAGGCCCTGAAGGCCGCGCAAGAGGGGGAGCCCCCCGACGCCCCGCCCCCGTGACCCGCCGCGTCAGTTTCGCCCACCTCCCCCCTGGCCCTTTATGCGCTCGCGGGGAGAGGGACGGAGCGTGGACGCGGGCGCAACAAAGTTAATATCACGGGCCTCACCTACGCCGTCGCAGGAAGGGATGGGATGGGCGCGGTAGGCGTCGCGGAGAGGCTTGCCGAGAAGCAGCGGGAGATCTCCGTCTCCGAGTTCTTCGAGCAGAACAAGCACGTCCTGGGGTTCGACTCGCCCACGCGGGCCCTCCTGACCTCGGTGAAGGAGGGGGTGGACAACGCCTTGGACGCGTGCCAGGAGGCGGGGATTCTGCCCGACGTCCGGGTGGAGCTGGAGCGGCTGGACGGCGAGGAGTACCGGCTGACGGTGGAGGACAACGGGCCCGGCATCGTGAAGCGCCAGGTCTCCAAGGTCTTCGGCAAGCTCCTCTACGGGTCCCGTTTCCACACTTGGTCCCAGACCCGGGGGCAGCAGGGCCTGGGCATCTCGGGGGCCATCCTCTACGGCCAGCTCACCACCGGCCGCCCCGCCGTCATCACCTCGAAGACGGAGAAGGACGACGTGGCGTACCAGGTGCAACTGCACATCGACACGAAGACGAACAAGCCCCACGTGGTCAGCCAGGAGTACGAGGTGTGGGAGAGGGCCAGCGGCACGCGGGTGGAGATCCACCTGCGCGGGCGGTACGTGACGGGCCGGCAGTCGGTCACGGAGTACCTCCGGGGGACGGCCATCGTCAACCCCTACGCCCGCCTGACGTTTCGCGCCCCCGACACGGAAGAGACGACCTTCCAGCGGGTCTCGGAGGCGCTGCCTCCCCCGCCGGAGGAGGTCCAACCCCATCCCTACGGCGTGGAGATCGGCCATCTGCTTCGCATGGCGAAGGAGAGCTCCGCCCGCAAGGTGAGCGCGTTCCTCCAGACGGAGTTCAGCCGCATCAGCGCCCGGGTGGCCAAGGCCATCTGCGAGAGGGCGGACGTCCCGCCGGAGCGCCGCCCCAAGTTCCTGAAGCTGGAGGAGGCCAAGCGCCTCCTGCAGGCCTTCCGCAAGGTGAAGATCATGGCCCCCCCAACGGACTGCCTCTCCCCCATCGGGGAGCGCCTCATCCGGAAGGGGCTTCGCAACGTCGTGGGCGCCCATCGGCCGGACTTCTACTGCCCGCCGGTGACCCGCTCCCCCTCCGTGTACGGCGGCCACCCCTTCCAGGTGGAGGTGGGCATCGTGTTCGGGGGGGATCTGCCGGCGAACCAGCCCGTGGAGCTGCTGCGCTACGCCAACCGGGTGCCCCTCCTCTACCAGCAGGGCGGCTGCGCCGCCACGAAGGCCGTGGAGGGTGTCGACTGGCGGCGCTACGGCGTGGAGCAGCGAGGCGGCCGCGGCCTTCCCCATGGCCCGATGGTCGTCCTGGTCCACGTCTGCTCCACGAAGGTGCCCTTCACCTCCGAAGCCAAGGAGGCCATCGCCCCCATCCCCGAGATCGTGGACGAGGTCACCTTGGCACTCCAGGAGTGCGGGCGCCGGCTGAAGTCCCACATGCGGAAGCGCGCGCAGAGGGCGAAGACCCAGGAGAAGTTCGAGATCGTCCGGGCCATCCTGCCACGCCTGGCGCAGAAGAGCGCCGCCATCGTGGGACGGCCGGTGCCGGACATCGCGAAGACCATCACCCGCATCATGAACGTCGTGTGGGTGGACGACGACGTGACCTTCGAGGACGGCCGCCACCGCGTGCGCCTGCGGTTCCACAACTACACCGGCGCCCGAAAGCGGCTCACCCTCCACACCCTCCTCCCTCTCGAGGCCCTGGATCCCGAGAGCCTGGACCCGAAGCCCTCGGAGATCCGGCCCGACGGCCGGGTGGCCTGGAGGCTGCCCCCGCTCGCCGCCACGGAGAGCTCCCTCGTCGCCTTCGAGCTCCGGGGGTTGGAGGAGGAGGAGTTCGCGGAGGTGGAGGCGTACGTCAGCGGGATCGACCCCTCGCGGGTGGTGGGGGCGGACCCGCTTCCCGGGGACTGGGACCTGGCGGTGGAGGCGCTGCAGGACGAGACGCTCCTGCCTGAGCCTCAGGTCCTGGGGGAGGTGATGGAGGGTGACTAGCGCCACCCAGCGGGCCCGTCAGGAGCAGGCCGTCCGGTCCCTCTACGCCCTGGCCGAGCACGTCTACACGCAGATGGAGAAGGGCAAGATCCCCTCCATGAAGGTCCCCGTCCGCTCCAAGTCCAACATCGACTTCGACGAGAAGAAGGGCGTGTGGAAGTACGGGAAATCCACGGGCATGCGGACGGCCAAGAAGCTCCAGGGCGCGCGGATGCTGCTTCGCACGATGCACGTCCTGGACTTTATCAGGGAGATGATCGAGACGAGCAAGTCCTCCACGCTCCGGGAGCTCTACTACATCTCCGAGGGGTGGGAGATGGCCCAGTTCGGAACCCAGGACGAGAGCAACCGTCTGGCGGAGGACCTGGAGATTCTGACGGGGAGCCTGCGGGAGGACTTTCGCCTGCGTCCGGAGGAGGACGGGGCCCGCGTCATCGGCGACCTGGTCCTGGAGGAGGTGAACCGCCGGGGCGAGGCCAAGCGCTTCAACTGCAAGGAGGACGTGGGGGACTCCGGCTACGGCATCCCCTACAACGTGGAGGAGGAGAAGCTCCGCCTCATCGGGGCCGACGCGGACTTCGTCCTGGCCATCGAGACGGGGGGCATGTTCGACCGGCTGGTGGAGAACCGCTTCGACGAGGATTCCCGGGCCGTCCTGGTCCACGTGAAGGGGCAGCCCGCCCGGGCCACGCGGCGCTTCCTGAAGCGGCTGAACGAGGAGCTGGGCCTGGAGGTCGTGGCCTTCACCGACGCCGATCCCTGGTCCTTCCGCATCTTCGCCTCCCTCGCCTACGGGGCCATTAAGACAGCCCACATCTCGGAGTATCTGGCAACGCCCGCGGCGACCTTCCTGGGCATCACGGCCTCGGACATCGCCAACTACGAGCTCCCTGCGGACGACCTGACCCCCCAGGACGAGAAGGCGCTCCGGGACCTGCAGAGCGATCCCCGCTTCCAGGACCCCCTCTGGAGGGACCAGATCGAGTTCATGCTGGACCTGGGGAAGAAGGCGGAGCAGCAGGCCCTGGCCAAGTACGGCCTGGACTATGTGACGGACACCTACCTGCCGGAGAAGCTCGCCCAGCTGGGCGTCGGGTAGCCTCGTGCCACGTACTTATATCTCCTCCCCCTTCCCCATCGGATGAGCCCTCCGCCTTCGGACGACGAGTCCCCCACCCTCTTCGATCGGCCGACCCACGAGATCCTCCTCGTTCTCGGGAGCCTCCTGGCCATCTTCCTGGGTGCCATCTTCCTCAGCGTGGCCGTCCTGGGGGAGGAGGCGGCCCGACGCCAGGATGCCCTCGTGGCTGGCCTCACGAACTACGCCATCGTGGACGTCGTCTTGGGCTTCCTCCTTCTGGTGTCCCTCGCCGTCCTGCGGCGCAGCCGGACCACCGGCGCCCTGATGGCCCTCGTCTCCGCCATCCTGCTCATCGTCTTAGGCGGGACCGCGGGGATCGTCGGGGGCCTCTTCGGCCTCGTGGGCGCCCTCATCGCCCTGCTGCCGGCCTACAAGAGCCTCCTGCCGTAGGTCAGGCGCCCTCGGGCGCGCCGGTGGGGGCGGGCTTCCGGGCCGCCCTCTTCTTGAGAAGCGACTTCAGCTCCATGGTCCGTACCTTCAGAAGGATCACGTCCCCCAGGATGGCCAGGTTCGCCGGCAGCTCGATGCGCCGCTGGGATTGGGCGGGGTTCAGGGTGCGGAGTTTCTGGTAGGGCTTCCGGTCCATGAGGAAGGTGAGGGTGTCCACCTTCCACAGGTTCGTGTCGATGTAGGCGTCCTCCACGATCCCCAGGTTCTCCCCGTCGTGGGAGACCACGGGCATCCAGAGGACCCACGGGAGGGCGAAGGGGCGCTTGTCGGGGCGGATCATGTGGTTGCGCGTCTTCTCCACGGTGGTCCGCAGCAGGACATAGTCGCCCACGGAGGCGATGGCGTCCGCGCTCAGCAAGGACCGCTCCCGCTCCTTCCGCTTGCGAAGGCCCAGGGCGCTGGCGAAGCGCTTCTCCGGCCGAATCTCCAAGGCGGGGACGTTCCAGTTCTGGGAGACGTAGGCGATGTGGACCTTCCCCAGCTGCCAGGCGTCGGCGGAGACGATGGTCATCCCGTAGAGCGCGCCCGCCCGCAGCTGCATGACCGTATGCATGGGAGCCGCCTATATATGTGGTTTCCTGGCCAGTTCCCGTGCGCGTGCCTCACGCTTATATGGGGACACCGCCTACGCGGCCCGCGTGGCCGAGGGCACGAAGGCCTACGGGGGGCTCTGCGAGTTCTGCAGCTACGAGGGCCCCTTCGAGTGGGACGAGGAGGCGGAGGAGTTCCGTTGCCCTCAGTGCGGGAAGGCGCCCCGGGAGGCTCCGGAGGACGAGTGGCTTGGGTGAGTCCGTGGCCGAAGACCCCTTGGCGGACCGCCGGGAGGGAGAGCGCCTCCTGGACTTCCTGGAGCGGACGATTCGGGCCCGCGGCGGCGCGCGGCAGCTCATCCTTGGCATGGACCTCTACCGGGAGGTTCAGGACACCCTGACGGACGCCGACTTCGGCCGGGTGAGCATCGGAGGCCGCCACCCCTTCCAGAACATCTCGCACATCTACGGCGTTCCCGTCCAGGTCGACTACGAGGAGAAGAGGCGGCTGGAGTTCGTGGAGTAGCCGCCCTCGGCAAAGCCTTTACGGCGCACGACCTCCCCCCGCCGTGGACGAGGACCACTGGACCCACCGGATGTTCGTGGAGAAGCCGGAGACTTTCCTGGCGGTCCACGAGGCGGGCCTGGAGTACGCCGCCTCTCAGGCGGAGCGGCTGGAGCAGATCCTGCTGAAGGCCGGCGTGCCGCCCGGCGGCCGTCTCCTGGATGCCCCCTGCGGCATCGGACGCCACGCCATCCACCTGGCGGAGCGCGGCTGGCGCGTCACGGGGGTGGACCTGGTGCCCGCCTACCTGGAGCGGGCAAAGGCGCTGGCGGCGGAGCGCGGGGTGGAGGACCGCCTGACCCTTCGGACGGGGGATCTGCGGGAGGTGGGCGCCCTGCTAGCAGGGGCGGCCCCCTTCGACGGCGTGCTGAACATCTTCACCTCTCTCGGGTACTGGGACGACGCCACGGACCGGGCCATCCTGCGGCAGTTCCACGACCTCACGGCGGCCGCCGGCGCCCTGGTGGTGGAGACCATCAACCGGGACTTCGTCGTGCGGCACTTCCAGCCCACGAGCGTGGAGGAGTACGGCGACCTGGTGAACGTGGAGCGGCGGCAGATGGACTTTGAGGCCTCCCGGGTCCGGAGCCGCTGGACTTTCTACCGCAAGGAGGGGGAGGACCTGCGCGAGGAGGTGGACGTGGACGTCTCCAACCGGGTGTACAGCCCCCACGAGCTGCGCGCCCTCCTGGAGGCTGGGGGATGGCGGAAGGTGAAGGTCTACAGCGGGTGGGACCTGAAGCCCCTGTCCAGCGACGTGTACCGCCTCATGGCGGTGGGGCGGAAGTAGGCCTGCGAGGAAACGGGCCGACCGGGATTCGAACCCGGGTTGAGGGCTCCGCAGGCCCTAGGGATGTCCAGCTACCCCATCGGCCCCGCACCCCAACCCGCGCCCCCCGATTAATAGGTATCACTCCGCCCCTCACGAGAGGCGTCGGGCCCTGAGGGCTTCCCGCAGGCGGCGGGAGACCTCCTCGACGCTCCCCGTGCCGTCGACCCGCTCCAGAAGGGATGAGGACGCGTAGTGAGCCACCAGGGGCCGCGTCCGGTCGCGGTAGGTGCGGACGCGCTCGCGCACGACCTCCTCCCGATCGTCCTCCCGTTGCACGAGGGCCGCGCCGCACCGGTCGCACCGCCCCTCCTCCCGCGGCGGGCGGTACGAGACGTGGTAGACGGCCTGGCACTCGGGACACGACCGGCGGCCCGCCAGCCGCTCCACGACGACGTCCTCGGGGACCTCCAGGTAGAGCACCGCGTCCAGGGAGGCCACCTGGTCCAACGCCCTCGCCTGCTTCGGCGTGCGAGGGAAGCCGTCCAGGACCCACCCCTGTCGGGCGTCCCCCCGGGATAGCCGCCTCTCCACCATGGCCACGATCAGGTCGTCGGGAACCAGGTCGCCGCGGCGCATGTAGGCGGAGGCCTGCCCTCCCAGCGCCGTCCCTCGACGGACCTCCTCCCGCAGCATGTCCCCCGTGGCGATGCGCGGGACCTGAAAGGCGGCGGCGAGCTGCTCCGCCTGGGTGCCTTTCCCCGCCCCGGGCGGTCCCAGCAGGACGAGCTTCACGGGCGACCTAAGGGCTCGGCCGTATAATCCTTTGGCTAGGCGGGAGCCGCCTCCTCCGCCGGGGTGGGCAAGGGCGCCGCCGCGGGGAGGGGCTCCGCGGGCCGCAGCCCCTCGTAGAGGTGGAGGGTGGCGGCCACCAGGACGATCCCCACCACGGCCACCAGGGCGGAGGCCAAGGGAATGCCCACCACGGGGAGGGGCAGCAGAAGGCCCACCCCCACGGAGAGAAGGAGGGTGGCCGTGGCGTAGGCCAGACAGAACGGGAGGACCTCCCTCCAGGCCTCCAACGCGAGGCCCACGCTTCGTTGGAAGGCCGCCCCCAGCGGGCGGTCGTCCACCACGATGGCGAAGGGCGTGAGGAAGAGGAGGTAGAGGAGGACCAGGAGGCCGGCGAAGACAAAGAGGGCGAAGAGGGAGTACATGCTCGTCAGGAAGGGCGCCATCACCAGGAGGATCACGCCGATGAGGGCGTAGTAGGCGAAGACCCGGGAGAAGTAGAGGTTGGCGAAGCGGAGGGGGTGGCGGGAGGGCGCCCCGACCCGCACCGCCTCCAGGGATCCCAGGAACCCCCCCGTCACGTACGCCTGCACGCCCAGGAGGAGGAGAAGAAGCCCCGCCGTCAGCTGGCCCACCACGGGCTCCGGGTAGATGGGAAAGAAGGGCACGGCCCCCACGGGCTGGCCGTAGGCCTGCGCCACGGACGGAAGGGGGAGGGGAAGGGTGAACTCCACCGCGAGGTCGGAGACGGTGGTATGAGGGTAGAAGAGCAGGACGACCACGTCGAAGGCGAAGGGGAGGAGCGCGAGGGGCAGCGCTCTCCGGGCGGTGTGGATTCCCATCCGAAGGGCGTGGGACCAGAGGGCCACGCGAACCCCGGGGGCGTAGGAGGGCCGCCGCCCTTTAACTTAACTCCCCTCAGAAGAGGTGCTCGGCCACGAGCCGGGCGGGCCCGCCCACCCAACATCGGAGGGTCTCCACGCCGAGCTCCTTGATCCGCGCCTCCACCTCGTCCCCGTGCTCGGGCAGGGTGTTCACGTAGACCGTCGCCCCCGTGTCGATGGAGAAGAAGGCGGGGAGTCCCTCCTCCCGCATGCGGCGCACGGCCATGATGACGGAGAGGGTCTCCGGCGTCCAGAAGAGCAGCTCGCGGGGCCCCGCCATCGTCATGCCGTGGAGGAGCAGCGTGTCCCGCTCCGCCAGCCGGCAAATCCCGCCCACGTCCCCCTCCCGGATGGCCAACTCCATCTCCGCCAGCATCCGAGGGATCTCCGCCAGGCGTGCCTGGAAGAAGGGCGAGTTCACGACCTCCTGGTGCGCCGCCTCCGTGTCCTTGTACGCCTCCACCAGGGCGACCACGATGGCCATCTGCAGATCCTCCGACGCCAGCTGGTGCGCGGTGGACTCCTCGTCCGTCGTCCCTCCCCGCCACTTGGAGAAGGCCCCCGTGACGGCCCGGGCCGCGGACCCCGCGCCGCGGCGGGCCAGGGCGGAGACCTCCTGCGGACTCAGGTCCAACCCGGCGGCGGCGGTGGCGGCCAGCGCGAGGGCCGCGAAGCCCGAGGCGGAGGCACCCAGGCCCACGTTGGCGGGGAAGCTGTTCGTGGAGACCACCCGGGCGCGCCGCGTGACGCCGGCCCGCTGACGCACCGCCTCCAGGACGCCGACGGCCCGCTCCAGCCCCCGACCCCCCACGGGCGTGCCGTCGAGGGTGAGGACGTCCTCCTCCCGCTCCTCGAAGGCCACCGTGGTGTGGGTCTGCAGCGGGGCGGTGCAGACGGAGATGGAGTCGTGGTAGGGCAGGCGCAGGACCTGGTCCGCCAGGCCGTGGTACTTGATGAGGCCCTGGATGGGATGCGCGATGGCGCTGGCCTTCACGGGGAGCCCCCGACACGGACGCCCTCAGATGTCGAAGATGACGACGGCATACCCCTTCTCCGGCGCAACCTCGATCATGTGGTAGGTAACGGCCTTGATGGCGGTGTTCAGGGGGTGGCGGGACGGGTCCACAACCTCCCCCCGCGCCGTGGCCTCCAGGGAGAGGCCCTCCAGGGCCACCTCGAACTCGCACAGGAAGACGTTCTCCACCTCGTGCACCAGCACGAGCTCCGTGAGCCAATCCACCATCAGGGACTCGAGATCCTGGGAGGTCACGGTGACGTGCACCTCCCCCGTGGGCCGGACCCGGCGGATGTCCGTCATCAGGGCGAACATCCCCAGGGCCGCGTTGGCGAAGAGCTCCTCCACCGTGTCCCCGTACGCCTTCAGGCCCACGTCGGCGGTGTGCTCCAGCACCTCGTAGCGCACGGGCGCAACCATGAGACGTGGGGATATCAACCTTCCCCGACGCTTCGCCTTGGGCCTCACACTCCTCGATCCTTCTCGGGCCAAATGAGGCGGTGAAGCTGGGGCAGGACGCGGACCCGCAGCCCGTCCCGGAGGACCCATTGGACGAGGGGGAGCATCTCCCGTCCGCCCTCCGGCTGCATCACGACCTCGCAGTCGGGCCCATGCTCCCGGAGGACCTCCTGGGCGTACGCGTAGTCGCGGCGGTCCGCGATGACGAACTTCAGCTGGTCCCCGGGACGGAGGAGGGCGAGGTTCTCGAAGTCCATCTTCTCCTCCATGCCGGAGGAGGGGCACTTGATGTCCATGCTCACGCAGACGCCATCCTGCCGGGGAAGGTCCCGGATGGAGTGGGAGCCGCTGGTCTCCACCACGACCTCATAACCCCGCGCGCGCAGCCCGGCGATGAGCTCGCCGGCGTCCTCCCACAGGAGGGGTTCACCCCCCGTGACGCAGACGCTTCGGGCGGCCTGCTTCTCCACCTCCCGCAGGATGTCATCCACGCTCATCTCCACCCCCTTCGCCCAGGAGTACGCCGTGTCGCACCAGGCGCATCGCAGGTTGCACCGGGCCGTTCGGACGAAGAAGGTCGGCTTCCCGATGTGGATGCCCTCCCCTTGGAGGGAGAAGAACATCTCGACGATCTCCATGGCCAGCGTCCCCGGGGCGGAAGGTATGTTCCGGGCCTTAGATAAATGCCAAGGGTCTCGGGAGGTGCGACGCCGTCCCCGCCGCCCGCTCAGTCGTACCAGGCAGGGTACCGCTCGTAGGGGATCGGGTCTCTCACCCCCGCCTCCTTGAACCCCTTCAACCGCAGCTGACAGGCATCGCACCGCCCGCAGGCTTCCTCCCCGCCCAGGTAGCAGCTCCACGTGAGGTCCAGGGGGACGCCGAGCTCCACGGCCCGACGCACGATGGCGGCCTTGTCCATGTCGATGAGGGGGTAGCGGATGTCGACGGGGCTCCCCTCCACGCCTTGCTTCGTCCCGAGCCGTGCCACCTCCTGAAAGGCCTGGTAGTACTCGGGCCGGCAATCTGGGTATCCCGAGTGGTCCAGAACGTTAGCTCCGACGTAGATCGCCGTCGCCTGCCTCACCTCCGCCCAGGCCAGGGCGAGACTCAGCAGAATCGTGTTCCGGGCGGGCACGTAGGTCGTCGGGATCCCCTCTCCGATTTCCTGCAGGCTCCGCCCCATGGGCACCTCCATCGCCTCCTCCGTGAGGGCCGACCCGCCGATCCCATGGAGGTCGAGTTCCAGGAGCTTATGCTCCCGGACATCCAGGGCCTGGGCTACCGCCCTGGCGGCCTCCACCTCCCGGGCGTGGCGTTGCCCATACAGGACGGTGAGGGCGTCCACAGAGTACCCGTCCCTCTGGGCGATGGCCAGGGTGGTACTCGAGTCCAGCCCCCCGCTGAGAAGCACCACGGCGCTCGGCATCGTCGCCTTCGACAGGGTGGGGAGGGGTATAACCTTCCCGTCTCTCGGGCGGGCACGCTTGCCGGTGCCCCGCCCCCCCTCAGACGGCGGCGTCGGCCGTGATCTCGTCGAAGCGGTAGTCCTCCCACTCCCGCAGTCCCAGGGCGATCTCGAGCTCCGGATAGGTCAACATGGGCCGGTCGTACTGCGCGGCGTCGTCGATGGCGATGCGCGGACATGCGGTGTTGACGAAGGCGTCCACCCTGTACCCCTTCATGAGCTCGGGCCCCACGAAGTCCATCAGCAGCAGGACCCCTCTCCGGCCGTGGGCGGCCAGGAGGTCTTTGGTCTGCCGTGCCAGCGCCATGCGGTACTGCCCAACCTTCCTGGAGAGGATGATCCCGAAGGTCTGAGCGTCCTGCGCGGCGGCAATGGCCGCGTGCCGTTGCCGAAGGATCCTGTCCTTCACCCCCGCCATGTCCCGGACCTCCTTCGTGAAGGGGTCCACCGCCACGACCCGCTTCTCCGTGGCCAGCGCGACCCCCAAAGGGTGGAAGTCCCCCGTCCCCACGTAGAGGAAGTCGTCCACCTGCGCCTCGATGACCCGGGCGGTGTGGACGTCGCACCCCAGGAGCTGGCCGGCGTGGGCGATGCGCCCGTCCGCCTCCCCGACGATGACCTCCTTGCCTCGCGCCTCCAGGTAGCCCTGGACGTCCTCCATCCAGGGAAGGTGCTGGATCGTGGTGAGCAGGCCCACACGTCGCCCCACCCGCGAGAGGCCCCCGTCCAGGAAGTCCAGCGAGGGCAGGTCCATGGGGGCCTCCACGAAGAGCACGTCCTTCAGGTTCAGGTAGGGCATGGGGGCGTGGCCCACCTGGACGAGGAGGTCCACGGGCATGCGGGGCACGTCGCAGGCCCCGAAGGTGGGCTCCGCCGCGACTAGGGCCGTCGCCCCCGTCCGCGCCTCGACCTCCTCCGCCATCTCCACGGCCCGGAGGCGCATGCCGTCGGGATACTGCAGGCCCACCGTCTTGCAGCCCCGGCGTCGAACCTCTTCGAGGGCCTCCTCCAGTTCCATGCGGCGCTCCCGGGGGGAGGGCTAGGCGCTCTCCACGACCACTCGACAGGGCGTGGGGAGCTTGTAGGCCGCCTTCCTGAGGGCCGCCTTGGCGTGCCTCAGGTTGGCCTCTGTGGTCCGGATGAACATGACCGTGTCCCCCGCCTTCACCCGCGCGGCCGTCCCCACCGGGGATCCGAAGGCGGCCCGCATGCCGTCGGAGATCCGGTCGGCGCCCGCCCCCACGGCCACCTTGTTCTCCCGCAGCACCTGGTGGGGGTAGGTCTTGATCTTCATGTGGTACTGCTGCCCCGCGCGCTTGGAGATGTAGCGGTTGGCCGTGATGCGGGCGGCCTCCAGGGCCGTATGACGGATCTGACACGCCTCCCGCGCCGTGAGGCGCACCTTCAGGGGGAACTCCCCGTCCACGTTGCCCAGGTCGAACTGGGTAATCCGGGGGTTGGGGATCCCCCCCATGTACTCCTTGCGCGTGTAGGCCTGCCCCTTAGGCTCGCGGTACATGCTGGCGGGTTTGCGGACCATGGGCCCTCCTCCCTACAAAGCCCAGGCTATTTAACGCTTGGTCGGCTGGCCCTTCCGGGCCCTCTCACGCCGAGGCGCGTCGATCCGCCGAGAGGAGGACCCACATCACCAGCAGCGCCGAGGCCGCTGCCACCACCATCCCGTAGCTCACGAAGAAGAGCAGGCTCGTGTTGAGCCACGGAACGTTCTGGAGGAGCCCCTCCGTGGCGGGCAGCGCCCACGCCGACACGGCGAAGATGGCGGACAGGAGGCCCGCGGGGGCCGCGATCAGGACCCGTAGGTCCCGCCGCAGACGGGTCGCGGACTCGTACGCCTCCAGCGACCGCTCCACGTCCTGCTCGGAGGCGAGGTTCGGCGTCTGCGCCAACCCCTTCTTCACGGCCTCCCTGAGCCGATCGGGGGCGGAGGGTAGGGCAGGCGTGCCCAGCTCCTGTCCCATCTCCCGCAGCAGGTCGCGGGCGGCTCGGTCCACCCTGTGGAGCGTGAGGACGCCCACCAGGAGGACGATGGCCAGGACGAAGGCGCTCCCCGTGAGGATGCCGTTGTACGTCCGGAAGGAGGCCAGCGCCCCGTACTGGTACCCCGTGACCTGGGCGGTGATGAGGGACAGGACCACCGTGGCCGCGGAGGCGGCCCACACCACCGATGCCATGACCTTCGGCAGATTCCAACGATTGGCCATGGTATGCGCTGCCGTGTCATCCCTTATAATCCCCTCCACCCCATTCTCAGAATCAGAAACGAGAATCTCGGGCCGGCGTGGCATGCGCCAAGGCAAGTACTAAGCCTGTCCCCAGGCTTCCCCCTTCGACCATGCGGCTGGTTAAACTAGGAGGCAGCGTCATCACTTACAAGGGGGAGCGCCAGCGGTTCCGGGCGACCACCATGGACGCGCTAGCGGCGGACCTGGCCCCGTTCCGAGAGGGCCTCTGCATCGTGCACGGGGGCGGCAGCTTCGGCCACCCCGTGGCGTACCGCCACGGCGTGCACCGGGGCATGAAAGGGGCCGCCCAACGGATCGGCTTCGCCGAGGTCCAGCACCGCATGCGGGGGTTGAACGGACGGGTCCTGGACGCGCTTCACGCCCGGAACGTGCCCGCTGTCTCCGTCCCTCCTGCTCCCCTGGTGGAGGTCGAGGACGGGGAGGTCGTCGCCTTTCACGGGGCCCCGTTCCTCGCCTACCTGGAGGCGGGCCTCGTTCCCGTGACCTTCGGCGACGCAGTCCTTGACGCTCGTCGTGGGAGTTCCATCCTCTCCGGCGACGAGCTCATGGTCCAGCTGGCTCGAATCCTCCGTCCCGAGGCCGCCCTCTTCGTGGGGGACGTGGAGGGGGTCCGGGGTCCTGACGGAACGCTCCTGCGCGTGGTCACCGCCCCCCTGGCGCAGCTAGCGCGGGATCCCGACGTCCACGACGTCACGGGGGGGCTGGGTGGGAAGCTTGCAGCCATGCTGCGCATCGCCCGGGAGGGGACGCCGACTTCCCTCCTGAGTGGCCTTGTTCCCGGCAGGCTGCGGGACGCCCTTGCGGGGAGGGAGGTTCCGGCTACCGCGGTGCGCCCCCACTAGGCGGCATGGGTGGCCGCTCTCAGGGGCCGATTATCTTCTTCTCCGGTGGAGCCGATGGAGGGATCGGCATGGCGGCTATCAGCACCCCTACGCTTGTAGGGCTCCTGCTGGTTCTCATCGTCATCCCAGGGGGCTTCATCCTCCTCACAAGGCTGTGGGACCGCCGCAAACCCCCGGAGCAGAGGACCCCCTTGGCCCCTGGGGTTGGCTCATGGCCTTGGGGGTCTACTATCTCATCTTCGTAGCCATCTGGTTCGGCTCCCTGCTACGCGCCCTCTGGGCGGGCGACGATGCCAGCCTCCAGCTTGAGTTGTGGGGCCCCTGGTTCGTCACCGTGGGCATCCTGGGTTCCCTGGTGGTCACCGCCTCGCTCATGCTCCGCGGATTCTTCCGGGAGCGCCGCCATCGCCTCCCCTCCGCTGAAAGAAGCTAAATACGGTCCACCTCTTCGTGCCCACTGGCGCAGCCTTCATGACGGAGCGGAAGCGGGACCACGTGGACATCGTCCTGGGGCAGGAGGTGCGCCCCAAGCACAACCACTGGGACGACATCCGCCTCCTCCACCAGGCCCTTCCGGAGATCGACCTGGACGAGATCGACACCCGCGTCTCCCTCTTCGGCGCGGAGCTGGCGGCCCCCCTGATCATCTCCTCCATGACCGGCGGCTTCTCCGACGCCGTCCGCATCAACGACCGGCTGGCAGCCGGGGCGGCCAAGGTGGGAGTGGGCATGGGCGTGGGCAGCCAGCGCCCCGTCCTCCAGGGGCAGGTCGGAGAGGAGTCGTGGACCGTCGTCACGCAGCACGACGTGCCCCTCACCATCGCCAACATCGGCGCGCCCCAGCTCATCCCCCAGGGGACGAAGCCCGCCCTGGCGCCGGAGGACGCGAAGCGTGCACTGGCCATGGTCGACGGGGACATCCTGGCCATCCACCTCAACTACACGCAGGAGATCGTGCAGCCCGAGGGGGACCGCCGGGCGCGGGGCGTCTTGGAGGCCCTCCAAGCCGTCGCGGCCGAGGTGCCCGTCCTGGCGAAGGAGACGGGGGCCGGCGTCTCCCGCGAGGCCGCGCTACAGCTCAAGGACGCCGGCGTCCGCGGCATCGACATCGGAGGCCTGGGGGGCACGAGCTTCTCGGCGGTCGAGTACTATCGGGCCAAGAGCGAGGGCATGAGCCTCAAGGAGCGGCTCGGCGAGACGTTCTGGGAGTGGGGTATTCCCTCCCCCATCTCCCTCCGCCTTTGCCAGGTGGGCCTTCCCCTGGTGGCCACAGGGGGCCTGCGGAACGGCCTGGACCTGGCCCGGGCCGTGGCCCTGGGAGCCAGCGCCGGCGGCATGGCCTCCCAGATGCTCCGGGCGGCGGAGCGGTCGGCGGAGGCCGTCGTGGAGGAGCTCCAGGCGGTGGTGGCCGAGCTGAAGGCCGTCATGTTCCTCACCGGGTGCGGGGACGTTTCCCAGCTTCAAGCCACCCGCACCCTCCTCACGGGCCCCACGGCGGAGTGGGCCCACGCCCTGGGGATGGAGGAGGGGTAGGGACGGACCGGAGGGCCTTCGAGGCCTACCTGGCAGAGACCTCCCAGCGCGTGGACGAGGAGATGGCCGCCTACCTGGAGGGGACGGGCGACCTCCCCAACCTCCACGAGGGCGTCCGCTACGCCCTGGGCCTGGACCGGCCGGACCGGCGGGCCCGCGGCAAGCGGCTGCGCCCGGTCCTCTGCCTCCTGACGTGCGAGAGCCTCGGCGGGGCCGCGGAGGCGGCCCTCCCCTTCGCCCTGGCCTGCGAAATGATGCACAACTTCTTCCTGGTCCACGACGACATCGAGGACCGGGACGCCATGCGGCGCGGCCGGGAGAGCGTCTGGGTCCGCTTTGGCCTGGACCACGGCGTCAACATCGGCGACTACATGTTCGCCCAGACCTATGACCTGGCCCAGCGCGCCCGGGAGCGGGGAGTGGAGGAGGCCGTCGTCCTCCGCCTCGTGGATCTGGTCACGGAGACGGTGAAGGGGACGGGGGAGGGCCAGGCCATGGAGATGAACGCCCGCGGCCGGCGCGACCTGACGCCGGAGGACTACCTGGCCATCGTGACGGCGAAGACCGGCCTCTACCTCGCCGCGCCCCTGGTGGGGGGCGCCCTGGTGGCCCGCGCGCCCGAGGAGGTGGTGCGCCTCCTGCGCTCCCTGGGCAACCGCATCGGCCCCATCTTCCAGATTGCCGACGACGTCATCGACCTGACGGAAGGGAAGGGGCGGGGGGAGGTGGGCTCCGACATCAAGGAGGGGAAGCGCTCCCTCCTGGTGGTCCACACGGCCCAGGCGTGCACCCCCCAGGAGCGTGGGGAGATGTACCGCGTCCTGGACACCCCCCGGGAGGAGGTGACGTCGGAGCAGGTGGCGTGGGTCGTGGACCTCTTCGCCCGCTACGGGGCCGTGGACGCCGCTCGGGCGCAAGGTCGCCGGATGCTGGAGGAGGCGCAGGGCCTGGTGGGGAAGCTGCCCGACCCGCTGGACGCGAACCTCCGGGCGGCGATGGAGTTCATGCTCGCCCGCACGTGGTAGGCTACGCCTCCAGCCCCCGGTCCGTCAGCCGGAACTTCGCCGCCCGCCCCTCCTCCAAGTGGCGGTGCTTCACCACGGTCATCAGGCGCAGGTTGAGGCCCGCCTTCTCCAGCCGCACGATGTCCTTGGCATTGTGGGAGAGCATATGGCCCCCCAAGGGCTTGTGGATCCCCGTGTCCATGTCCGTGTACACCTGGGACGTCACCAGCACGGGCAGGTCCTTCCTCCGGGCGGCCTCCATGAGAGCCGTAATCTGCCGCGTCAGGCTGTGGCGCTCCTCCGCCCGCTCCTCCTCCCCCGTGGTCATGCGGTAGTGGGTCGTGGCCGAGTCCAGGACCAGGAGGCCCACGGCCCGGTTGGAGGTCGCCAGCTTCTCCGCCTTGGCCACGGCCTTCTCCTGCTCCGCCAGGGTGTAGACGGCGGAGAAGAGGACCTCCTTCAGGACGGCGTCGAAGTCCCCGCCGCAGATCTGCCGGAAGCGGTCCATGGAGACGCCCTCCGTGTCCACGAAGACGACCTTGCGCCCCTTGCGGGCCACGTTGCGGGCCACCTGCAGGCAGAGGTTCGTCTTCCCGCTCCCGGCCTCCCCGAAGAGGAGGGTGATGCAGCCCGTCTCGACTCCCCCGTCCAGGAGGTCGTCCACGGGAGGGCACTCCACGGGCACCTTCACGCCCGCCGGATGGGGGCGGGCCTATATAACGGGCAGACGGGGAGGAGGGAGAATGTACTCACCGCGGCGCCACGTACGCCGCATCTCCCGTGAGAACGAGGCGGACCTCATCCCCCGCGAGGTCGAGGTGCAGGGGAGGAGGGACCTGGTGGACCCGGTAGTCCCGGGTGTCCATGACCTGCCAGGCGTCCTCGCCCTGGGCGATGACCTGTCCGGGGACGACGCGGGCCTCCAGGGGGGCTGCCCTGCCGAGGACGCCGGGGTCCACCCTCCGCGCCTCCCCGGAGGGTAGGTCCCACACCGCGGGCCGCCTGCCCGCATCCAGGACGAGGCACGGCCGCCCGTCCAGCCGCACGACATCGCCGGTAGACGTCCCCGCCAGGCGGAGGAGGTAGGTCGTCCGGTACACCTCCCTCCCCCCCTTTCGGGTGTGGAGCCGGGGGGAGGCCGCCACCTGTCCGCCCAGGCGGGCCCGGAGGGCGTGCGCCAGCGCCTTGGTCGCCTGGCTGCTGCTCAGGTAGACATCCCACCCTCCGTGGACCTCCTCCTCCCGGGTGACGAAGAGGCTCTCATTCGCCGCCACCCGCTCCGCCAGCAGGGCCCGGGCCTCCCGGAGCTCCTGGGGACGCACGCTCCGCCCCTCCGCCCGAAGCTGCAGGATGGCCTCGTAATACTCCCCTCGCTGGCGGGAGCAGCGGGGGCAGGTCGTCGTACGCACCCGCCCCTCGACGCGCCCCTCCTGCACGACCGTCATCTCCGGCAGGTCGACGCGAGCCGCCACCCGGACCTCCAGCGTTCCGGCCGATCCCTCCGCCCTGGCCGTCACGTGGGGATGCTGGACCTCCTTGGGGACCTTCGCCGCCTTGTCCACGACGGCCGTCAGGGCCTGCTCCAGGGAGGCCTCCCGCCACCCTCCCGGCAGGTGATACCGGCCACAGTGGGCGCACTGGGTCACCTCCACCGTGGGAGGGAGCTCCACCAGAGGCCGCTTCTTCGGGAGGCACTCCGCACACAGCCCTTGGTACACGGGCCCCTCCCGGCCGCACTCCACGCAAAAAGCCTTCACACGACCACCAGCTGCGCGTGGGGGACCCCGTCGATGCGGATGATCCCTGCCTCCTCGATGAGCCCCGCTTCCAGGGCGGACTGGACCGTTTCCTCCCCCACCAGGTTGCCCACCGTCGCCAGGCGGAGGTGGGCCACGAGCTGGTCCCGGGTGACGGACATGCCGTCGTAGAAGCTGGGCTTCACGTGGAGGCGGAGCTCGCCCTCGCGGAACGTCTTGCCCAGCAGGTCCGCGTCGCACGCGGCCACCAGGACCTCCTTTCCTTGCTCGTAGACCTTGAGGCGGATCAACGGGAATGAAGCCGCGGGAGGGGACTTATAGGTATCCGGCCCCTCATCCTGTCCGGCGGAAGATCACGATCCAGGGGCTCCCAAAGCGCTGCCGCTCCTCGCGGGTCGTGCGCCGCAGGTAGCGCCCCTCCCGGGGCCTCCACCCGGTAGGTGTGGGCTCAAGGAGGTTGGGTTCCTGCCGCCGGGCGTACGTGCTGAGCCGGTTGCTCAGGTACGTCAGGGCGGAGTAGCGCGTGCCGGAGCCGTAGAGGCCGTAGCGGTCGACCAGGCGCCGCCACGCGTCGGGGTGGAGCCGTTCGAGGGCGGCCACGAAGTCGAGGATCGTGAATGCCTTCGGCATCTCGTGGATGACCGCCTCCAGAAGGTCGTCGGGGACCATGGGGTCCTTCCGGGCCACGCCCCGCCCACCTAGGAACGGCTCACGAGCCGCCACTTGTTGGCCGCCGGAGAGTAGACCTCCCCCTCCTGGCTCCACCGCCGCAGCCAGGCCTCCACCCGGCTTCCGGGGATGCCCCGCTCCTCCGCCATCTCGAGGATGTCCCTCAGGTCGGCCACGCCGTCCCGCTCCGCCAGCTCGGCGATGATGTCCCGCAGGGCCGTCATCTGGGCCCGCTGGGAGGAGCTCACGCCGGTGGCCACGATGTCGATGTCGAAGCCCCCCTCGATGCCCGTGACCTTCTGCAGCCAGTACTCGACGATGCGGACGGCGCGGTTGGCGTCCTCATCCGTGACCTCCGCGCTGAGGCGGGCGCGGGCGCTGGCCTCGGCCAGGCGGATGAAGGCCTCCAGCTGGCGAGGGGTGATGGGCACCGCCCCGCCGTCAACCTCCCCCTGCTTCCGGATGTCAAGATACTTCTCTTGGATGATCTGCATCGCCTCCGGTGTCATGACGGGGTAGATGCGCTTGGCGTACGCCACGTACTTCCGGAGGAAGGAGGGGTCGAAGTAGGGGAGGAACGCCTCATCGACCCCGGCTCCGGGGGATGGGGTGTCGCCTCCTCGACGCAACTGCTCTCCCGCCAGATGGCCTCGGAGGATGTGCTCGGCCATGGCTCGATCGAGTTGCGCTTGGGGCCGATCCATGACCGGGAAAATGATGTCGAACCTCGAGAGCAGCGTAGCCGGCAGCGTAATCTGCTCGCTGATATACCTGTTCTCATCGAATCGCCCAAGGGTCGGGTTTGCAGCTGCCAGAATGGCACACCGCGTCTGCAGGGTCGCGGTGATACCCGCCTTGGCGACGTGAACGGTCTGCTGCTCCATGGCCGTGTGAATGCTTGATCGATCCTGCTCGCTCATCTTCTCGATCTCATCGATCATCGCCATTCCCCGATCGGCCAGGACTAGGGCTCCCGCCTCAAGAGTCCAGCGCCCCTCACCAAACTCGTCACGAACCGCTGCAGCGGTGTTGTGGACCAGCAGTCCATTCCCAACGAAGTTGTGAGTGTCCGGTACGGTCAGGTCGTAGACTTCTTTCTCCCCCGTGTCCTGAACCTCCCAGACTTCCTCCCACGCGAGCTGAGCCTCTACGATGCGCGCGGCCTTCCCCCGAATCGGTGCCTCTAGCTCCACTTCTTGGAGGATCTGATGCGCCTTGCCACGGCTGGGGTTCCGCTTCCCGCGAAGGTACACCCAGTGCGCCGAAGGGGTGGCATCTGACTGGATGAGGAGCTTCTTGAGGGGGAGGACATCCTTGTTCGTGTTCCTAGGGCCCCCTGTCGCCCTCTCCAGCGCGGCACGTTTCGTGCGCAAGCTGAATCCGATGTTCTCGGCGTAGGCGTCGATGTGATTGCCGGTTATCACCAAGTGGTACTGGATGGATCGCATCCGAATGGCATGCCCGTTCTTGAGACGGCGCACGCCCCGCCTATCCCGCACCCGGAGTCTTGCCTTCACTCCGTACGTCTCCAGCATCAGCTGGACCTGGCGCCCGAGTCTCTCGCTGATGGTTGAGAACTGTACGCTGTCACTCCCGTTCTTCCGGACGACTACGCACCCGTCGGCGTCCATCAAGCCTCTAAGGAAACGGGAGGCGAACCTTCCCGCTGTCAGTCTCGGGTGCAGCAGAAGATCCCTTTTGGGCGTCCTCATGCCGAGATTGTGAAACAGACGCGCAACCGTCTTGCTGTGAACTCGCAGGGAGGGGACGCGGTCCTTCTGACGGCTGATCTTGCCCCTCAACCGGAACTTCCGCCAGAGGATGTCCTTCAAGGCTCTGAGGAGGTCCTCATCGGAATTCGAGACTCGGATTGTTCCATGGTCTGGCGACAAGAAGAGGTCGCCGTCGCCGAAGACGACCCCAAGGAGATACATGAGGTCCGCGTCGAACTCCTTGGGCAGCGTGAGCGGATGTCCGTGCCTGAGCATGACCTCCGCAATGTCGACCTCATCGAGTCCCGTGCCCGTGGCTTGCAGGAGTCTCTTCAGCTTGGTCCAGAACACAAACCGCTTCCGCAGCGACTCGTAGACGAAGGATTCCGAGACGCCCAATTCTCTCGCGGCCCTCCGTAGGGTGCCGAATCTGCGCGTCAACCTCGTCTGGAGGAGTTCAGCCGTGTCCTCGGAGAGCTTCAGGCGCTCCCTCTCGAAAGTCACGAAGTCACGGACCGGTGGTTCGCTTCGCAGGACGAGAGGGTGGGAAGGGGCCGCCACGAAGTCCCCCACCTGTATGTCCGAGATGGGCTTCCAGGCCAGGCCGTTTGAGTCACAGGTCAGGAGCTTTGTCCGCGTGGAGGCCTCAACGGTCTTTCCATAGGAAGTGACAAGTCGCCTACAGGGCTTTTTCGGCATCCGCCAGGCATACGCGGACCTCTTCACGCCAAGATTGGCTCCGTCGAGAGTGTATAGGCCCAGGGAGTAAGGGGCCGGGGTTTCCCAATCAACGCGGTGCGGCAGGACGCGGCGGACAATCGCTCCGATTTCTTCAAAGCCGGTCGCTGTGTGGATGAGCGTGTCGCCGGTGACGCAGAGGCCAGCGGCCGTCGCCGCCTTCCCCGACGCGTAGATGCCCCGAGGAGAAATCCTTGCCATGTAGGCGAGGAGTTCGCTCTTCCCCGTCCCAGGATCGCCCACGAGGAGGATATGGCTGTCTCCCCGGATCCGTCGGCCATCGGGCAGCTCCTTGGTCACGCCGCCGAAGAGTTGGAGGGCGAGGGCCTCTTTCTCCACGTCCATGCCGTAGAGAGAGGGGGCGATGGACCCGACAATCTTTCGGATGACGTCCCCGCTGCTGGCCTCCTCCAGAATCCGCTTCTTGTCCTCCGGAGTGATTTCGATTTCTTCGTACTCCACCCGCTCCATCTCCACGCTGACCACGTCGCTGAAGATGTCGAACAGGGTGGATCGCTGGCGGAAGCGTCCCTTCTGCGTCCCCCGCAGCACGCCGTTCAGCACGATGCGGTCGCCCGGGAACACCTCCCCCGTCAGGTCGTCCTCCACGTACGCCACCAGGCGCTGGGGCTGCTCGCCGCCCCGGAGCTCCTCCGGCGGCTCCTGAATTTCCAGTTTCTGCGTGTCCACGTAGCGCGACCCCTCGTCCAGCAGCTTGAACTTCGTGGAGCCGTGGGCCCGGGCGCACCCCCCTTGGTCCTGGTAGCACTCCAGGGGCTCCCGGAAGTCCTGGTCCTCCTGGGCCTCCTTGATGATGGCCCCGCAGCGGAGGCACTGGAAGACCGCCTCCACCAGGCGCGGCCGAACCTCCGTGGCCTTCCGCACGAGCCCCTCCACGGACACCAGCCGGCCCAGGTGCTTCGCCCGGAGGTCCCGGATCTCCACCCGCAGGTCCCGGGGCACGGCCTGCACCCGGAAGTGGATCTCCGCCTCCTCCGTGGGGGGCACGAACTGCTTGATGGCCTGCTCCGCCGCGTGGCGGGCGTTCTGGGGGTGCTGGAGGAGGTGCAGCGCCAGGTCGCTGTCGAAGCGCTCCAGGTCCCCGTACTCGACATAGAGGCTCCGCTCCTCCGGGTAGGCGTCGGCGATGGCGGTGATCCGTCCCGCGAAGTCCCCCTCGTCGAAGAACTCCTCCCACCGGAGCAGCAACTCCTCCTGCGAAAAGCTCAGCATCCGACCCGTTCCGGCGTTTGCCATGGGGCCTCCCTATTTAACAAACGGAGCGCTCCTTCCACTGCACCTCCCCAGGCCTTCGGCGCCGTTTCCGGTGGAACGGCCAGGGTCAGGAGCAGGTCGACCATCCGCAGGCCGGGCACAGCAGGCATCTCCCCTCGCGCCGGAGGGCCCAGAAGCACTCGGGGCAGGGCTCGGCCCCCGGGAGGGCGGAGCCTCCCACGCGTCCCTCCGCGTGCATGCCTCGTGCCACGCGCGGAGGGGATAAAGGGGGAGAGGGGGGAGGTCCCTGAAAGTGCTCGCCGCCCCAAACTATTAACGTACCAGGTCTGTTACCAGCGGGCGGCGGGGAGGCCGTGTTCGTCCCGGAGCAGAACCTTAGAGAGCTCATTCTCTCCTACCTCAAGCGGACGGAGACCTCCATCAGCGGCCTCGCCCGCGCCCTGGAGGAGGACGGGTACAAGCTCCATCGCCTGCTGTTGACGGGCTACCTCCGGGCCCTGGCCGACCTGGGATACGTGCGGGAGAAGGAGATCCCCCCCTCCAAGGTGTACACGCCCGCCGGGAGCCGGGAGCGGAACCTCTACGAGATGCTGGGGGACACGTGCCGCGACCTGGAACCGGACGAGCGAAAGGCCGCATCCCTGGCGGTGGGCTGCCTGCAACGCCTCTTCCGCCGCCCCATCTTCCTGCGGGAGGTCCAGGAGTGCGGGTTCCCTCGGGGGCACGAGGCTCAGATGGTGGAGCAGGAGGAGCGGGCGGAGGCCCGGAAGGCCCTGGCGAAGGCGGGCATCCGGATCCCCCTCAGCGAGCCCGCGTACCGGGCGGCGGAGCGACGGGACGACCGGCGGGAGGAGGTCCTGGCCCGCCTGGTCCTGGAGCGGTTCGGCATGGGGGGCCTGGTGCTGGAGACCACCCAGGCGCGGCTGGAGGAGAAGGGGAGCTAGGCCGCCGGGGTCGACGGTCCCTCAGGTCGCCAGCGGCCCGGGGGCGTTCTCGGCCCCGCACCCCCGCGAGCGACGGTAGTCCGCGGTGAGGCTGCTCACTTCCGTGCCTGGCCCGGTACCCACGGTGAAGGGCGGCTCCCCGGCCCTCCGGCCGGCTCGCCGTCCAACTCCGGCCCCGCGGGACAGGACGTCAACGTCGGCCCTCCGGACTGGCGGCCACGGGATGACGCCTTCCCCGGCTGTCGGCCCCGCGTATCGACGATTTCGGTGTACAAGGGGACGCCGAACCCCCCGCCCAAGCCTAGCGTGTGGAGAAGGGGGCGACGGCCTATGTACCTTTCCCCCCGGATCCCTCATCGCCAGGTGGCCTGGAGGATTCCCATGAGGAGGAGATGGAGGAGGTACGCCACGCCGAAGACGGCCAACAGGAGGAGAGCGACCTTCAGGGCGAAAAGGGTGGACTCACGTCGCCAGAACCAGGGGAGGCGCAGGGTCACGAGGGGGGATGGGAGGCCTTCGGGATAGCCCTTGCGTCCGTATTGTACGGATCTTCCCGCCCGGAGCCCCTGGGCGGGAGCTACCCCTCCATGAGCTTGATGATGGCCTCCGCAGGCTCCCCGCCCGCCTCCTCCAGGGCCCGCCGCGCCTCCTCCATGGATACGCCGGCCCGCTCGGCCACCAGCTCCACATCCTCCTCCGGGATGACGGGGCCCGCCCCCTCCCGGGCCTGCTCCTCCGGCTGGCCCACGACCTGATAGATCCGCTGCCCCTGAACGTTCATCTCCGCCACGCCCGCCCCCTTGATGACGAGCTCGCGGTCGGCCAGGCGGATGATGACCTCCTCCACCCCCTCCAGCTCCTTGTAGCCGAGCTGCTTCATGAGCATCTTCGCCTGGCGGGGGTTCGTCCGTCCTCCAGGTATCCCGGGCAACATGGCAATCGGTCCGCTATTGACGCCCCTCTATAAGGCACTCGCCAGGCCGGCGCCGGCGGCTGGAGCCTTATATACGGTCCGCCCCGTGGAGCCCACGTGAAGGTCGCCGTCGTCTTCGAGGACAAGTGCCACCCCGATCGGTGCAACCTCGAGTGCATGGCCTACTGCCCCCCCATGCGCACCGGGACGGAGGTCATCTGGATTGCGGAGGACTCCGGACGGGCGGCCATCTCCGAGGAGACGTGCATTGCCTGCGGAATCTGCGTGAACAAGTGCCCCTTCGACGCCATCCGCATCATCGGGTTGCCGGACGAGCTGGGGGAGGAGGTGGTGCACCGGTACGGCATGAACAAGTTCCGCCTGTATCGGCTGCCCGTGCCGAAGGAGGGCAAGGTCATGGGCCTCCTGGGCCCCAACGGCATCGGCAAGACCACGGTCCTCAACGTCCTTTCCGGGCAGGTGGTCCCCAACCTGGGGGACTGGGAGAGCGATGCCGGCTGGGACGACGTCCTGGACCGCTACGCCGGCACGGAGCTCCACCACTACCTCCGCCCCATCGCCGACGGGGAGGTGCGGACCGCGCTGAAGCCGCAGTACGTGGACCGCCTCCCGCAGGCGCATCGCGGGAAGGTGGGGGACCTCCTCCGTGGCGTGGACGAGCGGGGGGAGCTCGACGCCGTCGTCCAGGACCTGGAGCTGGACACCTTCATGGACCACGAGCTGAAGACCCTCTCTGGAGGGGAGCTGCAGCGCACGGCCCTTGCCGCCACCCTCCTGCGGGACGCCCAGGCCTACTTCTTCGACGAGCCCTCCTCCTACCTGGACATCCACCAGCGCATGCGCGTGGCCCGGGTGATCCACCGCCTCTCGCAGGAGCGGCCCACGGTGGTGGTGGAGCACGACCTGGCGATCCTGGACTTCCTGGCGGACATGGTGTACCTGCTGTACGGGGAGCAGGGGGCCTACGGAGTGGTGGCGCAGCCCCGCCCCGTCCGGACGGCCATCAACGTCTACCTGGAGGGGTACCTGCGGGAGGAGAACATCCGGTTCCGGGACCGGGAGATTCGGTTCGAGGCCCGGGCCCCCCGGCCCGAATGGAGGGCCGCCCCCCTGGTCTCCTTCACCCCCATCTCGGTGGAGCTGGACGGCTTCCGCCTGGCCACGGACGGGGGGAAGGTGCGTCGCGGCGAGGTGGTGGGCGTCGTGGGGCCCAACGCCACGGGGAAGACGACCTTCGTGCGCGTCCTGGCGGGGGAGCTGGAGCCCCAGGCGGGGGCGGTGCGCGGGGAGGGGGAGATCGCCTACAAGCCCCAGTACATCCAGCTGGTCTACGAGGGGACGGTGCGGGAGCTCCTCCTAGGTCGGATCGGGAAGCAGGTGGGGACGAGCTACTTCGAGACGGAGGTCTCTGCGCCGCTGGACCTGCCCCCCATCATGGAGGTGGAGGTGAACAACCTCTCCGGCGGGGAGCAGCAGCGGGTGGCCATCGCCCTCTGCCTGGGGCGGGACGCGGACATGTACCTGCTGGACGAGCCCTCCGCCTACCTGGACAGCAATCAGCGCATGCAGGCGGCCCGCGCCATCCGGCGTGCCATGGAGAGCACGGGGCGGACGGCCCTGGTGGTGGATCACGACGTGTACTTCCTGGACATGGTGTCCGACTCCCTCATGGTCTTCTCCGGCGTCCCCGCGCGGGAGGGGCGGGGGGAGGGCCCCTTCCCCATGCGGGAGGGGATGAACCGCTTCCTTCAGGACGTGGACGTCACGTTCCGCCGCGACCGCGACACGCAGCGGCCCCGCATCAACAGCCCGGGATCAAAGCTGGACCGTCGGCAGCGATCCTCCGGGGAGTACTACTACGCCGTCGCCTAGGGGTCCGCGGCCTGCGCCGCCCGCTGGCCCTTCCGCCAGCGGCGGTAGAGGAAGAAGGAGAGGATGCCCACGCCCAGGCCCCCCAGGACCCAGAGGTCGAAGGACTCGATCCGGTTGGCCAGTTCGAAGGCGCCCTGTCCCAGGAAGTAGCCGATCATCACCAGGAGGGTCGTCCAGATCAGGGCGCCGGCGAAGGTGAAGGGGATGAACCCCCGCAGCGGCATCCGGGCGATGCCTGCTGGAAAGGCGATGATGGATCGGACGCCCGTGATGGCGTTGCCCGCTAGGACGGCCCAGTTCCCGTGGCGCCGGAACCAGCCATCCGCACGCTCTAGGTGCCTCGCCTGGACGCCAATGAACCTCCCGTAGCGAAGGAGGAACGGGCGGCCCAGCGCGCGGCCGATGGTGTACGCCCCCAGGGAGCCCAGGGTCGCCCCCGTGGTGGCCACCAGGATGACCAGGGGCAGGCTCAAGCTCCCCTCCCGCGCCAGGAGGCCGGCGAAGGGGAGGAAGAGGGGGCTGGGGAGGGGGGTGAAGATGCCCTCGACAATCATGGCCACGAAGATGCCCAGAAGGCCGAACCGCTCCACGAGGCCAAGGACGAACTCGGCGAGCTGGACCAGGACGGCCATGAGAGCCGGGTACGCGGCCCCCTTCCCTTAAAGCTTCCCGCCTGGTTCCCGGCGACGGAGGGAGGCCGCCTCCCTAGGCGATCATGGGGGTGCTCTGGTCGATGCAGTCGTTGGCGGTCTCCAGGGCGCGCTGGATCTCGCCACGGAGCTGGTCACGGGGCCGGAATCCCACGATTTCATGCACGGGACGGCCGCGGCAGAAGAACTTCAGGGTGGGCGTGCCCATGATGCCGTGCTGCATGGCCACCTCCTGCCCCGTGGCCACGTTGAGCTTGGCGAACTTCAGCTTCCCCTCGTACGCCTCCGCCATCTCCTCGTAAAGGGGGTCCAGGCGTCTGCACCAGACGCAGGAGGGCCCCCAGAAGTTCACGACGACCGGGAGGTCCGCCTCGACGACCTCCGCCTTCCAGCTGCCCGATGTGATGTCGACAATGTTCGCCATGCTCCGCACTCTCCTCCCGTTCTAGCGGCTCCTGTCCTTAAACCCCCTGCTTCCTGGGGAGCCATTGTCCCATGCGGGGGGCCACGAGCTCACCCTCCTCCGCCACGAGGGTGCCCCGCAGGAAGACGGCCCGAGGAAAGATGGCCTCCCATCCCTCGAAGGGGCTCCAGCCGCACTTCGTGTGCAGCCTCTCGCCCCGTACGCGGCGGACCTCTCCGGGATCCACCACGACCACGTCCGCGTCCCCGCCGATGCGCAGGGCCCCCTTGCCCGGGAGGCCGAAGAGGCGGGCGGGCCTCCGGCAGAGGGCGTCCAGCAGGACGCCCAATGAGAGGGATCCCTCCTTCACCAGGCGAAGCATGAGGGGGTACGTCGTCTCCACGTTGGGGGCGCCTGGGGGCGCCGCGGGGAACGCCGCCTTCTCCTCCATCGTGTGGGGGGCGTGGTCGCTGGCCAGCACGGGGATGCGGCCGGAGACGAAGGCGGCCCAGAGGGTCTCCCGATCCTGCGGCGTTCGAAGGGGCGGGTTGATCTTGCCCCGGGCGCCCAGGTCCCCCGTGGCGTCGTGGAGGAGGTGCATGGGGGTGACCTCCGACGTGAGGCGGGTCCCCTCCAGCGCCGCCAGGCCGCGGCGAGAGGAGAGGTGGGCAACGTGGAGGCGGGGCTGGGGGCCCGTGGCGAGGCGGCGAATGGCGGCGACCTCCGCCTCGTCGGGGCGGGCGCGGGCGTGGTCCGCCAGGCTCCTCTCCTCCCGGGGGCGGAGGGCGTCGGGGTCCTCCGCGTGGACCGTGACGCGCGGTCCCTCCTCCCCGAGGGCCGCCAGCAGCCGGGCCGCCTCCGAGGGCGGCAGGCCCGGTCGGCCGAAGCTCTCCGCCAGGTAGACCTTGAGGGCGTGGGACGCGCCCGCCAGTGCCTCCACCTCATCGACGGCTTCGATCCCGCCGAAGAACCCGAAGTCCACGTGGGCCTTCCGGGCGACGCGTTCCCGCTTCGCGCGCAACGCGGCGGCGGTGGTCCCGGGGGGGACGGTGTTGGGCATGTCCAGGATCGTCGTGATGCCCCCCACGGCGGCGGCCCCGGTCCCCGTGGAGAAGTCCTCCTTGTGGGTCAGCCCCGGATCCCGGAAGTGGACGTGGACGTCCACGCCGCCGGGGAGGAGGAGGCGGTCGCCGAAGTCGTGGCGCTCCTCCCCTCGGAGGGTCTTGCGGATCTCCCGGATCACCCCGTCCTCGATGCCCAGGGCCAGGGGCTGGAGCGAGCCCCGATGGAAGCCCCTGCCCTCAATGACCATCATGGACAGCCGTCAGCTCCCGCCGTGCGACGGCCTTGCCCGGCGCGCGTTCCGCGAAGACCTCGGCCTGGAAGGCGTAGATCTCCACCGCGGGCTCGAACCACGCGTCGGGCAGGAGGCCCGCCTTCATGCATGCCTGGGAGAGGAACTCCGCCGCCTCCCACCCTCCGTCCACGGGCACCTGCGGGAGAAGGAGGCCGCCGCTCCGCCCGTGGCGCACGAGGAGGCCGTCCCGGCCCACCACCACCTCCTTGGGCAGGTCCTGCGGCGAGGCCACCTCCAGGCGTCGTGCAGGGGTCAGGAGGCTCACCTCCACCACGACCCCCGGCAGCTCCTCCCGCGTCAGGGGCGGGAACCGGGGGTCGTGGCAGGCCGAAACGGCGGCCCGGGTGATGGCCTCCTCCAGAGGGTGGGTCGCTTCCGGATACCCGATGCAACCCCGCAGCCGGTGCTCGGGGTAGGCCTCCAGGGTCACGAAGGTCCCTCGCGGCTCGGCGAAGGCCTCCGGCAGGGGCGGCTTCGCCCCCTCCGTTCCCGTCAGGTGGGCCTCCACGGCCCATCGGGCGAGGTGGACGGCCGCCGTGCCCTCCGCCTCGCTGTACATCGTGCGGGGGAGGCGCGCCCCTCCATATGAATCCACCGTCCCGGAATCATCCCAGATTCCCCTCCAGAAAGGTTTAACTCAGCGGAGGGAGTTGGCAAACCGGTGCAGCCATGACGCAGGCGACCCCGGTCCTCGAGATCATGTCGAAGGAACCCGTCACCGTTCGCCGGGACGCCACCATCCGAGAGGCGGCGGCCCTCATGAAGCAGCAAGACGTGGGGAGCCTGCTCGTGGTGGCGAACGATCGCCCCTCGGGGATCATCACGGAGAAGGACCTGGTGAACAAGGTAGTGGCCGAGGACCGCAGGCCCTCGGAGCTCCGGGTGGAGGACGTCATGAGCTCCCCCGTCCTCACGGTGAGCCCCTACCAGGAGGTCTTGGAGGCCGCGCGGATCATGGCGGACCGCAAGATTCGCCGCTTGGCGGTGGTGGAGAATGGTGACGTGGTGGGCCTCGTCACGGAGAAGGACATCCTCCGCGTGTGGCCGGCGATGATGGAGATCGCCCGCCAGCGGGCCGAGATGACGCCGTCGGCGCCGGGGACGGCCATTGGCTACTGCGAGTCCTGCCGCATGTTCTCGGACCGGCTGACCCTCCACAACGGGCAGCTGGTGTGCCCCGAGTGCCTGGAGAGCTAGGACCCTTCTCTCGGGGAATAATCGGGTGGCAAGGTTTAAGACGCCGTAGAGGCAGAGAGCACGCAGATGCGGTTTGTGAAGATCTCCCAACCGGAGATCGAAGCGGTGCGTCGCTTCTACGAGAGCGTCATCTCCTACGCCTCCCACGGCCTCTTCTTCCACGAGGGCCTCTCGCTGGGGCGCGACATCGCGGAGATCGCGTCCAAGGCGGAGGAGTACTACGATGCCTGCCGTCGGGTCCTCATCGAGCGTGGCTGGGTGGAGGACGTGGCCCTGGGAGAGAGCGAGGTGAAGGCCTCCGGCTCCATTGAGGTCGCCTCGGGAAACGGGCAGGAAACGTGCCATCGCCTGCGGGGCATCCTCTCCACCCTCTACGAGCGCGAGCGGGGTGGCCGGGCCCGCTTCCGCGAGGCGAAGTGCGTCAGCAAGGGCGCCTCGGAGTGCATCTTTACCTTGGAGGACTGAGATGGGCATGGACGATCTGCTGGTGAGCCTGCGGAAGGAAGTCGGCGCGTCGGCCTCGGCGCTGATCAGCCGGGACGGCCTGGTGGAGGCCTCGGACCTCCCGGAGGACGTCTCCCAGGAGACCTTCTCCATCATGTGCGCCGCCATCATGGGCGCCGGCTCCACCGCCGCCACGGAGCTGGGACGGGGCGCCCCCAGGGAGATCGTGCTCCGGTCGGAGGACGTGCACATCCTCCTCCTGGCGGCCGGCCGCAAGTCCGTGCTGGCCGTTGTGGTGCCCCCGGACGCGGACCTTGCCGCCGTGGAGCAGGGCGCCCGGAGGATCCTTCAGCAGCTCGTGGAGGCCTGAGGCGAAGGTTCTTTACGCGGGCGTCTCGCTTCCCTGCCGGGGCCCGTAGTCTAGTGGTTGGCCACGGCAAGGCCCGCACATGACGCCACCCTTACAATCCCCGATGGGAGAGGTGGAGGTCGTCGGTTCGATCCCGACCGGGCCCACTCCCCCCTCACTCCACGGTCTCGCCCTTGCCGGGCACCATCATGTCCCCCAGGCGTCCCAGGTGGAGGCCGTCCAGGAGGTACACCTGCGCCTCCGGCATGTCCACCAGCCCCGCGTTGAGGAGGGGGCCAAGGTGGCGGCTGCCCGTCTCGTTCATCGTGGTCCCGCCGGAGAAGGGGTTGAAGGCCGGGAGGATGACCGTCTCCTTCGGGAGGGCGGCGTACCGATCCGCCGCCCCCGCGAAGGGGGCCCGGATCCAGCATCGGCGGATGTGACGGAAGCCCAGGCGATCCGGAAAGAGGAGCGTGGGGTGGTTGTGGCCCATGAGCAGGACCTGCGATTCCATGACCTCGGGAGAAGGCCACGCGTGTCCGTGGGCGAGCCCAATGGTCCCATGGCGGAACCCCTCCGCCCCATGGAGGGTCACCCCCCGAGGCAGAATGTGCGCGATGTTCCCGTCGTGGTTCCCCATCACCACGTGGACCTCCGACACGAGCCCCTCCACACGGTCAAAGAAGCGGGGCACCTCCCGCCGCTCGAGCCCCGTGGACTTGGGGAACTGATGCTTCAGGTCGCCCAGGACGACGAGGCGCCGCGGCGCGTGCTCCTCCAGGAGGGCCACGACCCGGTCCCCCATCTTCCTGGCCTGGCTCGGCAGCGTGAAGCCCGCCTCTCTCAGCTCCTCCTCCTTCCCAATGTGCAGGTCCGCAACCACGAGGGCGTCATCCGCCAAGAGGGCGGCAGCGTCGGGGATGGGCTGAATGCCGGAGGACACGAGGGACCCGACGCGTCAGAGGCGCTTGCGGGATTATTACTTTCCGACCGTCCACCGTGAGGAGTCGGTCTGCCTCCCGTCACTCGGGGCCTGGCCCTCCGGAGTGGGAGGGTTGCCGTTCGGCGCCCCTCCCTCAACTTACTTAAGGCTCGCGAAAGGTGAGGGAGGGTTGACCGCCCCGGAGGGCGAGGAGCCGAGAGCGGAGCTCACCCGCGAGCTCGGCCTCGCCTCCTTCTTTGGCATCGGCGCGGGCAACATGCTGGGGGTCCCTGTCTTCGTCATCCCCGGGCTCGCCGCCGCCCTGCTGGGTCCTGGCGCCTTCCTCTCCTACGGCCTGGCCTTCGTGGTGGCCATGACCGCCGCCCTCAGCGTGTCGGAGCTGGTCACGGCCATGCCGGAGACAGGCGGGAGCTACCACTTCCTGGACCGCGCCATGGGGCCGATGACGGGGACCGTGGCGGGGTTGGGGACGTGGCTCATCTCCATCTTCAAGGGGGCCTTCGCCGCCTTCGTCTTCGGGGAGTTCCTCCACGCCGTGCTGGGCCTTGACTTCCGGGTGACCGTGCTCGTCCTCCTGGCCGCCCTCCTCGTCCTCAACGTCCGGGGGGTGCGCCATGCAGGCGCCCTTCAGACCATTGTCGTGGCCGTCATCCTGGCTGGCCTCATTGCCTTCGCCGTGTCGGGCCTGTTCGCCGTCACTCCCGCCAACTACCGGCCCTTCCTGGGCGAGGGACAGGCCCTCTCCATTCTGCCCACGGCATCTCTCGTGGTCTTCTCCTACGTGGGGCTCGTCAAGGTCACCGCCGTGGCGGGGGAGGTTCGCGATCCGGGCCGCACGATCCACCGCGGCGTCCTCCTGATCATGGGCGCGGTTACTCTCGCTCACGTGGCCGTCCTGGGCGTCATCGTGGGGGTCCTTGGCACGGGCCTCCAGGCGGACCCTCTGACGGCCGTCCTGGACACCGCGGGTGCGGTGCTGGGACCCGCGGGAACTGTCCTGCTACTGGTGACGGCCCTGGTGGCCTTCACTTCCACGGCCAACACGGCCCTCCTCTTCGCGGGCCGCTACCCCTACGCCATGGCCCACGAGGCCCTCGTCCCCCCCGCCCTGGGGAAGGTCAACCGGCGCTTCCTGACCCCTCACGTCGCGCTCTTGGCGTCCGGGGGCATCATGCTCCTCCTGGCCTTCACCCTGGACGTGGAGACCCTGGCGGAGATCACCAGCTCCTTCGCCCTCCTGCTATTCGTTTTCCTGCACCTGGCGGTCCTGGTCCTCCGCCGTTCCTCCCCTCAGTGGTACCGCCCCTCCTTCCGCAGCCCCGGCTACCCCTGGGTTCAGGGCGTCGGCCTCGCGGGCGGCCTGGTGTTGGTGGCCAGCCTGAAGCCCGTGGCCCAGATGGCCATCCTGGCTTTCATCGTGGGCGGGGTGGCCTGGTACCTGGCCTACGCCCGGGGTCGGACGCGGCCCCGGGGGGAGCTGCGGGAGGTCGTCCGCCGGCAGCGCGTGGGGCGGGCCCTGGCGGACGCAGAGGTCCGGGTGGGGGCGGAGCGGCCCAGCGCCCTCCTCCCCATGGACAATCCCGAGCACGCCCGGGACATCTTCCACCTGGCCTCGTGGCTCTTGGGCGGTCGCGGCGGCTTCGTCCGGGCCGTCCGGGTGGAGGACGTTCCCTTCCAGACGCCCCTCTACGACGTGGAGACGTTCCCGTTGGCCATGCCCGACGCCCTGGTGGCGGAGATCGCCCGGGACGCGGTGGATTTCGACCTGGGGGCGGAGTTCGTGGAGGTGTTCGCCCACGACCCTGTGGAGGCGCTGATGGCGGCCTCCCGGGGCGGAGAGTTCTCCCTCCTGCTGCTGGACTGGGACAGCGCCTTCGTGCGGGACCTGGGACGAGCGGGCCTCCGACGACTCCTCCACCACCCCTCCATGGACGTGGCCCTCTTCCGGGACCGGGGGCTGCACGTCCGCGAGCGGGTCCTCCTGGCCGCCGTCCGGGGGCCCTACGACGAGCTGGAGGTGGCCCTGGCTAGCGGCGCCGTCCAGGAGGGAGGGCGGGTCACCCTCCTGCGGGTGCTGGCCCCTGACGCGCCCGACGCCCAGGAGGAGACGATGGCGGAGTACCACGCAAAGCTTCGGGGAATCCTGGAGCCCGCGACGGAGTCCCGCATCGTGCGCGCCGCAGACCCGGCGGGCGCGGTGGTGGCGGAGGCCAGAAACCACGACCTCCTGGTCATGCGGGTGGCGCGGGAGCCCAAGGTGGGAGGGGCGGTCTTCGGCCGCGTCGTGGACCGGGTGGCCCGGCAGACGTCGTGCTCCCTGGTCCTCACGAACCAGGCGGAGCCCCACCGCCGGCGCCTGTTCCGATGGCTGCTGCACCGGAGCCTCGGGTAGGCCCTAGTCGAAGATGACCCGTTCCGCCTGGCGGGCCACCTCCTTCGCGTGGGCGGGGTCCCCGGCCACCATGACGGCCCACTCCACCGTTTCTCGGACCTGGAGCGCCCTGGCCAGGCCCGAGACCTTGCGGAAGGGGAGGAGGCGTCCGTCGTCCCACACTCGCAGGCCAACCTGGGCGATCCGGGGCTCGGTGAGGAGGAGTTCAGGGGCGGGGATGTCCACCACCACCCGTCCCTCGGGGATGCCCACGCGATGGCAGAGAGCGTCCTCCACCCGTCGGCGCCGATCGGGATCCCCAAGTTCCGCCAGACGCTCCGCCTGCTCCCCGCTGAGGGCGTCCCGATCCCTCGTGAGCACGCGCTTGTACAGGCGACGGTACTTCAGCCGCAGCGCCGTCTCCTCCGCCAGGCCTCCCTGCTGCTGGAGCCACGCCATGAGCTCTGCGTCGTTCAGGAACCGCACCGCATCCAAGTCGGCCTCCGTCCGCTCCACCGCCCGGGAGAGCATGGTCTCGGCGATGCGGACGGTCTTGTGGAAGTAGACGGAGGTGTACATGAGCCCCCGGGCCACCAGGAAGCCCTCCACGGCGCTCAACCCCTTCCGGTCCGCCACCAGGTCGCCTTCCGCCAGGCGCAGGGTGGCCAGGAGCCGAGGGAGGTCGATGATCCCGTGGGCCACCCCCGTATACTGGGCGTCCCGCAGGAGGAAGTCGATCTGGTCGGCGTCTAGCACGCCGTGCACCATCTGGCCCAGGTAGGGTTTGTCCGGTCCGCCGGCACCCTCGAACCGGTCCAGGGCCCGAAGGGAGGGGCTCCCTCGGACGAGGTTCGCCACGTCCTCAGGATCCACGCCAGCCCCCTCCAGGACGCCCGCGACGCGGGGGCGGTCCTCGAAGAAGGCGCGCTCGAAGCCGGGAACGCTGTCCTCCTCGCCCACGATCAGGCGACGCGTGACCTCCATGTGGTCCATCCCCGTACGGTGGGCCAGGACACGCTCCAGGGTGTGGGAGAAGGGGCCGTGGCCGAGGTCGTGGAGGAGGGCGGCCAAGGCGACCAGGTGCCCCTCCTCCGCCGGGAGGGCGAGGGAGGCGGCCATGGCCTTGGCCACGTGGTACGCTCCCAGCTGGTGCTCCAGTCGGGTGTGGTTCGCCCCGGGGAAGACCAGGTAGGTCAGGCCCAGCTGGCGAATCGCGTTGAGCCGCTGGACCTCCAGGGTCTCCAAGAGCTCGCGGGCCGCTCCCTCGAGGGTGATGGAGCCATGGACGGTGTCGTTGACCGTCTTCGGGGGCACAGGCGTCGCATCCGCCGGCGGGTAGAAATGGTTTTGCGGTGCATGCAGCCTGTCGCAGGCCAGGCATTGCCGCCACGGGCAGCGTTAAATACGCTCGGCCAGATGAGAACCGTGGGCCGGGGTGACAGAGTGGCTCATGTGACCGCCTGCAGAGCGGTTTTACGGGGGTTCGATTCCCTCCCCCGGCACT